>NZ_JBDJNE010000018.1:0-53260 GCF_039674265.1 Brucella sp. TWI559
CACTATCGCGGCATTGCAACACGTTACGACAAAAACCCGGCCAATTTCCTGGCTGCTGTCAAACTCATCGCTGTCCGCATCTGGTGCATCAGTTTATGAGTCTACGCCGTAATCCTGCGGCGAGTGACAAAGCAATGGCGCTTGCGCCTGCGAGGAAAATTCGTCTTGTTATCACGTTGAATACCCAGTGTTGGAAGAATTGCGGAGGACGTTACGCGGCGATGGCCGGACGGGCATCGGCGAGCAGTTCGATTGTTTTGAACCGGTGACGACCTTCAGAAACGGGACAGTCGATGATAAATTCAGCAATACCCAATGCTTGATGCAGACGTTTAAGCTCTGCGTGAACGTGAAGAGCCGTGCCACGGACGAGATGGGGCGCGCGTTCTTCAATCGTGTATTGCGTGGCGCCCGCCTGCCTTAAATATTCAAGCGCCTGCTCACAGCTGCCGACATTGACCGGCTGTGAACCTTCGGCGCCGACACGGAAGCGGCGCGTGTCAACGGCTAGCTCCTCTGCTTCCGCTTCACTTTCGGCAACGATCACACTGATAGCCAAAACGGCAGGGCGCTTTGCAATTGCTTGATAAGCATCAAGTGCGTCTTTGATCGCTGCCGGATCGCCCTGAATGTGGCCGGCATAAACGAAATCCCAATTAAGCCGCGCGGCAAGCCGCGCACTTTCCACGCTCGCGCCGAGCAGGAAAGGGACCGGCTTCTGAGGTGGAACCGGATAGGCGGCGAGATGATTTTCGTCATCAGCGTTTTTGACGCAATGGCGAAGATATGCGTCAAGCTCAGTCAGTTGTTGTGTGAAGGACGGCTTGCGTTCAGGGTCATAAGCGCCCTGCAACGCGCGTGTTGAGAGTGGCAAGCCGTCTGGCGCTTTGCCGACACCCAAATCAACACGTCCTGGAGCAAGAGAGGCGAGGAGATTGAAGTTTTCGGCTACTTTATAAGCACTATAGTGCTGCAACATGACGCCGCCGGAACCAATTCGGATATGCTGGGTATGAGCAAGCAAAAAGCTGATCAGCACTTCCGGCGAAGAACTGGCAAGTGCTGGCGAATTGTGATGCTCCGCGACCCAAAAGCGACGAAATCCTGCCGCTTCTGCTTTCTTTGCAAGCTTTATCGTACGGCTAATCGCCGTTCTGGCTTCTTCGCCATCATGAAGAGGGCTTTTGTCAAGAAAGCTAAGCGCATAAGGCATTTTATCCTCGTTGGTAATTTTAATGAAGATATAGCCTATATTTTCTTGGTATTTTTTAATATAGCAATGTTCTTCTAATATTTATTTCATCATTAAACGTTCATGCCATGCAAATCATAAAATAACGATGCATTTTACGGAAAATATGCTTTTTCATTTTTGGTGTTTTATTTCTTATAAACACATATGAAGAATTATTTATTTCTTACGAGGGTTATTATGATAGATGTTATTACCCAATCATCGCTTTTCGATCCTGCTGCGCAGCCGCTCATTGATGGTCTCGTTCATGAGTATGAGAGCCGTTATGCAAATCTCGATCGTCCCGGCGGCGCGCGAACAGAAATCCTGCGCTATCCGGTCGAGGTATTCTCGCCGCCGTTGGGTGGCTTTTTGCTCTTGCAGCGAGATGGTGAAACCATCGCTGGTGGTGCTTTTATGAGCCATGACGATGAGACCGTGGAGCTAAAGCGCATCTGGACTGCATCACACCTGCGCAGGCAGGGGCTGGCACGCCGCATCGTTCTGGCACTTGAAGAGGCTGCCGGAAAATTAGGTTACACCCGCGCCTATCTTTCGACTGGTTTTCGGCAACCGGAAGCCAACGCTCTTTATATTTCTCTCGGCTATCGCCCGCTTTTTGATCCTTCAGTTGATCCCCGGCATTACCGCTCGCTGCCTTTTGAAAAACACATCGGTGCCAAGCTGGGCCAAGGAACATCGACACCGATATACGCGCCATCCTCATCTTTCGAGGAGGCAACATTGCGTGTGCAGGAGCGCAAAGCCGCGCAGGAAGCAAAAATTCTGGCGAGGCTTCAAAGCTATCGCGAAACCGCTACTTAAAAAGGAAACAGAACTATGCCTCTTTCACATATCGAACATTTTGCCTTTCTCATTCCCGGCAGTCATCACGAAGACAATCCCGCGCAAGGACTTGAAGATACGCTTCAGCTTTTCGAGCATGGCGAGCGACTTGGCTATGACAGCGGCTGGGTGCGCCAGCGCCATCTGGAGCGCGGCATATCTTCTGCGGCTACCTTTCTAGCCGCAGCAACACAGCGCACGAAGCGCATCGGTCTCGGTACGGCGGTCATTCAGCTTGGCTATGAAAATCCGTTTCGTCTGGCAGAGGATCTGGCGACCGTGGACTTGCTGTCACACGGCAGGCTGAATGTTGGTGTTTCGGTCGGTGCACCCCCCTTTGCACATTTGATTGAGGATTTTGTTGATGCGGTTCCAATCGCGGATTACAGCCACTCCCGCGCAGAAAAATTTGCGCGCGCTCTTCGCTCCGAGCCGCTTTCCGAACAGACGGAAGCAGGCAATGCCGCAGGCGCCCAAATTCCGCGTTTGAGACCTTTCGCTGAAGGTCTGACTGATCGTTTGTGGTATGGGGGTGGTTCGCAAAATTCTGCACGATGGGCCGGACAAGCAGGCTTTAACCTGCTGACCGGCAATATCATCACGGGTGAAAACACGGATGATTTTTTAACCGCACAACAAGCATTGATTAAACGCTTCCGCCAGGAATGGCGGCATGAACGTGCACCGCGTGTTGCTCTTGGCCGCGTGATCCTGCCCACCGACAGTGCAAATCCGGATACGCGCCGCCGATATAAAGAGTTTGTCGCCGAGCGCGATCGGCGGACGGGTTTTGCCCATGGCTCGCGCCGTACACTTTTCTTGCCGGATATTGTCGGTACGACAGAGGAAATTCTGGAAACGCTTCGCAAAGATCCGGTATTGCCGCTTGTTTCCGAGTTTCGCCTGGAACTGCCTTACGAATTTTACGCCGAGGATTATGCGCAAATTTTGCGCGATTTTGCGCAGCTTATTCCGGCTTCTGATGCCGCGCGCTCAAAACTCAGCGCTTCTCGTGCTGGTTAACGATCCAACTCATTCATTGATGATCGGAATAAAACCATGACGCAATCCAATGCTCTGCTCTTTGGCGTGGGTATCAATGTTGCCACCGCCTCCCAAAATGCCGATAAGCCAGCAAGACAATTCTGGGCAGACCTCACAACGCCGTTTGATGATGCTTTTGCATTTCTGACCCTTGAAGATGGCTTTGCCAACAAGAACGGCGATGGGCTGGATGCCATATTGCTGGCAAACTGGCTGGCTCCGCGTTTGACTCACATGGGAATATTTGCTGGCGCTCCGGTGAATTTTCTGGAGCCGTTTCACGTTTCAGCTTATTCACTGGTCCAATGTAAGGCGATGTCTCATTAAGGTTAGCGGCGTCACGGCAACAGCTTGATACGGGGCGAGCGACAGAGATGCTTAATCTTGCCGCTGCCGTAAAGAAACTGCCTATAGTGCTTTCCGCTGCGTAGCGGACAATAATAAACTATCACGCTTGGGGACTAAACCACTAGTAAAGCAGACGAGTGCGTATTGTGCCCGGAATCTCGCGCATAGCCTGAAGAACCTCGTCAGCATGATCTTCCATTGCATCCCCCTCAATCACGACATAACCAACCTCGCCATCGGTCTGCAAAAACTGGCTGATAATGTTGATATTATGCGATGAGAAGATATTGACCAAACTGTTGAGAATGCCCGGACGGTTTTCATGCACATGCATGAAACGCGTGCCGTTTGGACGTGCAGGCAATTGCACCTGTGGGAAATTGACCGCACCGAGCGTCGAACCCACATCGGAATATTCCACCAGCTTGCGGCTGACTTCCATGCCGATACGCTCCTGCGCCTCTTCGGTGGAGCCACCGATATGCGGTGTGAGAATGACATTCTCCAGCCCCTGCAACGGCGAAACGAACGGATCCTTGTTGGATGCTGGCTCAACCGGGAAAACGTCAATCGCAGCCCCTGCGAGGTGACCTTCCTTGAGAACCTTGGCGAGTGCTTCCAGATCGACTACAGAACCACGCGCATTGTTGATGAGGAAAGCCCCCTTCTTCATCTTGCGCAGCTTGGCTTCGGTGATCATCTTGGCCGTCGACTTGTTCGATGGCACATGCAGGCTGATCACGTCCGAAATTTCAAGCAGCTCATCAAGTGTTTCGGTCGGGATCACGTTGCCATATTGCAGTTTGTCGGTCATGTCGAAGTAGCGGACCGTCATACCGAGGCTTTCAGCCAGATTGCCAACCTGGGAACCGATATTGCCATAGCCAACAATGCCCAGCGTCTTGCCACGCACTTCGCGGCTGCCCGTGGCACTCTTGTCCCAGCCGCCGCTATGCGCAGAAGTGGAGCGCGGGAAAATGCGCCGCATAAGCATGATGATTTCGCCAATCACCAACTCGGCAACGGAGCGTGTATTCGAGAAAGGCGCATTGAAAACCGGGACACCGCGCTTACGCGCTGCTTTCAGATCAACCTGATTGGTGCCTACCGAAAAACATCCGACGGCAATCAGACGCTGCGCTGCTGCAAACACTTCATCGGTGAGCTGCGTGCGCGAGCGAATACCCACGATATGTGCGGACGAAATTGCTTCAATCAGATCAGCCTTGTCCAGTGCTTTTGGCAAATGAACGACATTGGTGTAGCCTGACGATTTGAAATAATCGACAGCAGACTGGTTGATACCTTCGAGAAGAAGAACATTGATACGCTCACGCGCGAATGAAAGACGTGCAGTCATGTTGGGGGCTTCCAGGCTTCGGCTATGCTGATGAATTCGCCATATAAGGTTGTCGACATTGATCGCGAGAGCGACTTAGCATCCAAAGCGCAAGAAAAAAACCAAATTCGACGACAATTGACCAATTGACGTCGTATTTGGATAATCATTCCTCATTCGCAGGCTATGCACCGATAAATATGCTTAAAACAGCGTTTAAGCGTCGCTTGGAAGCGCGTTAAAAAATGAACAAAGAAAAAATCTGGTCCCTATTCCTTAAAGCATAATCCTCATCGGCAACGTTCGTACAAAAGTGTTGGGCAAGTGCCCGTCACGTTCTGCGCTTGGTTGCAACCATGAAAGCATCGAGTTCTGCGCGTGTTCCCGCCCCCTCCATCGGCCCCCGTCGCGTAACATTACGCGCACCGGCGGCACAGGCGTAGTTAAGCGCAACATCGGGCGACAGACCCAGCCTGCGGCAAGCAACATAAGCGCCGCCAAAGCAATCACCGGCGCCGGTGGGATCGATTTCATCAACGATAAACGCGCTCTGATGAAGCTGTGTGCCGTCGGCTGCAAAATAACTTGCACCCTCGCCACCGCGCTTGAGTACGATCTCTTTCACGCCCAGCTTGAACAGATGCCCGATTGCGTTGGCCTCGCCTTCAATCCCTGCCGCAAGCTCAAGCTCTTCGCCAGATGGCAGCAACAGATCCGTCATGGAAATCAACCGTGCAAAAAACTGCGCCGTATCTGCATCCTGTTTAATTTCCTTACGCAGATTGGGATCAACAGAGAGCGTCCCGCCCCGCGCCTTGATGATGGTAACCGCTTGTTCGATTACTCCGCGCGCCGCAGGCATCGACAGTGCCGATCCCATGACGTGCAGATGCCCGGCACGGTGCGCAAGCTTTTCAACATTGGCGGTCCAGCCAAAGCGAGACGCAGCAGACTGTACAATATTGAAAACAAAATCGCGCGACCCATCAGATCGATAGCGCACAAAAGCACTACCGGTCGGAAAATCCTTATCAATGGATATGCCCGCAACATCGACTCCATCATTCTCAAGACGCGTGATATTCACACGTCCAAAATCGTCGTCTCCCACACATCCAACCATAGCGGACTGATTGCCCATACGCGCGCATTGCGAAATGAAAATTGCCGGAGCGCCACTTGGATAAGGACCAATCAGTGGCTGTGCTTCGAAAAAGCCGTCGCCCACGGTTGTTGCAACGATCTCGACCAGTATTTCGCCAGCGCAAATGGTGGGGCCAAGATCATCCGGGGAGAGCACAGAAAACGTCATTCTTATTCACTCGCTATGTCGTTGACGAAGTTAAAGGTCGGTAACCGTTGGCAGAATAAATAAACTTCAGACATTTTGAAGCGTGAAAGCCAAAAAGACCGTAAAGAAAAAGCGGCTGTTATGGTCACAGCCACCCCGTTCTCATCTATTTTCAGATCGTTTAATTCGCAGGCAGATCGGAAAAATCACCCTGGCGCATTAAGGCAATACCGTTCTGGTCAAACAGATGGCAGAATTGCGCGTCGATACCAATTTTGCTTGCTGCATCGCTGCTAACAGGTGCCGTGCCCGGCGTAATGATGTAGAAGGTTTCGCTCATGCCTTCCGGCACGCTGTAAACAATCGTCTGCTGTCCGAGGCGTTCAACGACAAATGGCTGCACGCTGATCATTACCGGGCGCGGCGGCGGCTCCGTTGAAGATGTCGGCATGGTCATGGGCTTCGTTGCCGGCCTTGAAGCGGTGCTTATGTTGCTCTGGGCGCGTATCGGGCGCAGCAAAAGCCAGATCAGCATCTTCTTTGTCGCGTCGGTTCTTTATGCAATCTATCTGGTCTGGCTTGCATTCCTCACCACACGATGGAAGATTTACGCAGCATCAGCAATCGGGGGGATCGGCACAGCGCTTTTTGCAATTGGCACAAGCGTTGCTGGCTATGGAACCGTCTCCATTATGGGGGCTATGGCGGGATTGGCGAGTGTCGCAATACTGGCGAAGGTAGAGTACAACAAAAGCTGAGGGGGGATGCCTTGAACCGGATAATACTGGAAGTATGCGTTGATGATGCCGAAGGTCTTGATGCCGCAATCAAAGGCGGTGCAGACCGGATTGAACTTTGTTCAGCACTCGCAATCGGCGGACTGACGCCTTCCATTGGCCTGATGCAGCTTGCAGCCAAAGCGCCAATTCCGATCATGGTAATGATACGGCCCCGCGCCGGCAGTTTCGTGTGGTCGGAAGATGAATTGCAGATCATGGAAGCCGAGATTGCAGCAACGCGCGCACTTGGCCTCGCAGGCGTGGTGATTGGTGCCAATCTGCCCGATGGCAAGCTTGATAGGCCAGCCCTGAAAAGGCTGGTGAATGCAGCCGATGGTCTTGAAATTGCTCTGCATCGCTCAATTGACCTTACCCCTGACACAGCGGAAGCGGTGCAAATGGCGGCTGAGCTTGGAATCAACCGGATTTTGAGTTCAGGCGGTGCTTTGAAAGCCACATCCGGTCTTGAACGCCTTGCTAAAATGCAGCGTGCTGCCAAAGACAAAATAACCATCATGCCGGGTTCTGGCGTGAATATAGGAACAGTTGCAGCCATCGCCGCTGCCCTGCCTGATCTCGCCGAAATTCATGCATCTTGCAGCGCCGCAATCAACACGGACGAAACCTTACTGAATTTTGGCTTTGCTGTGCCCGGCGCAACAAGAACCACATCCGCAAAAGTAGCCGAATTGCGTGCAGCGCTTGATGCCATTGCCGACGGCAGACAGCCGCCTTCCTGATTGTGAAGGAAAAGCAAAAGTAACTTGTGTTGAAATAAACAGAAGGCATTAGAAATTTGTGTTGAAGTAAAGTTTTCTTTTAACTAGACAACTACGACACAAGGAAAGGGCCGGAGTTGCAGCCGACAGAAGACCTCTATCAGACTGTGCAAGCGGCAGTGCCGGAGCTTACTCCGAAGCTGCGCGGCATATGCCTGTTGATCGAAAATGATCCGGTAGGTTTCATTCGCTCCACGGCACGCGAATTGTGCAATCAACTTGGCACGTCAGAGCCGACGCTCATCCGCTTCTGCCAGCGCTTTGGCTATGCAGGGCTTGCCGATTTCCGCATTGATCTTGCCTTGTCACTTGCCCAGCGCCCCGGTCTCGTTCCCACAGGCGTGGAAGCCAATCCGGTTGACCGCCGTGCCGTCAATTTCGACGCCAAGGATGCCATTGGACGCAAGGCGGTTCATTTGCTCGAAGGCGATACTTCGGTGCTGTTTGATAACGGCTCAAGCGCCGAGCGTCTGGCCGCTCACCTTGGCAATCTCGCACCGCTCATCGTCATGACCCGCAGTCTCGACGTCGCACAAAGTGTGCTGCGTCACAAACAGCATCAGGTGATGCTGACCGGCGGCAGCATACGCCGTGAGACCATGTCCGTCTCCGGACGACTGGTTGAAACTGCCCTTTCTGAAATGCGCTTCGACACCTTTGTGATGGGGGCGGACAGTATCGATCCGGAAACCGGTGTGAGCACTTTCCTGGAAGACGAAGCCCACGAAAACCGTGCGATGATTGAAGCCTCGGGCCGCATCATCGTGCTGGCCGATAAAAACAAATTCAGCAAACCACGGCTGCATCGTATCTGCGCAATGGATCGGATCACAGCCATCGTAACCGATCTTGAGCCAAATCACGACATAGCCAACCGCATCGGCGAGCGCGGCGTGCGTGTCATCAGTACTCAAGAGGACGGTATTCATGACTAAACTGGAAACGAGCCATACCTGGCAGGAAATTCACGCACAGCCGGGTATCTGGCAGGCATGGGCTGCTCCGCTTGCCAAACAGTCGGCTGAAATCCGCGCATGGATCGCCGCCAAGGGTATCAAGCATATCGTTTTCAGCGGCGCCGGCACCTCGGCCTTTATCGGTCAGGCACTGGCATCAGCCAAGACTGGCGCGATTTCGCTCGAAGCAATTGCAACAACCGACATTGTTTCCAATCCGTCTGAAACGCTTTGCGATGATAGCGAACTGCTCGTTGTGCAATTTGGCCGCAGCGGCAACAGCTCGGAAACGATTGCAACGCTCGACCTGCTGGACGCGCATTTCCCAAAGGCGCACCGCCTCAACATTACTTGCAATAGCGAAAGCGCACTGGCCGTTCGCAAAGCGAAAGGTCCGGGCGACCAGCGCGTGATCGTTCTGCCGGAAGCAACGCACGACCGCGCCTTTGCCATGACGTCGAGCTATACGACGATGCTCCTATCGGCGCTCGCCTGCATTGACGGCACGGTTGATGTGGCTGCGAAACTTGAAGCACTCTCCGCCGCGGGCGCAAAAGCAATTGCACAGCTTGATGCAACCCCTGCCCCACATCCAGAACGCGCGATTTTCCTGGGCTCCGGTGCACTGACCGGCGTTTCACGCGAAAGCGCACTCAAGGTTCTGGAACTGACTGCTGGTCAGGTTATGACCAACTGGGACAGCACGCTTGGCTTCCGTCACGGACCAAAGGCTTCTGTTGTCGGCAATACCCGCGTTGTGGTTTTCATTCACCCGGATCAGCACACCGCGCGTTATGATCGCGACATTGCCGTTGAGATTGCGCAGCAGTTCCCTTCCGCAACCGTGACCACTGTTGGCGGCGAAGGTTGTGATCTTGCGCTTGATCTGACTGGCGACAGCCGCTGGGATGCCGTGCTTTATGTGCTTCTGGCGCAGATCTGGTCTGCCCGCTGGTCGGCTGAACTTAATCTTAACATCGACAACCCGTTTGTTGATCAGGGCAACCTGACACGCGTTGTTTCCGGCGTTAAGATCTACCCGTTTACAGCATGAAAAACGAGGTCAGCATGATCTGCGGCGCTATTGATCTCGGCGGCACTAAAATTGAGGGTCGCCTGTTCGACGCGAATATGGAAACAGTTCTGACACGGCGCATTCCAACGCCTGTCAGCGACTTCGATGCTTTCATCGATGGCTTGTCCGCGCAGATTGAATGGCTGACCGAAACGGCGGGCAGTCCAAACTTGCCCGTCGGCATCAGCCTGCCCGGCTGGATTGATCCGGCCACCGGCCACGGCTTTGCATCCAATATTCCGATTACTGGTCGCGATGTGGGCGCAGCGCTTCAGAAACGTTTCGGGCGCAGCTTTCCGCTGATGAACGACTGCATGGCTTTCGCCTATTCGGAAGCGCATGGCGGTGCAGCCGAAGGAAGCGAAGCAATGATTGGCCTGATTGTCGGCACCGGCATGGGCGCTGGTGTTGTCATCAACGGCGAGATTCCGCCGCGCTATAATGGTCTTGCACTGGAAATTGGTCATACGGGTATGCCTGCGCGAATCTTAAGCGAGCAGAGCCTTCCGCTGATCCCTTGCGGCTGCGGCAAGACAGGTTGTATGGAACGCTATGTTTCCGGCACGGGCCTTGCTGCTATTTCCCAAATTAAGCTCAATGAGACCATCTCCAATCAGGAACTGACATTGCGCGCGTCCAATGGCGATGCGAACGCAGAAAAGGTGCTCGATGACTGGGCTGACCTGATGGCGGAATCGCTTCTGACCATGCAGCTTGTTGTCGATCCGGATTGTTTTGTGTTGGGCGGCGGCCTGTCCAATATAGATGGCGTCACTGAGCGCGTTTCAAAAGCATTTGAAAAGCGCAAGCTTGGCCCCACGCGTATTCCCGCCATCAGAACTGCACGTTTCGGCGATAGTTCGGGCGCACGCGGCGTTGCCCTATACGCCTTAAATAAATCAGGAGAAAGCCAATGACTCGTCTCGTCGCCCCCGATTATGTGTTTCTGAACAGGCGGCTTCAGACTGGTCTCGTGGCCGAGATCGGCACTTCTGGTATCACGCGCCTTCGTCCGCGCAAATCGGACGAGACGTCCGATCTCACGCCGCATGTGCTGATGCCAGCCTGTATCGACCTTCAGGTCAATGGTGCAGGCGGCGTCATGCTCAACTCCGACACCAGCGCCAAAGGCATCGCGCATATCGTCTCGACACTGCGCAAACTTGGCACGGGCTGGGTTCTGCCAACACTGATTACCTGTGAGCCGGAACGCATGATCGAGGCCGCCCATGCAGCAGTCGAGTGCAAGAACATGGATGGCTTCTTCGGTCTGCATATTGAAGGCCCGCATCTCAATCGTGCCCGCAAAGGCACCCATCGCGTTGAATTCATTCGCCCGATGGATGCATCCACGCTTGAAGCGCTCAAAATTCTGCGCAAGGCCGATGTGCCTGTGATGCTCACGCTTGCACCGGAAATGGTGTCGGGTGACACGATCCGCGAGATCGCTGATATGGGCGTGGTGGTTTCCGCCGGTCACACCAATAGCACGACGGAACAGGCACGCGCCGGACTTGAATCTGGCATCAGCTGCTTCACCCATCTTTACAACGCCATGCCGCCCATGACATCGCGTGAGCCGGGTGTGGTCGGCACTGCAATCGGCAGCGATGCTTTTGTCGGCATCATTGTTGATGGGCATCATGTGACATGGGAAATGGTCGGTATTGCATGGCGCGCACGGCCAAAGCGCGACCGCATGTTCCTTGTATCTGACGCCATGTCCACCATTGGCGGGCCGGATCATTTCGAGCTTTATGGCGAGCGGATTGAAGTGCGAGATGGTGCGCTTGTTAATGCAGCCGGTTCATTAGCTGGTGCCCATATCGATATGGTCGGCTGCCTTGCCAATCTCGTTCAGCATGTCGGCGTGCCGCTTGAAGAAGCCATTCGCGCGGCCTGTGTTGTGCCTGCCGATGTGATGGGCAAAGCTGCCCCGAACCTTGGCGCAGGCACGCCACTGCCAGAGCTTCTCGCTTTGGACGGCAATCTGAAACGAATTTCTCTCTGAAATTTATCTTATACCCACGGAGTCCTGTTATGAGCAGTACGCAGACCTTGAGCCAACTTCCCGCCCGTTATGCGAGCGGCGCGCGCGGAGGCATCACCTCGATCTGCTCGGCCCATCCGCTGGTCATTGAAGCAGCCCTTCTTGAAGGCATTGCCACCAACACCGATGTTCTGATCGAAGCGACCTGTAATCAGGTCAATCAGGATGGCGGCTATACCGGCATGACACCGGCTGATTTCCGCCGTTTTGTCGAAGACATCGCAGCGCGTCTTGGCTTTAACACCAAGCGGCTTATTTTAGGCGGCGATCACCTCGGCCCAAATCCGTGGAAGCATCTCACTGCTGAAGAAGCGATGGCAAAATCCGAAGTGATGATGGATGGCTTTGTGCGTGCGGGCTTCACCAAAATCCACCTCGACACCTCCATGGGCTGTGCCGGTGAACCCGTTGCCTTGCCTGATGCCGTGACCGCAGAACGCGCGGCCCGTCTTGCCAAGGTTGCAGAAAAAGCAGCTGCCGAATCCGGCTTTGATCTGCCTGTCTATATCGTCGGCACGGAAGTTCCAATTCCCGGCGGCGCGATGGAAGAAATCGAAGATCTGGAACTGACCAAGCCAGATGCAGCTCTTGAAACCATCGCCATTCATCGCAAGGCTTTTGCAGCGCTTGGTTTAGAAGATGCATTCTCGCGTGCCATTGGCGTTGTCGTGCAGCCGGGCGTGGAATTCGGCAATGAAAACGTTGTCTATTACGACAGCGACAAGGCGACTGCTCTCAGCAGCGTTCTCAACGAAACACCACAATTTGTCTTTGAAGCCCATTCGACCGACTATCAGCCGGTTGAGGCGCTCTCCGATCTGGTTCATGATGGTTTTGCCATTCTCAAAGTCGGACCGGGCCTGACCTTCGCACTGCGTGAAGCGCTCTATGGCCTTGATCAGATTGCAGCTTTCTTAGACAAGCTACCGGAAGAAGAGACCGTTCGCGGCAAGCTTGAGAAGCTTCTTCTCAACGAGCCGAAGAACTGGGAGAAATATTATCATGGCGATGCGGAAGAGCTGCGTCTTCAGCGCCATTTCTCCTATAGCGACCGCATTCGCTATTACTGGCCACACCCGGAAGCCGTGGCAGCTGTCAATGCGCTTCTAACGCGTCTTGAAGGCCGCAAAATCCCGGAAACGCTGATCAGCCAGTATCTTGGCACGCTTTATCCGGCTGTTGCATCCGGCAAGGTCGAAGCCACGCCCCATGCGCTCATGGTCGAAGCGGTGCGCAATGTCATCCGCGTCTATGGTCAGGCCGTTGGGACGCATTGATAATGCAGAGTAATTCAGTGAAGCGTTGAGTAAAAGCGGCTCCCATTGAAACGGAACCGCTCTATCTATTTGTTTTCACGCATTATTCCACGCAAAGCCGCTTCGCACTTTTGCTGAAAATGCTCTAGCTTCGCTTTTTACGTTGAAGTGCGGCGAGAACGGAGCGCTCTGAGCTGAGAAGATAGCGATCAAGCTGTTGCGCGGCGATCTCGTTATTGCCGGCCTGAAGCGAACCCAAAAGCTCTGCATTCAACGCAATATACGATTCATGAAGATGCGCGTTATCTTCAAGCTGGGCAAAAACCAGCCGTAATTCCGCAAGAACGAGATCAAAACAGGCGCTCAGCCGGGTGCTGTCGCAAAGCTCCACCATGGCACGGTGAAACTCCATATTGATGGTACCAACCTGCCGCCAGTCGCCTTTTCCCTGGGCCAGAACCGCCTGCTCCAGCAGCGCGTTCATACGCTCTAAAGCCGGGTGAGCGGGAACGGCGATTTGAACGGCGCCTTTCTGAATAACACGCCGAACACGATAAATATCAACGACCGTCGCCTCGTCAGGCGTTGCAACAAAAACACCGCGATTGGGAATATAGGTCAGCAAACTCTGGCTGGTCAGAAGGCGAAAAACCTCACGCAACGTGTTGCGGGATATGCCAAACTGCGCTGAAATCTGTTGTTCAGAAAGCTTGGTTCCGGGCAATAATTCGCCTGTAATCAACATTTCGCGGATTTTAGCGGCGGTTTGGGTCGCCAATGGCTGGTCATCATCAAGCGAAGGCATTGCGTTCGTCATGAATATCCTTCAGACTTTCTCACTCCAGAGCGTGTCGCGCTTAATCGTACCCAATACGCTCGCTCTATGTTCTTGTTGTTACGCATGTCGTTGTTGAAAAACCGGTTCCCATTTTTCCGCGACATGCTTTAAACCGCTCTGCGGCCTGCGCCGCGTTATTCCCCGTGAATTTCCAGCGAGTATACGAATTACATATTGTTGAACAATAAATAATAGGTTATTCAACAATAATCCGTAAAGAATGATTATTCAACCGGGAAGAGACATGGCATTTATCGATCTCAACAGCGACCTCGGAGAAGGCTTCGGGCCATGGCCGATGGGGGACGACACGTCGATGCTGGCAATTGTGACGAGTGCCAATATTGCCTGCGGCTTTCATGCTGGTGATCCTGCCGGAATTCTCAGCGTATTGCGTGAAGCGGCGCGACGGGGTGTGCGTGTTGGCGCGCATATCGGCTATCGCGATCTGGTCGGCTTTGGCCGTCGCAATATGGACCCGTCAAGCAGCGAACTCATTGCCGATACGATCTACCAGATTGGTGCCTTGCAAGGGCTGGCGCAAGCTGCCGGAACAAAAGTCACTTATGTAAAGCCCCATGGCGCGCTTTATAATACCATTGCGCATGACAAACGACAAGCAGCAGACGTTATCGCAGGCATTAAGGCAATCGACCCTGATCTGGTGCTCATGGCGCTTGCAACGGCACCGATTGTGGATCAGGCGCGCGAAGCGGGACTGCGCGTCGTTTGCGAGGCTTTTGCAGACCGTGCTTATAATGTTGATGGCAGTCTCGTTAATCGCCGCCTTGAAGGTTCGGTTATTCATGATCCTGACGTCATTGCAGAGCGAATGCTGCGCATGATCAATGAACAGCGCGTGACCGCCATTGATGGAACCGACATCGCGCTTGATGCGCAGTCGATCTGCATTCATGGCGACAATCCGACAGCCGTTCAAATCGCCCGCACATTGCGCAGCACACTTGAGGCACGCGGCGTAGAACTCAAGCCTTTCGTTCATACTGCATCATGAGTGAACGCCTGCGCTTTCTGCCTTCCGGCAGCGACAGTTTTCTGGTCGAGCTTGACGATCTTGGCATAAGCCTGACATTGCTTGATGCGCTGCTCGCAGCTGAGCTTAAAGGCATTTGCGAAGTCATTCCCGGCGCGCGCACCATTATGGTGCACTTTGACCCCTTTATGACGGATCGCGCAAAACTGACCAAGCAGATTGCGAAGCTTGATCTGTCGGTTCGCAGGTCGCGCAGTGGTGCATTTTTCGAAATCCCTGTTTGCTACAATGGTGAAGATCTTGATGATGTCGCGGCTTTCCTTGGCTGCTCCGTCGAAGAACTCATTTGCCGTCATACGCAAGCAACCTATACGGTTGCCTTTACCGGCTTCGCACCCGGCTTTGCCTATATGACCTGCGACGACCCCAGCTTTGATGTCCCACGGCGTCAAAGCCCGCGTGTAAAAATTCCGGCAGGATCGGTGGCGCTTGCTGGCAAATTCGGCGGCATTTATCCATCCGACAGTCCCGGCGGCTGGCAATTGCTTGGCACAACACCGCTTGCCATGTGGGACACGACCCGCAAACGTGCAGCCCTGCTTGCACCCGGCGATCGCGTGCGCTTTCGCGATATGGCCAAGAGTGAAACCACTCCTGTTTCAAAGCCCGCAACCAAGCTGGACAATTCTCGCAAACCCGCAGACGGCCTGCTTGTCACGCAGGCTGACCGCCCGGCACTGTTTCAGGATTTGGGCCGTTTGGGTCTTGCAAGTCAGGGCGTCTCTCAATCGGGTGCGCTTGATCGCAGAGCGATGCTTGAAGTCAATCGCTGTCTTGGAAATCTGCGTGATGCTGCGGTTCTTGAGATTAGCTTCGGCGGCTTTGCCTTCAAGGCTGACCGTGCGGTCACTGTGGCTGTAACCGGCGCGCCCTGCCCGCTAACCATCCGTACAGCCAAGCAAACAAGACTCACCGCGACGTTTTCAAGCCCCATCGCACTCAATGCTGGCGACGAGCTGATCCTTGGCGTCCCGCCCGAAGGCATGCTGAGCTATCTCGGACTGCGCGGGGGATTTGCTGTTGACGACGTTCTCGGGTCAAAAGCCCGCGATACACTTGCCAAAATTGGCCCGGAGCCCATTGCGGTTGGCGACATATTGGTGCCCGCCAATGGCCCCGCACTTGCAGTCAGTGATATTGGCCACGACCAGCGCCGCCTGCCCCGCGCAGGTGAAGTTGTTACACTGGATATTGTACTTGGCCCCCGCACCGATTGGTTTACGGCGCAAGGGCTTGCAACCCTCACAGCCCAGGAATGGGATGTCACGCCGCAATCAAGCCGCGTTGGTATGCGCCTGTTCGGATCGGCAACAATCGAACGCGCCAACCACGATGAATTACCATCCGAAGGCACAGCCCTTGGGGCAATTCAGGTGCCACCAAACGGGCAACCCGTGCTTTTTCTGGCCGATCATCCTTTGACAGGCGGCTACCCGGTGATTGGTGTTGTGGCCAGCCATCATCTCGATCTGGCGAGCCAGATACCCATCGGCGCCCGTATCCGTTTTAACCCGATCTCTGCTTTCGAGCCGCAGGAAATCATAGTCTGATGAAAAAGCTGCTTATCGCCAATCGTGGCGAAATTGCCATCCGCATCATCCGCGCAGCCCGCGATTATGGTGTGGCATCTGTTGCAATCTATTCCGATGCCGATGCAAATTCACTGCATGCAGAGCTTGCAGATGAGGCCTATGGCCTTGGTGCAGGCCGCCCGGCGGATACTTATCTCAATATTGCAAAAATACTCGACATTGCAAAACGCGCCGGTGCCGATGCAGTGCATCCCGGCTATGGTTTCTTGTCGGAGCGTGCCGAATTTGCCAAAGCCGTCCTTGATGCTGGCCTCATCTGGGTAGGTCCGTCGCCAGAAGTCATCACTTCACTGGGCGACAAGGTTGAAGCACGGCGCATTGCCGAAAAAGTTGGTGCCCCCCTCGTCAAGGGGTCAGCCGGTCCCTTGGCATCTGCTGCAGAAGCGGTGGCTTTTGCACGCGAGGCGGGCTTACCGCTTGCGATCAAGGCGGCCTTTGGTGGTGGCGGTCGCGGCATGAAAGTTGCCTATCATCTGAACGAAGTCGGGGAGCTTTTCGATTCCGCGGTGCGGGAAGCCATTGAGGCCTTTGGACGTGGCGAATGCTATGCAGAACAGTTTCTTGAAAAACCTCGCCATATCGAAGCGCAGGTGATCGCCGACACGCATGGCAACACCGTGGTTCTGGGTACGCGGGACTGTTCACTGCAACGCCGCAATCAGAAGCTCGTTGAAGAAGCACCTGCACCCTTTATCACGCAGGACCAGCGCAACCGTATTCATGAATCCGCGCGCGCAATCTGTGCAGCCGCGGGCTATACCGGGGCTGGCACTGTCGAGTTTCTGCTTTCGCAGAATGGCACGATCTCGTTTCTGGAGGTCAACACCCGCCTTCAGGTCGAACATCCAATCACCGAAGAAACCACCGGCGTCGATATCGTGATCGAGCAGTTGCGGATTGCGGATGGCGAGAAGCTGTCGGTGACCGAAACGCCGACACCACGCGGCCACGCCTTTGAATTCCGCATCAATGCAGAAGATCCCGGCCGCGGCTTCCTGCCAACGCCGGGCATGATCACCCGTTTCCGCGCGCCTTCGGGTCCGGGTGTGCGCCTTGACACCGGCGTCGAGAGCGGATCGGAAATACCGGGCCTGTACGACTCCATGATGGCCAAGCTGATCGTCACAGGGGCAACACGCAAGCAAG
The DNA here is from genome assembly GCF_039674265.1 of Brucella sp. TWI559. Classification (NCBI taxonomy): domain Bacteria; kingdom Pseudomonadati; phylum Pseudomonadota; class Alphaproteobacteria; order Hyphomicrobiales; family Brucellaceae; genus Brucella; species Brucella sp. TWI559. The sequence goes on from NZ_JBDJNE010000018.1 coordinate 17,628, forward strand.
CACTGATCCGTGCGCGACGTGCGCTGGCCGAGTTTAAAATTGAGGGTGTGGCTTCCGTGCTTCCATTCCATCGTGCGGTTGTCGAAGAAAAAGACTTTACCGGCGAAGATGGATTCAACGTCTTCACCAACTGGATCGAGACTGAGTTCCGGGGTGTTGAACCATCGGCAAGGATTGATCCCGTCGATGGTGGCCTGGTGCGCAGCTTCATCGAAATTGACGGCAAGCGCCATGACATCGGTTTGCCGGCGGCGTTATTTTCCGGGCTAAACACACCCCAAAAACCGGCATCAACTGTGCCACAGGCCGCAGAGGGAGCCGTTACAGCCCCCATTCCCGGCACATTTCAGCAATGGCTGGTCGAAGATGGTGCAACGGTGGCTGAGGGCGAAATCATTGCGATTATCGAAGCCATGAAGATGGAAACACGCATTGCAGCACCGCGCTCAGGCAAGATCAGCCTTTGTGCCGAAGCAGGCAAGAGCGTAAGCCTTGGTGCTGCGCTTGCCATCATCGAATAAGCCTCCGCTAATTTAGAGCGTGTCTTGCCCTACAACCGTTTCACACTTTTCGGGATGCGCTCTAATCCAGCCCCAATGGATCGGCGATGCGTGGCCAAAGCTCCATACTCGCCTTTCTATATTGGGTAACGGCTGCATCGGTCGGGTAAGATGTTGGCGCCGCTATATAAACGATTTCTGACGCTATCGGCTGAAAGCCAGCCTGAAAATGGTTGGTCGATTTAACCAGCAGATAATCCTTGGCTGCAAAATCAATATCGAGATTGGAAAAGATATTCGGCTCATAGGTCTGTGAGCGGCTGGTAATCAGGATAATATCGATCGTCGTTCCAACCGGTCTGATCACCGCCACCCGACCGAGATTGACCCGGCTCTTGCGGAAGCTTTGCCATCCGGCATCCATCACTTTCTGAATTGTGACGCGCAGATCAAGCGGCTCTCCGCCATGCCATGACGATTTTCCGCCAATACGAAGCTCAAGTTCAGCGCCCTCGCCTGCCGCATGACAAAACGACACTGCGACCGGGTCCCAGATCGTTGCCACGGCAAAATTATCCATTCCGCGTTGCAGCATATGACGCAGGATGAAAGTGGCATCACCGGCAACACCACCACCGGGGTTGTCCCATATATCAGAAATGACAACAGGCAAAGACGCATTGGATTTGCGCACTGCTGCCACATGATCAAGCCCGGCATCGGTGTCAAACATCGGCATCGCCGTCAATTTACGCATACGATAAAGCTCATGGCCAAGCCTTTGCGCCAGCGCATCGCCTTTCGCTTTTTCATTATCGCTTACGACAACAATGCGGGTTCCCATATCCGGCACATCGCCCGCCATGAAGCCGTGAATAACGGAGATCGACAAAATATCGTCTTTGCCCTGCATGCGGTTTATCCGGTCCACAAAAGAGCGCATCGGCTCGCGGTTTGTCGGATAAAGCGTAATCATGCGGCAATCAAAGGTCGAAATAACAGGCTTTATCTCGCCACGCAAAGCGCGAAGCGTCAAATCAACCACATGCTCACCGCGCTCCTCAAAATCCGTATGGGGGAACTCAAGAAAGGCCGCCATCAGATCAAGATTGGCAACACGCTTGGCAGACAAATGGCTGTGTGGATCAAACTCGGCTGTAACAAGAACATCTGGCCCCACAATCGCGCGGATATGCGCAAGAAAATCGCCTTCCGGGTCATCGTAACCCTGCGCAACCATTGCTCCATGCAACCCCAGAACCACGGCATTCACCGGTAATGCCGCTCTCAGCTCTTTTAGAATTGTATCCCGTAACGTCTCATAGGTTTTGCGCTGGATAAGACCGGCAGGCTCAGCCCAGCAGGATGTTCCTTCAATCACGCTAAGCCCATGCGCCGCAGCGCGTCGGCGCAAAACCGGCACAACCGAAGAACACAACGTGGGCGTATCCGGGTGCTCACCAGGCCCTGCATAAAATGCCGCTTTGAAGGCATCCATATCCGTTGGAACGGGAGAAAATGTGTTGGTTTCAGTTGCAAGGGAGGCGGTGAAGATGCGCATGATATGAACCCGCAAGAGCGCCAAGGGCGAAGGATGTTGGAAGTCGTCAAGGAACGCGCAGATGCAAAGCGTTAAAGCGGCGATCTGACAATATGAACGCGATTGCGCTCGCTTCTCCACACCGCACAGCAATGCTTTGCACAGAAATTCAACTTAGAGCATTACTGAATTAAGTTGAATTATTAAATGTTCTATCTTTTTGTTTTTACGCATGATCCCACGCAAAGCCACCTCGCACTTTCGCTGCAAATGGCCCAGAGTCTACCCCCACCATTTTCCAGCCGAGATTCATCGCTGGGGCCGCATTTCCGTTTTGTACCAAGCTTTCGCATGGTTGAAGACATGCTGGCCTATCGCTGGATCATGATTGCCCACAAAACGGTGCGCAAATGGGCAGAGAAGTTCGGGCGAGATTATGCCTGTAAAATCCGTCGCTGCACACCGTGTCTTGATGATAGTTGGCATCTGGATGAAGTCGCTATTACGATTAAAGACGACCGCCATTTTGCCAATTGCATTCGCAAGAACCGGCCAAGGCCGCATGAAAAGTGGTATCTGGATGAGGTCGTCATCACAATACGCGGCCAGAGGTTCTTTCTCTGGCATGCAATCAATGCGAACGGCGTTTCTTTAAGAAAGCCATCGCAAGCGATGGGTTCCTGAGAAGTTTGTCATTGATAAAAGCGGAGCCAATCTGGCTGGCGAAAGCTATAAATATGATCCTGAAAATCACGGGACACAGGCAAAATGATGAAAATCCTGCAGGGCAAATATCTCAACAATAGTCTTGAGAAGGACCATCGTTTCATCAAGCCGATTGCCAAACACATGTTGGACTTCAAAGCGTTTCATTCCGCTTCAGCGACAATCGCTGGCATTGAAGTGGCGTATTCGATCCGCAAGAATGAATTCACAAATGACAATTGTTCGCCGTTCCAACTCCTTGCGGCGCTATCAGCATAATAGCCCCCGAATATCTGGCCGCATTTTATCTAACCAAAGTTTGTGACAAAGCCTGATGCGGTGAGGGCAAAGACCAACAGGCGACACCTGTAAAGATGCCGCCTGAACGCTACTCGCGCAAACCAAACTGGAGACAGCCACAACTTTTAAATAATATACCGTCGAAGCATATCTCCGGAAATATTAAAACACTACTTGAATTACCTGCTCATCGGTATATAAGCCATATTTAGGTGTGGTTTGCTTAAATATTTTCCCAAATAGGGCATATTCTTGTTCTTTACCGGTTCCTACAGCTGACACAACACCTTCCGTGTCTAGTCGCCAAGGTTTTGTATATCCGGCATCTTTATAAACTTGGTAAGTTATATAATTGTCGCCATTTGTCATCCTCGGTATATCTAGGGATGAACCTCGACTGTACTTACCTCCATTAAGGCCAATTGTGTAAGGTAGATCTTTATTGCATGTAAGCTTGATCCCTTTATCTGCTGGCACTACCTGCTTTGTGTCGGCGGCGTTAAGATCACTCAGATTTCCAAAATCCATTACAGGATTGTTGCCATTTGACAGTACGCAACTTGATGTAATGTTGGCTCTAACTGATAATTTTCCAGATACTGACCCAGCATTGGCTGATGGCATGAAAGCCGCCGTTGCTATAATTGACGAAAGGCCGAAGGCCATTAACTTGGTAGACATATCATATCCTTTCAGTTGTATTTTAATATTTAGACTTGGCAGTTCTCCCTTGCGGGACCGTGAGGCGATCACACGTTTTTCAGCCGAGATTTATTTACGCAGCAATCTGCATGTCAGCGCGCTTTAAGAACGCGCCGCCAATAAAGAATAGGCGAATCAAATTCGCTAAAATTTAAGAATTTCTGCGAAAACACGCTGGAAGTAATAACTACTCTGAATTAACGCGAACAACGCCAAACTTACAAATACGAGGTATGATTAGAAATTGTAGTTTATATTTTCTAATCTCAGCGATAATAAATTAATAATTGTATATATTTATTATAAAGTCGCTTCGTATTTATATATTAGAATCAGTGTACTATTTTTAGTTTGTATTATTTATTCAAAATATCAACTCTAATAAATTGCTATATATAAATTCCTCATTGTAACCTCGTCAGCCGATTAATTCTCATTGGTTACAATCGAACAATTGCTGAGCCTGAATATTCATACAGTTCTTCAAAAAGTAGCGGTTACGATGACTGTATCGGTATAATTTCCAATGGCTGGAGCGGTTGTGAGTGATGTAACTATTTGTGTACAGACTTGGTGATTATTGATAGCGTTGACTGTATTGCCATTGCCGGCCAGAAAATTTTTATCATCCCAAGCAGTTTTACAGCCCTCTTGAAGCAATCTATACGGAAGAAAATTTTTATCATTTTTCATGCGCGGGGTACCGTTTTCTGAGTTGTTACCGGCATTCAAACTGATTTTGTAAGGTGTTTGATATGTGCAGCGAATACCGATATTGCCGTAGGCTGCTGCAACGTGGTTGCCATTATATGCCAGGTCCGTGCCGCGCAGATTACCAAAATCTACATCTTGGAAATTCTCCAACTGGCATTTCTTCTCCACTGTAGTGCTTACATTGAAATTAGTTATGATTGTTCCGTCAGGATCGGCTATAGCGGAGCCACATGTGGATGAAATTCCATGATTGAATTTATATTGCGTCACCAACTGGTATGTTCCGATATAGGTACCTGAACCGACACGACCCTGTTGTTGTCGGCCAAGGTAGGACAGTATAAGTTTTTGTGAAGCAATAGTACTTTGGTTGGCTAACAACCGGTTGACTGAGTGGTTCCAACCTGCTGTCACGCCCACTCCACCATATTTGGAGAGTGGTATGTTTTGATCATTCGCCAGTTTCAACTGCCAAGCAAGTTGGTTTTTTTGGCCAAGCCTCTGATAAAATATGTTACTTGTATTATTATCTGAGTTATTGTCGACAGGTCTTATGTAAGTGCAAAATTTTATATTATTGAATTTAAGAGGCGAGTTGCACGTATATTCTACCTGGCTGGTCGTATAGGTTGCGTTGTTGGCAACAATATCAATCACGGTGTTGCCGAAGGAGCTTAGATTTTTAAGACTGCAAGTTCCTCCGCTTGCTACAGCCCAGGAGGGGTGCAGCAGGAGTAATACCAGAATGAATTTGGCTACCAGATGCGCCGATGATGCAATCTGGCCGGGCCTGGAAATAGCTAAACATCGGACGCGAAGCCGTGATATTGATCTGGGCATGATTATACTCCGTTCGATTGACATACGACCCCATTGATCTCAGCAATGGTGCCATTCACAGGTTTGTAATTAAAGCTTGCGTGACAGGCACCGAGCCCTTCTGGCAGCGTGACAGTGAGATTATTGTGATCAGCCAGATCGGTTAGCCATACACGTCCATCATACCCCATGATGAACGGCTGATCAGAGCCTTCACGCAGAACTTCGGCTCCCGCAGGTAAAGGCTTTCCTTCTGCATTTATGAGAACGACCGTTGCAGCGTTCAACCTTTTGGTTCCAAAATCCACGACAACGCCAGAGCGATCCGCAGGCACAATGTTTACGGTTGTGTTATCCGGCTGAAGATCGGCAGGTAAGTTGGTTGGATCGAGTGTGACGGTGTTGTCTTGATAGGATTGCAAATCGGGCACGAAGGCTCGTCCGCGAGAATTGGTGTTGGCAACATAACGACCATTGAGCGAAACCTTTGTGTCAGGCCCTCCACCTTTGACGATTGCGAAAGCATCATTTGTCTGATTAACAAAGAACACGCTTTGTCCGGCAATCACCAATGCCCCATCAACTGTAGCGGTCACACGCCCTATACCGCCAGACTGGTCAACCGATCCAGAAAATTGGCCTACCGGAGCGTGGTAGTTGACGGTTGCTGAACGACTGCTCTCTCCCCTGAACCTCTCGCGATCTCGCAGTGACCATGAGACCGGGTCCTCGCCAAAACGGGCGGATTTTGTTAAGCTGGTAGAGATCCCATCATTGTCTGCGTTGATAGAAGCAGCCATATTGTCGCCAAGGGAGACGCTCAACCCGGCAAAGATTCCATAGTTAGTTTTCTTATATAAATCAGTATAGCCTGTGGCAAAAAACGAGATTTTCTTGAAGAAATTACGTGACCAGGATAGGTCTAAAAGGCTGGCATCGTCTTCTTTGCCTGCGCCGCGCACGCGCGAAAAATTGATATTAATAAAAGAGGGATCAAAAACGAGCGGAAGCGAAACACCGATAGTGTCAATACTTCGTGCACGCGCTGAAACCGGCGTTATATTACCATGGCGACGATCCGCTACAAGACCAATATCAGCGTATTGACCAAAGCTGTGACTGGTTCCTATATAAAAAGAAATGCCTTTATATCCGACCTGATAGTTAACTGAGGCTCTGCTTCCGATTTCAGTTTGATGAGCATCATTTAAACGACTGGCTGCATATGACGCGCTGAGCGATCCGAAGGCCCCCAGACTGGTTACAAAGCCACTCCCCCCATTGATGAGTCCTTTTGTAGCTTCAAAGTGTGCATTCACGGTTAGCCAATTCGTCAGACCGTAGGCCACACTCGCTGAACCCGCTATGTTTTGATCATATTCAAACGATTTTTCACCAAAACCAAAGCGTGGAAACCCGAGTTCGGTTGAAAAGTCAAAGACGCCTTTGCCCAACATGTTTGGGCCATAATAATAAGCGTGTTCAGTACGGACTTCGCGCCCCAATGCATCACGCATGACGAGATTGATATTCCCGCCGCCTGTCAGGAACGGCATTCCGCTAAAGTCAAAAGGGCCTGCAGGCACATCGCCCGAATAAACCTTATTATTGTTAAGGTAGAGATCAAGCGTCGAAGGCAGGGAGGCAGACCCAGATAGGTTGGGTACTGGAGATGTGATCAGGTCGGGGCGGATGGCAAAATTACGTTTAAACTGGATGCCGCCAAAGCGCCAGGATGACGTCCAGGGAAGGCTGCCGGAAACGGAGTCTCCGACCTGATAGACCAATGCTCTTTTGGGGTCGGTATAACGCCAAGAACTTTCGAGACGGGTGAAGCCGCTACGGAAATCCAGCGTTTTATCAACCAATGGATCAAACTTGCCGAGAGCAGAAGTCGATGTAACTCCAAAGGGTGTTAAAATCCGCGCGTCAAAACTACCACTGAAAGCTTTCCGGGAGCCGTTCCCCCAATCGGCCGAGCCATAGAGCGTATAATTAAGGACAAAACCCAGATTGGATTGAATTTTGGAAAAATCAATCGGCTTTCCGGGCGATTCCAATTCAATCTTGTTGGGAATGCGAGCGCTATCAGGTGCAGTAAAGATAATGAGCTGCTTTGACTCATCATAGCGCCATGTAACACCGGGTAGTGTATCCAGATTAATTAAGCCATCGGGCCCGGGTTTGACAGCTTCTGATTTGAGGCCCGCCGACTGCAAGTCGCCGGACGTGGCAGCAAACCGACCATTTGGAAGGCGCCGAAAGGTAGCAAATGCATCCGTTGGCTGATCGTTGATGACAACACCCAGCATGAGTGTTTGTGCCTGGTTGTCTGGAGGTTTGATTTCTTGTGCACTTACCGTTAGTCCGGTGCCTGCCATAAGCAGGCACCAAACTACAAGGGTTATCTTAACGCCCGGAGACCGTGGCTGCTTGATCGACAGCATAATCATCTCCTGTTGCCGTAATTTTGACATTGCTGCCGGCCTGAATAGAGCCTGCATTGGCGGTCCAGTGCACCGTGCTGCCCGGCAGGACATAACCGTTCAAGCCTGTACCAAAACTGACGCGTGCGCCTGTTGTTGCCGCAGTCAAATTGGCTATTTTGGCATGACGTGTGCCTTTATTGGTAGCTTCAACAACCAGTTTCTTGCCTTGGCGTTTTACTTTCCATTGCAAATCTGTGCTTGCGGACGGATCAGAAAAGAAAACGGGTATGGAATAACGGCTTGTAAAAGTAATAGACCCACCGCGACGGCGCACGTTAATGTGGGGTAGTTCATCAATCCACAGTCGATAGCTTTCCTCGCGGTCTTTACTTGGTGCTTTAAGTTGTGCAACACGAATAGTATAGGCTGTGTTTGGCTGAACCTTTGCAGCCGGTGGGCTGACGATGACGTCGGTTGCCGGTGTCAGATGATCTTCGCCCCCAATTTGTGTCCATTTAAAAACGCGTATCTGAACATCGGCTGGCTCACTGCTCTTGTTGCTGAGGGTGACGGATGCATTACGAGTTGGTGCGGTGATGTCGAGGCCAACAGGCGACACTTGTAAAGATGCCGCCTGAACGCTGCTCACGCAAACCAACCCGGAGACAGCAGCCAGAATTAAAGATTTTCTAGTCATAGTATATCTCCGGGATGAATTTTAGAATTCTACATCAATTACTTGTTCATCTGTATATAAACCATATTTAGGTGTTTTTTGCTTAGGTATTATTCCATATATAGGATATTTTTGTTCTTGACCGTTGCCTGTTGCGAATAGTCTTTTATCGTGGTCGTTGCCCCACAATAGTTTGTATTTATCATCCTGAAAGAGAAAATAACTTATATAATTGTCGCCATTCGCCATCCTCGGCAAACCGCCGATGGGGACTGCACTGTGTTGCCCACCATTAAGGCCAATTGAGTAAGGTAGATCTTTGTTGCAGGTAAGCTTGATCCCTTTATCTGCTGGTACTGCCTGCTTTGTGTCGGTGGGGTTAAGATCACTCAGATTTCCAAAATCCATTACAGGATTGCTGCCATTTGACAGTACGCAACTTGATGTAATGTTGGCTCTAACTGATAATTTTCCAGATACTGAGCCAGCATTGGCTGATGGCATGAAAGCCGCCGTTGCTATAATTGACGAGAGTCCGATGGCGATTAACTTGGTAGACATATTATATCCTTTCAATTGTATTTTAATACTTTGACGTAGTAGTTCTCCCTTGCGGGACCGTGAGGCGGTCACACGTCTTTCAGCCAAGATTTATTTGCGCAGCAATCTGCATGTCAGCGTGCTTTAAAAACGCGCTGCCAATAAAGAATAAGCGAACGAAATCCGCTTAACTTAAGTTTTTCTGCGAATAATTATTGGATTTTACAGATACTCTGAAATAACGCTGAGCAACGCCAAACTTATGAATACGAATTATGATTAGAAACTGTATTTCAAATTTTCCAATCTAATCGAAGCAATATTTATGAATATAATATATTCATAATATCACCGCCGAAAATTTACTTAATAGAATCAGTATTCTGTGTTTTAGTTTGAATTAATTATTCAAAACAACAACTCTAATAAATTGCTAAATATAAATTGCGCCATCATAACATCGCCAAACGAACCACTATTCATTGGCTGTGATGCAAACTCTGGCAGCATAACCTTCACCTGTGGCCGAACGTAATTCAGTCTATGATGCTGTTATGACGCGGTTTTCCGAAACACAGTTCAGAACTTGCAATTGCTGTAAAATTGTTGCCGCTGCAAACAATGCAGTTCGCCCTTTACCGTTCTGGTTATAATGCTTTACAGGCGCACGCGCTCTCAACCCTTAAAGGACTGAACCAATCATTCAGTGCGCTCTATAACCGCTTTTGGCAACATCATCAGCTCAGCCACACCAGTGACGATAATATATTACAAAGCGCACTTCATGGCTTGTAAGGTGGTGCGCTCTCAAACCGCGAACAGGAAGTTCTTTTACTTGATTTGAATGGCAGTGATGCGCGCCAAATTATGGTCAAGCTTGGAATCTCGGAAGAGACCGTCAGACCCTATCGCAAACTGGCTTTCATTAAGCCAGGCATGAACACCAAGTCCCGGCTATTTCAAATCATCTTACGCCGAATTATCAATAGAAGAAATATTGAGTAAGCACTGTGCGCGTGAAGAAAACATCCCGCGCACAATATCAGCGGAAAGAATAGGTGCGTTTATCTCGGCGTTTGGGCCCGACTCAAACACATTGAATGTCAGTCACGAACAAATGACTGTAAGATTTTGTCAAATACGCGGAACCGAAACCATGGCTAATTAGTCGTGCAAACGGCTTACCTCAAGGCCTCTGTAAGAAATTTATATTTATATACAAAGCTCACGCGCAGTTTTCTGATCAATGACCAAATGGTCTGCGAAGCCACCTCGAAGAGCAGCCAATGTTGCATCAAGCTTAAAGCCTCCGCTTACGACCAATAGGCCTTCCATCTTCTTCAACAGCGCATGATCAGCGCCAATAATCCGCTCATCCAGATCACCAAGGATAGGTTGCCCTTCAGCATCGATAAAACGGCCGGCAATGATACCAATAGCCCCCTTCCCGCGATAGATTTCGATGTCCTCGACACTGGCAATCTTAAACTGTACGACATGCGTATCTGGCGTACAGGGGCTAAGCGAGAAAATGGATTTATTACAGCTTTGCAGAGCATCAAGCTGCTCCTTGATGATAGGTTCCGCTTTCAAAGCAGCAGCCAATGATGCACTGGAACAGACTGCTGGTGCATTCAAATTGACACAATAGGCTTCAAGCCGGCGCGCTATTTCGGTGGTGCAGCTTTCGGAAGTGTTCAAAAGCGGATTGGCAATCGATCCAATCAACTGGCGCACGGTCAGATTTTCAATCGGCCAATGCGGTACATACTCCGAGACAAACGAAATCGTCTGCCCCCAAGACACACCAAGACTGTCTCCTTTTTTCAGGAAAAATGGCAGATACTGCGCCGCTACTTCACAGACGCGGCGGGACAGCATCTCCCCCTCGAGGCCTTCATCCGGCACGACATGCACGCTTTTTAGATCGTATTGCCGCGATAGCTTATCCGCAGTGTCGTTTAACTGATAATGTTCCGGCGCCACCTGGATACAAACGATATTGCGTTCTTTTGCTATCTTGAGATAGCTAATCACCGTCGGCCTCGACAGGGAGAGAATATCAGCAATTTCTCTCTGATTGAGGTTTTTCACATAATACATCCATGCAACTTCGGCGATAATTTTGCTGGACGGATGTTGCGATTTATACATTGATTTTTCTGACTTTATTTTTCGGCCGCGTGAAAAAGAACCTCTTCCGTCATCTGAATATCATCGTCAAGTGAGCGATCCGTCACAAGTCCAAGCTTCGCGATATCCGCATGATAGCCACGAATTGCTTCTTCCGGCTTCGCATTGCCGTCAGCAACGCATCGCATCCATCGAATGAAGGTTGGCTGGTGTTCTGCCAGGTTGATCTTACGACCAAACAAGGCCAGACGTGCACCATACTTTTCGGCCTGCCAGACAAGCTCAAATGTATCACGATGCGTTCCAGCCCCGCCACCGAGAACCCCAACAACGACCGATGAATCGTGACCAGCCAGCTCTTCCAGAGCGGCTGCACCATTATACGCTACTTTGAGAAACTCAGGGCGCTCATCAATTGTAAGGCTCGCAAGTGCACGAACGATACAATCATTCACAAACATGCCGGTTTCAGCAGCCGTGAACCCGGTCGCGATGTTTGGGTTGAACACTTCCAGAAAATGCCGTTTGCCAGCGGCACGCGCGCGCGGCCTAAAATCGCGATAGGCTTCAAGCGTTGCCATATCCGCGTCTGCATCATTGTTGAATGTCATCGAGTAAAGGCAAAGATCAGCCTGCGCTTTAGAAAGATCTGTTCCGCTATAGGGTTTAGATAGCGCAGATCGATAAGCACCGCCGCGTATGACACCCCATACATCCGTGGTATCGTTTGCTCTGAAGGCTGGGACGACACCTGTGCCTTTGAACGCATTCTTATTCTGGAGATACTCAATGTTGGATGTCGATGCGAGCATAATGTCTACAACATCCTGTTCGATCAATGCTTCAATCTCAGCCAGAAATTCAGCACGGGACCGATTTCCTATCGCTCTGCCCGTCTCATCACGTTTCACCCCGGCAGTGAGAATTCCGCCTGACAGATCAGCATCCTTCGCGTCAGCGATCAGAAAATCGCCCTTGGTATAGTGGCCCGCCCGAATACGTTCGATCTTCTGGTCATAACGTGTTGTAGTCATTGTCTATTACCCATTCGTGTACAGAAATATTAGCTAGCTTTACGCAGAAGAGAACGTCCATCATCTTTGGAGAAAAGATGGATGCTCTGCGCGTCAATTGAGAAATGGACCGTCTGCCCACTTTCAAGTGATCGGAAAGATTTCGTAAGGAACGACATTTCCTGCCCATCCATGTCTACGATCACCTGTCCCTCACTCCCCATATTTTCAACCAGCACAACGCTGCCAGTCATGACATTCGTGTCTCCGGAAGCTGCGATGTCCATTTTCGATGGACGCAATCCAACTTCGACCTGAAGCCCATTCACAAGACCGCTATATGAATTGACCGGCACTTTCAGGCGAATTGATCCTGAAACAAGTTCCGCTGTCCCGCCCGTTATATGCACTGAGCAATCTCGGAAATTCATCGCTGGTGAGCCGATAAAATCAGCAACAAAACGTGTGGCAGGGCTATCAAAAATTTCAGAAGGCGTTCCTTGCTGTTCGATAGCACCAGCGCGCATCAGCACGATACGATCAGCAATGGTCATGGCTTCGAGCTGATCGTGCGTGACGAAAATTGTTGTTGTTTTCAATTCAAGATGCATACGACGAATTTCCGTCCGCAGCTTTTCACGCAGTTTTGCATCAAGGTTTGAAAGCGGCTCATCAAAAAGGAACAGCTTTGGCGTTTTAATCATGGCGCGCGCCATTGCAACACGTTGTTGTTGGCCACCCGAAAGGTTTTTAGGCTTTCGATCCAGCAACTGCGCCAGCCCAAGCACATCAGAGACCTGCTTTACACGGCGTTGGATCTCATCATTGGGCACTTTCTGCCGTCTTAGGCCGAAAGCAATGTTTTCGAAAACGGACATATGCGGATAAAGTGCATAGGATTGGAACACCATCGCAACACCGCGCTCGCCCGGAGGCAAATGCGTCACATCCCTCCCGCCAATGGTCACAGTTCCGTCGGAAATTTCCTCAAGCCCGGCGATCATACGCAGCATTGTCGATTTACCACAGCCGGAAGGCCCCAGAAAGACAACGAACTCATGATCGTCAACGTCAAGATTGAGATCAGAAATCACGGTGGTGTTTCCGTAAGACTTACGAATTTGGGTGCATTTGATATTTGCCATAATGGGTATCCTATTTGCGACCCGTAGAAACCATACGATTGATGAAGCCCATCAACAGCCCGATGAAAATCAACGGTGGCAACACGAGAATAACGGTCGAGGCGTTGATCACACCCCATGGAACTTCCTTACCGAGCGACGTAATCGAAGCGGCAACGACCGGCAGTGTTGAGTTCTCCGCCGCAAGCGTCAGTGCGAGAAGAAACTCATTCCAGATGAGAACAAATGTGAAGACCAGCCCGCCAAAAAGCGATGGTGCGGCTACCGGCAAAGCAAACTTCAAAAAGATTTCAGTTTGCGAGCAACCTTCCATGGCAGCAGCTTCTTCAATCTCTTTTGGTACACGCTCAAATGCTGGTACCGACAGCCAGATGACTGTCGAAATCGTCGATATAAGGTAGACGAGGATCAACCCTGTCAGCGTGTCATAAAGACCAGAATCCAGATACAGCACGATGAAAGGTATCGCTATTGCGACAGGCGGCATGAAACGCAGTGACAAGACAAAGAATTGCAGGTCGTCTTTCTTGCGTCTCACATGACGCGCCAGCGTATAAGCCGCAGGTACGCCAAAGAGCGCACCGAGGATGACCGAGGCGCCAACCACTACAACCGAATTAAGAAGCCCGTCTCGGATAGAAGGGTTTTGAAGGATAACTCCAAAGTTTTCTAGAGTCGGACTGAAAAACAGCTTCGGTACAGGTGTGACAATATCTTTAAGCTGCTTAAAGGAACCAAGAACTGTCCATAAAATGGGTATGAGAGCGATCAGGATGATGAGCGCCAAAACGGTACGCGCAACGACGCGCTGGATCAAACCGACCATTTGCGGATACCTCTCCAGATAAGTGTAAAGACAACCGTTGTGATCACCAGCAAAAGAATAGACATTGCAGAGGCATAGGAAACACGTCCACCAAGATTAATACCCGCTTGATACGCGTAAAGGTCGAGAGTCTCAGTCGCTGTACCCGGCCCACCGCCGGTCATGACGTAAATGAGATCAAAGGAACGCAGTGATTCAACTGCCTTTACCAAAGCGAGGCTTATGATTGGCGCTTTCAGCATCGGTAGCGTCACATAAGCATGAATTTCCCACGTCTTGGCATTATCAAGCTGCGCCGCTTCAATCGGGTCCTTTGGCAAGGTTTCGAGAAGCTTCAGCATAATGACTGTGAAGAACAACCCCCATTGCCAAATATCGACAACAGCCACAGAAATTAGTGCCAACGACGGATTGGCGAGAAACTCTATCGGGCCCAGCCCCAGAGTATCCGCAAAATAATTAATCAGGCCAAGTGACGGAGAATAGAGAAACCGCCAGATGAATGCTGCGGCGACTCTTGGCAACAAGACCGGTGCAAGAAATGCGATGCAAATCAGATTGCGGGTTCGCAATGACTTTACATTTTCGAAGATCAACACAGATAGCAACATCGCTATTATCAGCGTACCTGTAACAGTCACCACTTCCCATATGGCCGAGATCTTAAGCGCGTTTAGGAATCGTCGATCGGCAAGAAGACGTTGGTAATTATAAAGCCCAACGAAGTCGTAATCGGCATAACGCAATGATCGATCCATCACCGAAAAATAGATGGCTCCCGCGATCGAAACGAAGGCTAGAATTCCCAGAATGCTGAACGCAGGCGCAAGCGTCCAGAATACGAATCTTTGTTTATGCATTCCGTTGCTCATGAATTTGAAAGCGTATCCGGGTGCCATTTAAGACACCCGGTCTGACCTCTGTTTATTTAACGCGGCGAAGTGCGTCTTCGGCGGTGAAGGCTGCTTCATCCAGTGTCGCCTGCACATCTGTTTTGGTGCCAGTAAACAGCTCCTCAAGCGCAAGACCCAGATTATCGCCGATCTCTGGCCAAGCCGGACTTGCCATGATGAGCAATTGTGTACGCGAGCCCGTCGCAAAGAGAGCATCGATATACTCCTTGGGAACTGCTTTGCTGAAAGCTTCGCTTTTCAGGCTCGATTGCCGACCTAAGTCAGAAGCAATGCCGTCGGATAGTCGGCGGGCTTCCATATCTTTCGAGGTCGCCCAGCCGACAAAATCTGCCGCGACCTTTCTGGTGCATTCATCTTTCGCACCAACTGCGGAAACGGCGAAGCCATGTGCCCAGCCAGCCGATCCCAAAGGCTCTGGCGGAGGAGCATAACCCACCTTACCGGCAACGACAGATTTATCAGGAACTTCCATCCACGGACCGAAGACATCGGATTCGATCAAATATACAACCTGACCGCCACGGAAGGCTTCAACAGCATCAGACCAGCTGAATGTGCCAACCCCCGGAGGGGCGGACTTCAGAAGGTCCATATAAAGTTCGGTTGCCTTAACGCCGATTTCAGAGTTAAACGCAGGCTGATCGCCATCAAGCCACTGGCCGCCAAGTCCGCGGAAAAACGGCGTCCAGCGCCAGACATTCATGCCTGATCCTCGCTGCCCGCGAGCCGCCCATCCATAAAGTTTATTTGCGGGATCGTTGACCGCCTTCACACCCGCAACGAGTTCGTCGAGCGTCTTGGGTACGGACAATCCCGCCTTTTCCAGCACATCCTTGCGATAGATCAGAATGTCGCCGCCACCGACAAGCGGGGCGAAATATTGTTTGCCCTCATAGCTTGCGACATTGGCGAGATCCACGCGGAAATCCGCAATGTCATATTCTTCAGGCAAGACCTCTGCGAGTGGGTATAGCCAGCCTGCACTGGCATATTCAGGCGTATTGGCCTCGTCCACATAAAGTACCTGATATGCACCTGCGCCAGTTGAGGCATCCAGACGCGCCTTGGCGCGTCGCTCATTTTCGCCCAGCAGGTTGATTTTAACCGTCGTCTTCCATTTATCGTTGAACTCGCCAACATATTTGTCGAGTTCAGTGACAGATGGCATACCCTGACCAATCACATTAAGCGTGGGCACCTTTCCGACGCAGGCATCGTCATTGGCATTTGCCAGCCCCGCACCGGACAGCAGGTAGACGGAACTCAGCAAAATCATTTTCAGTTTCATTCTCATTCCTCCTCCAAAGAACTCTTAGTGACGTCAAAAATCAGGCAAAGAGACCCGCAAGTTTTTGATCCAGCGTCAGAAACTGGCCATAGCGGTTCTCGTAAAATTCACGCAGTGCAGGGTTTGGTGACGCTGTTCGCGTGATGCGGCACATGGATTTTGTGGCTTCTGCAATGTCTGAATAAAAGCCGGTCGCAACGGCAGCACAAACGGCTGCCCCTAATGCCCCAATCTCTTCCCCTTCGGAAACTTCAACATCCAAGCCGCAAATATCTGCAAAAATCTGTGCCCAGATTTCGCTTTTGGAAGCCCCCCCAGCTAACCGGATTGCAGCAGGCTTCTGGGGGGCAACATATCGCAAAATGCTCTCGCCATGACGGCGATGTTGGAATGCGACCCCTTCAAACAAGGCACGCAGCATTGACCCCTGATCATCAGAGCTACCAAGGCCAATATAGGCGCCCTGGCGCGGTGCCGGTCCATTCAGGAAAGGCATAAAATGGCAGCGGCGCCCGACCACTGTGCTCGCAGCGACCAGTGCATTCGCAGTATCGATCGTTATTTGGCCGCCCGCAGCCCGTGAGAGATACCAATTCAAATTACCAGCAGATGTTGGGCTGCCTTCCGCAATCAAGCGACAAGTCCGGTCTCTGTGCAACATATTGAGAATGGGCGGCACGTTATTGATCAAACCTTGCGTTTCAACAGCATTGATAGACCATGTTCCAGCAATCATAGTCAAAACATCGCTGCCGATAACACCCGACCCGATAACGCATGAACTGACATCCATCATACCTGCGACAACTGGTGTTCCAGGAAGCAGTCCGGTTTGCGCCGCAGCTTGTGTCGTTACATGTCCGGCAATACCCGAATTATCCACGAGCGGTGGCATACGACCGAAAAATGCCGAAATCCCAAGCGTACTGAAATACTCTTCGTTATAATCATTTCGTGCGAGATCAAGCAGCCCCCCGCCGCTGGCATCGGTCGGGTCAGATGCGGCAATACCTGTCAGCTGCATGCGGACATAATCTTTACACGCCAGCGCCCAACGCGTCGTTTTAACGACATCAGGCTCATTGCGAGCGAGCCAGACCAGTTGCATGATTGTTTGTCCACCCCATATACGATGCCCGGTAGCGGTTTCCATGAAGGCTGCGGTGCCGTCTTCTAGAAATGCATCGACAATCGGCTGAGCACGATGATCAACGGAAACAATCCCGTTCCGCGTTCCACGACCATTTTCATCGACAAGGAAGATGCCGTTCCCAAAGCCAGTGCAGGTTATCGCGGCAATCCGCTCAGGTGAAACAACCGTTGATGTCAGCTCACGGATTGCCTGCGCGGTATTTTCCCAAAAACGCGTAGGTTCACGTTCTACCCAGCCATTGTCACGATATACGGTCGTGACAATGACTTCACGAAGAGCGACAAGCTTGCCTCTTGCATCGAAAACGGCTGCCTTTACAGCTGTTCCTCCAGCATCGATAGCGAGAAACAGGTCTCCCATCGTCACACCTCCCTTTATTGGTTCGCGCGACTAACGCGGAATAATTGTCGGCATTGCCAGGCAGCGGGCTATTTCCTCCTCCGCCCATTGCTGATCCAAACCTCTTATATGCGCGAGCGCGTGCCCGATTTCCCGCACCACATTTCGATTGCAACGCCCCTCAAGAACGAGTTGCGTGCGTCGAAGCAGAATATCGTCGAGAAACAATGCCGCTCTAAACTCGACCAGCCAACGGAGCTCACGCTTGCTATAATCGGGAACACCGGCCAGTTTTTCATCCACGTCCTCGCTGCAAAAATCGGCAACAGAACTTGCGATCGCCCCGTATCGGGAAACCAGATCTGCGGCGCGTTTTTCGGGCAACCCAAACTTATCCGCGATACATGCCGCAAGCTTGTTTGTTGCGGTTTCATCCCCGGTTAATCCGACAGCACCGAGATATACCCGATCCCGTGTTGCAACGGTTCGGCTGACACGAAGACGTTCCAGAATGAGATTTGCAGCCTGCTCCCCAAACGCACGGAATGTTGTCCATTTCCCACCGATCAGCGATAAAAGCAGCGTGCCGGCGTTCAACTCATCACAGGCAATACGGTGATCGCGATTTGCCTGATTGGCACTGCCAGAACCTCCAGCTTGCAACGGCCGAATTCCGCTCGTCAAAGCGACAACATGGTCGTTTGTGATGTCAATATCGTCAAAAAGATCAGACAAAGCCTGAAGAAGGTAGCTGACTTCTGATGGTGCAACAGAACTATCATCTGGACTCTTGATCTGAATTTCAGTTGTACCCAGAAGAATGGTCTTATCGAGCGGGTAGCAAATAACCATCCGCCCTGTTCCATCATCAAAATAGAATGCACGTCCCGCCATACGCTGATGAAGTTCATCATGACGGAGCAGAACATGGGCTCCCTTAACGGGTCTAATATATTGCGTTTTCAAATGCAGCAGATCATTGACCACATCGACCCAGGCACCAGTCGCATTGACAATTATGCGTGGTTTGATTGATGCAGTTTGTCCGGTAATCGGATCGCTTAAAACCACGCTACCATCAATGTCATAGTGCCAATCGACATGGTTAAGGCAAACCGTGTTCGCATGCGCCTGCATAGCATCGGCGATCATCTCCAGAACAAGTGCCTCCGGATTACGGATTCGGGCATCGAAATAACTGATGATCACTTTGTAACGAGCGGCTATTGATTTCGGAAAACCACGACGCGACAAACTCACACGATGATCCGGCAGCACTTTTTCAATACGACCAAGGAACTCGTAAAGAAAAAGCGCGCCTTTCAAGCTTGCTGCACTAAGAGGACCATTTGCCGCTTTGAAGCCAAGAAAACGCAGGATCGAACCCGCCAAACCACGAATATATCCGGAAAGAGGAACGACTATTTCCAGTGGCTTTGTGAAGTGTGGTGCATACTTCAAAAGCAAATTACGTTCGCGCGCAGACTCTGCAACGAGCTTAAACTCTCTATTTTCAAGATAACGCAAACCGCCATGCGCCATGCGCGACGAGGCGCCTGTTGCGCCTTTACAAAAATCACCCTGATCGACAAGCAAAGCAGAAACGCCATTGAGTGCGAGTTCGCGCTGAACAGCCACACCGTTTACGCCTCCACCAATAATGAGAACATCAAACTCCGGTTTCACCGCTAGCCTGCGAAGAGCCTCCTCCCGAAGTCTTAACATCCCGAACTCCCGCTACGCCCTCACACTCTATTTAGATACTTTTTGCGTGATTCTTTATATAAGTCAACCAGCACTAACATTTATAAAGATTGCGTTGCAGGCGCTTTAATAGCAGGCGCATAGGCAGAGTGATGTGCTGATGGCATTGCCAAGTTATCTACGTAACGCTTTGAGTGATTTTCGCAGTGGGTTTTCAAGCCGTCATTTCTGCTATGCAATGTGTCCATAAGCAGAAAGCATCTGCCCCTTGCATGGCGATATGAGGTGGCAGTGAGATCGTGTCGGCGAGGACGGTATGAGTATTCAATTCTGTTGTTCAAGCCCTTATGAGCGCGATAATGAGCGTCGGGAGCGATAACCTGCATCGGCTTAACATAGCGCTGCCAAGCTTATCTGTCACAAGAACGCGGGCTGACCAAATTGCCTGACCAGCCTTGAGAAGAAGCACTTAGCGGCTTTCATATTGCTGCATGTTTGAACCAGAACTTCTGGCGGCGTATCGTCATGACGACCTCATTCAGATGCCACTTGCCATGCGGCCTTGGCCGGTCTTTGCGAAGACAATTTGCACGATGGCGGCCAAAGAGATTGATCCTAAGACGGACTGTTTCCCGGCCGGCAATCACACCGCGATCGGCAAGTAGGTCTTCCATATCGGCTGTGTTCAACGCAAACCGGTGATAGGCCCACACTGCATCAGCAAGAATTTCACGCAGAAATTAAAAACCCTTCAACCGGGGGAAAAGAACTCGGTACTTGCATGTCCCTTCGATACCGGAAACCCCAAGGTCAAACCACTTGGCAATACCTCTCGGCCTCATGACCAGACTTAACAA
This sequence comes from Brucella sp. TWI559, assembly GCF_039674265.1. Lineage (NCBI taxonomy): Bacteria > Pseudomonadati > Pseudomonadota > Alphaproteobacteria > Hyphomicrobiales > Brucellaceae > Brucella > Brucella sp. TWI559. The sequence continues at coordinate 37,925 of NZ_JBDJNE010000018.1, forward strand.
AAGGTTATTCTTGATAAGACAATAAAATTATCTGTTCGGTGGTTACCTTATCGACTGCTTCTTTCGAATACAACAACGGCACCATCAGTCCTAAACGCCAGTTTTCCACTAGGTCTTGATACTGTCGCGATCCAGGCGTTCCCGACTGTCCGGGATTGTTCACAAACAAACTGTTATCCCATTCACCCACATCAATGATCATCCGGACGGATGGGCCAGCGACAACCGAGAAGTCGTGTAAGCGGTAAGTAGCATAATTGAGCGTTGAACTGCTCCCTCCCAGCGGAATCGGCTTCAGTGACCAGTCTTTGTCGGTCAATGTTTGTAAAGGATGGCGCAGTTCAAGCTTGTGAATGTCGCCCCATGCCCATTGCGTAGCATCTGCTCCCATCAAAGAAACGCATTCAGCCCAAGCATCTGCGAGACTTTGTTGTATGATGATCATGTGTTCATTCGTTGGATTAGCATTTTCCAGCCAAGCGACGATGCTCGGCGCGTCAAAAGGCATGAGCAACGGTATAACTTCCGGAGCAGCCCCCTCAGCTTTTGCGATAAGTGGACCAAGGTATTTACTAAACCACACCTCAAAAAGTGCCGCGGGTGCAGATATTACCGACAGGTTCGCATCCCAATCACGAAGAAGCAGCCACGTTTGATCATCGTTGTTCTGGAAGAGCGCCTTGAGACGTTTCAAGACCCGCGCGGCAATGGGCGAAAAGGTTGACGCTTGCAGGCGCGCGCAGTCTTCCAGCGATATTGGTGCATCGCGGGATAGCTCCCAATGCAAGGTGTCATGGCGGCTGCTATCCAGCCATTCAAAACCAATGGCCGGATTGTTGGCGGTCCACACATCAGGCACATTCATGGCATTGGCGGTCGCGATAAAGCCGCGTTGCGGGTTAACTTCAACCGGGCCAGACTGCGGCGCCAGATAGCCCTTCCACTCATAGCGTCCATCCCCGGGAACAGGTAAAAGCCCGTCCCAGTTCTCACGAACAGGTGTGGCGCCTGAAGGCTTCCATGCGATTGCGTTGGTTGTATCTGCATAGATGTGATTGACCGATGGGCATCCCCAGCCATCGAGCGCGCTGGCATATTCGGCATAGGTTTTAGCACGCATGACCGACAGGCTGGCCATGTAAGGCGCCATGCCCGCATCCATCCAGACGGTGCGCAGGCCAAAGGCACGGTTGTTGGCTTTATCCTCATAAAGCACAGGACCATGCCGCGTGAATTTGAGTTCCACGATCTGGTCAGGATAGCCTTTGACGGGGATGTTTTCGGTGATAGTCGTGACCTTTTCCCAACCACCCTGATAGACATATTGGTCAGGGTCGTTTTCATCTGTCTGATAAACGTAGATATCTTCCTGATCGGCTCCAAAGATGGTGAGGCCAAAGGCAGCGGTGCCGTTATGACCCATGGAAATTCCGGGAACCATTGGCTCGCCTGCGCCGATCACATCAAGGCCCGGCATAGTGAGATGAACGACGTAGCGGATCGATGGCAAACCATGGGTTCGGTGGGGATCGAGTGCCAGTATCGGTCGCCCGGTCGTGGTCTTTTCAGCTGCGATTGCCCAATTATTGGAACCCTCTTCAAAAGAGGCGCGCGCGATGTCGCCGGACGCCGAAACAATCGTCCAGAGGCTGGCTTCATCAAGGGTTGCAGCCAATCGTTCTTTGGAGAAGGTGGCAGGGCTGACAGCAAGCTGGAAATCACGCAAAACTCTGTCTGTCATGATGTTGGGGTCAAAGCCTTCAACCGGCTTTGGCACCACGCCATGCGACAACTCCTTGCGTAACTGATCAAGCTTTGCGCCCAGTTCAATGCCCGCCTTGGCCATGACTTTCGAGCGCAAAAGCTCCGATGATGCATTGCGTGTCAGTGAATGGGTGCGCACGCGAACCACATCTTCAGCACGCCAATGATCAGGCTTATGCCCGAGCAGAGTAAATTCTGGCGGAAGCATTTGTTCGTCCGCTTCGCAGGCATCGATATAAGCGTTGACTCCTTCGGCAAAGGCCGAACATATTTGCTCCGAATCCGGCCCGTAAGCCTTCCATTCCGGTGCCATATCGCCGCGATAAAGCAGCAGACGTGCGGCCCTGTCCTGTTCAAGATAACCGGGACCAAAATCACGCGCCAGCAGACCAAGCCCGCGCTTGCGCGCAATATCGATCTGCCACAGCCGATCACGCGCGGCATTGAAGCCCTGCGCGAAAAACAGATCATGCAGGTTTTCCGCCCTGATATGAGCGACACCCCATTGGTCGACATTGATCGTGACATCATTGAGCAGGCCCGCAACGTGGGCTGCTGTTAATCCTGTATCTTCGGCCATGGCCGCACCTGTTCTATTTATGAAAGCCCAAGAAACAGACCCGCATGAAGGCGGGCACGTTCAATCAGACTGTCTTCGAAAATATGCTCGCCCAGCGTATGCAGACCCTCGCCGCGCACACCGATGGAGTCGATCGTTGGAACACCGAGCGCGCCAGTAAAATTACCATCCGAGCCGCCACCAGAACTCTGAGCGGTCATGGTGAAACCGATTTCTTTTGCAATATCATTGGCAAAATTGAAAAGCTTCATATCCTGCGCCTGCCCCGGCTCCCAAACCGGACGCGTGACGCCACGGGTGACGATCAATTCAACCCCGTCTTTTTCTCCGCCAAGCGCCATGATGCGCGCAACGCCGTCTTCCAGATCTTTTTGCGTTTTGGCCATGCTCAGTGCTTCCGCATTGCAGCTTGATGAGACGCAATTGACCCACTGGCCCGCCTGAATAACACCAACCGAGAAGGTGCAATCATCCGTCGTCAGCGCTTCGATCTCAATAATTTTTTCTGCCATACGACGGATTGCCGACCGGCCTTCTTTGAGAGCCCAGCCTGCATGGCTTGGCTTGCCGACAGTCTCAAGATTGAAACGCGCGATTGCATAACGGCCAACGACCGCGCCACCATCACGCAGTGCTGGTTCCGGCACCAGCACATATTTGTTTTTGAGCGCTTCCTGCTCAATCAAATCGCGCGTCGAAGGCGTGCCGACTTCTTCATCCGGTGTCAGCAGGAACGTAACGGGCAGCTTTGTTGCAAGCCCACTCCGTGCGATCTCACGCATGGCTTCAAGGGCTACGAAGTTGCCGCCCTTCATATCCTGAATGCCGGGGCCGTAAAGTTTACCATCCTCGCGGCGATAGGGATTGACGTTGATCACACCGAGCGGATGCACCGTATCAAGATGGCCTGAAACCAGAATGCCCGGCTTGCCCTGATCCTTATGCGGGAAACGGGCGCGCAGAGATCCGCCGAAACCCATGCGGCCCGGAATGAATTCAATTGTGGCCCCTGCCGCTGCGAAATCATAGGCTGCAACCTCGACCATGCGGTTGACGGCGCTCGCATCAAAAGTCGGGCTTTCCGTTTCAATCCAAGGGCGCAGCCGTGCGATCATATCGTCGAGGTTAAATGGAAATTCATGCGTGCTCATGCTGCTAAGTCCTTGTTTACTGGCAGGCGGGTTTCAACAATCCGGGCATAGATCGACGCGCCAATCGGCAGCGTTTCAGGCTCAAGCACAAAAGCAGGATTATGCAGCGCAGCCTTGCCGCCATGCATGACATTGATGTAGGCACCCGGAACACGCGCGAGCATGTCGGCAAAATCCTCGCTGCCCATAAAGGCCGGACAATCGTCACTCACATTGTCTTCACCCAGCACATCGCGTGCTGCCGCCATATAGGCATCCGACAGCTCATGGTCGTTGCGCAGCACATCAAAGACGTTGCGAAGATCAACATCGACCGTGATGCCATAACCCGCTGCCACACCGGCACAGATTTCACGGATACGGCTTTCTGCGAGATCGCAGACCCGCGGCTCGAAATAGCGGATGGTGCCGGTGATTGTCGCCACTTCAGGCACAATATTATAAGCACTGCCAGTATGAAACTGCGTGCAGGAAACCACGCAGGCATCGGTTGCCGGAATGTTGCGCGATACAATGGTCTGCAACTGTCCGACCAGATCCGCACCAATCACCAGCACATCGCGGGCATTGTGTGGCTGCGCTGCATGGCTTCCCTTGCCGGTCAGCTTAATATCGAAGAAGCTTGCACCTGCCATGGCCGCACCCTTGCGGATAACCGCTTTGCCGAGTGTGCCCATCGGCTGATTGTGCATTCCGTAGATTTCATCGCAGGGAAAGCGGTCAAATAGGCCTTCGGCAATCATGCCGCGCGCGCCACCAAGCCCTTCTTCAGCAGGTTGAAACACAAAAACGGCTGTGCCTTCGAAGTTGCGCGTTTCTGCAAGATATTGGGCTGCACCAAGCAGCATGGTTGTGTGTCCGTCATGCCCACAGGCATGCATTCGGCCTGGATTTTGCGATGTGTAAGACACGCCAGAAATTTCATCAATCGGCAGCGCATCCATATCTGCACGCAGGCCTACGCGGCGATTGCCTGCATTGCGGCCTTTCAGGATGCCGACAACACCGGTTTTGGCGATGCCGGTATGAACCTCGTCAAAGCCCCATTTTTCCAAAAGTCCTGCTACAACGCCGGAAGCGTGCTGTTCCTCAAAACCAATTTCCGGGTGACGATGCAAATCTTCGAAAACCGCGCGCATCTCGCCGGCTTTCTCCTCAATAAACGGTATGATGGGCATAATTTCATTCCTGTCTGAAACACTGAAGATAATCAGGCGGCGGGGCGTCCCGCCGCAAAATCCCAGAAGCGACCGGGAGCCGCTTCAATCAATGATCGCGTATATTCATGCGAAGGTTTGCCAAGCACATCGGAAGCATTGCCCTGCTCGACCACCTGTCCACGCTTCATCACCAGCACCTCGTCGCAAATCTGCGCTGCCACGCGCAGATCGTGGGTGATGAAAATGATCGCAATGCCGGTATCGCGCTGCAATTCGGCCAGAAGTTCAAGAACCTGAGCCTGTACCGAAACGTCGAGGGCAGACACAGCCTCGTCGGCCACCAGAATATCCGGGCGAAGAGCTACCGCACGCGCAATGGCAATACGCTGTCGCTGGCCACCGGAAAACTGATGCGGGTAGCGCTTGAGTGAATCTTCCGGCAGCGAAACGATCTTCAAAAGACGCTTTGCTTCAGCGACCGCCTCTTCATAGGGAACACCATAATTGACCGGCCCTTCCGTCAGGCTTTGCTCAATTGTCCAACGCGGGTTCAATGAGCGGAACGGGTCCTGAAACACGACCTGAAGCTTCTTGCGGAACGGCTTCATTTCACGTTTTCCCAGATGGGCAATATCGCGCCCGTCCACGACGATTTCGCCTTCCGTCGGCTCGATCAGACGCATGATAGAGCGGGCAACAGTGGTTTTACCGGAACCGGATTCACCCACGATGCCGAGTGTTCTTCCGGGTTTGAGTTCAAAATTCACATCATAGGAGGCTTTAACGCCCGGTTTGGTGCTGAACAACCCGCCGCTTTTATAGGTCATACCAAGGTCGTGAACACGGATGACAGCTTCCCGTCCCTGTGGTTCGCGCGCCAATCTAGGGGTAAGGCTTGGCACTGAGCCAAGCAGGTCTTTGGTATATTGCTGCTGTGGTGATGTCAGAACATCACGGATTGTGCCACGCTCGACGATTTCGCCACTGCGCATAACGCAAACACGATCAGCAATTTCGGCGACCACACCCATATCATGGGTGATAAACAGAACAGCCGTGCCATGCTTTTCTTGCAATTCTGCAATCAGCGACAGGATTTGCTTCTGCGTGGTCACATCGAGTGCCGTCGTTGGCTCGTCAGCAATCAGAACCACGGGCTCCAGAATGAGCGCCATGGCAATCATGATGCGCTGACGCTGGCCGCCTGAAAGCTGGTGCGGATAGCTCTGATAAATCCGCTCCACATCCGGCAGATGCACCTGCTCCATGATGTTGATGACTTTGGCACGCTTGGCCTCTGACGAAAGACTGGTATGAACATCCAGAACTTCCGTGATCTGTTCACCCACCCGCATAACAGGGTTGAGTGCAGTCATCGGTTCCTGAAAAATCATGGAGATACGTGTTGCACGCATCTTTTTCATGTCCGCAGCCGAAAGCTTAAGCAGATCAGTACCATCAAGCCTGATTGCTCCTTCTTTGACCAGAAGCGCATCTTTCGGCAAAAGGCCCATGGCGGTGAGCGACGTCACTGATTTGCCAGACCCGGATTCGCCCACAAGACAGACGGTCTCACCCTTGCGAATATCAAAGCTTACGCCCCGCAGAACGGGTGTGCCGCCCGGAAGCGCCACAACAAGATTTTCGACGTTGAGAACGACAGGTTTATTTGTGAAATCACGATTGCGCAGTTCCATATCAGCCCTCCCGCTTTTTCAGTCGTGGGTCGAGTGTGTCGCGTGCTGCGTCACCCAATAGATTGATCGACAAAACGCAGAGTGTTAGCAACAGGCCCGGCCAAAGCACGATTGATGGCTTGATACGGAAGAATTGGCGACCTTCTGCCATGATATTGCCCCAGGTCGGGATTTCCGTGCTGATACCGGCACCGAGAAACGAGAGGATTGCTTCGGTGAGGATTGCGGAGGCAATAATATAAGTGCCCTGCACAATCAGCGGTGCCATCGTGTTGGGCAGCAGATGCCGGAATAAAATCTTGGGCGTGCTTGAGCCAAGTGCCAGCGCTGCTTCAACATAAGGTTCTTCACGCGCGGTCAGAATGACCGAGCGGACCAGACGCACAACGCGGGGAATTTCCGGAATGGTAATTGCCAGAATGACCGAACCGATAGAGGGGCCATTGAGTGCTACAAGTGCGATTGCAATCAGGATTGATGGCATTGCCATCAGCGCATCCATCATGCGCATGATGATAGCATCCGCAGTGCGGAAAAAGCCTGCAATCAGACCGATCATGACACCCACACCAATAGAAGCTGCAGCTGCCAGAAGTCCGATCAACAACGAAATACGCCCACCGAGGATCATGCGCGAAAAGAGGTCACGACCATAATTATCGGTGCCAAGCAAATAGTCATCCGATGGTGGCTTAAGCCGCATCATCGGGTTCATGGTGAGTGGATCGTGTGGTGCGATCCATGGGGAAATAAGGGTAAGAAGAATGATTGCAGCGAGAAGAATGGCGGCAATCAGTGGCCCGATACCAACGCGTGTAACGCGCGGCAGCGAGAACAGGCGTAGCATCCAGTGCATACCTGCCGATGTCGGTTCTGAGCGCATCAATAGCGGATCCTTGGGTCGAACAGTGTATAGGAAAGGTCGATCAGAAGATTGACGAAGACATAGAGCGCACTTGTGAGCAGGATCATTGCCTGAATGACAGGGTAATCACGCGCGAGTACGGCATCGACCGTCAGACGCCCGATGCCCGGAATGTTGAAAATGCTTTCTGTCACAACTACGCCCGAAATCAGCAGTGCAAAGCCGGTACCAACGATTGTCACGACCGGCACAGCCGCATTTTTCAGCGCATGAACGAAGAGAAGGCGACGATCACTCACGCCTTTGGCGCGTGCGGTACGAATATAATCTTCGCCAAGCACATCCAGCATTGCCGCACGGGTCATGCGGGCAATCAGCGCGATGTAGATCGAAGCGAGCGTCAGAGCAGGCAAGATTGCGCGCTCAAGAAATCCACCAAGGCCTGATGAAATCGGCTTGAAGCCCTGCACCGGAAGCCAACCCAGATTGACCGAGAAAATCAGCAAAAGCACATAGCCAACCAGAAACACCGGAACGGAAAAGCCGAGCACCGAGAAACTCATGACAAGATAGTCCGCCCATGAACGATGCCGCCATGCAGCGATCACACCCATCGGTATCGCAACAAGCACCGCGATGATGATGGTCAGAATTGCGATGGAGATGGTTGGTCCGATACGTTGGGAGACCATATCGATAACCGGAACACCGGAAATCAGTGACACGCCGAAATCGCCCTGCAGAATGTTTCCCATCCAGGTGAAATACTGCGTGAGGATCGGTTCATTAAGGCCCATCGCTTCGCGGATGCGTTCAAGCTGTTCAGTGGTGGCGGCATCGCCGGCCAGAATTGCAGCTGGATCACCCGGTGTCAGTCTCAGGAGGAGGAATACAAACACTGATACCAGCAACAATACCGGTACGAGTGCGAAGATACGTTTTAACAGATAGACAGCCATATGCGCGTCCCGCTTGAGGTGGAACCGACAGAGCGCCGGTCCCACGTTGAACTGGGAGCCATCGCGTTAAAGCGATAGCTGCGGGCGGATTATTCCTCGGTCTTTTTCACGTTCCAGAAGACTGGAACGGGTGAGCCAAGCATATCAACCACATTGCTTCTGCGGGCCTGTGGCGGGTTATATTCACCAAGGGGAATGTAGAGTACATTTTCAAGCGTCTGGGCCTGAATCTTCTCAACGGCAGCTTTCTGCTCTTCAGGTGTTTTGGCTGCGATATATTCCTTTTTCAGCGCTTCAATCTTCTCATCTTCCGGCCAGCCAAACCATCCCTTTTCACCACGGCCGTTCAGCATGACGGAATTCAATGGCGTTGATATTTCCGGAATCTGCCAGTTGGTGAAGAACATATTCCAGCCCCCCTTCGCAGGCTCATCTTTCGATGCGCGCCGACCAACCAGTGTCTGCCAGTCCATCGGCTGCATATCGACGGTGAACCCAGCCGCACGCAGCTGCTGGGCTGCAACAACGGGCTGTGGCGAAAGGCTGGAAACATCGGTTGGCTGCATCAATACAACAGGCGTTCCGTCATAACCGGCCTTTTTCAGCAAAGCCTTTGCTTCTTCGATATTGCCCTGTGCAACAATAGTTTCGGAGCCGACATCGGTGGCATTTGGAGTGCCACAACCAAAAATTGCGCCACATACTTTATAGTAATTCGGATCAGCCATCAAAGCTGCCAATACCGGCTCCTGCGACATGGCCAGGAACGCCGCACGGCGAATATCCGGATTGTTGAATGGCGGATGTTTAAAGTTAAACCGACCCATGGTTTGGTAGCCTAGCGGATCGCGCTGCTCCAAAACAACCGTGTCGTCACCCTCGAACAGCGGTACCAGATCGACTGGAACCTGTTCAATGTAGTCGATTTCTCCGCTTGTCAGGGCATTGGCAGCGGTCTGCGCATCCGTCATTGTGACCCAGCGAACCTTGTCCACATTAACGACCTTGCCGCCTGCCATCCAGCTCGCAGGTTCACTGCGTGGCACATAATCTTCATTCTTGATGTAGGTCACGCCGACACCGGGCTGAAATTCGGCGGGTACAAACTTGAAGGGACCTGACCCTATATGTTCGGTAATAGCCGTGTCGGCAGGCGTGGCAGCTATGCGTGCGGGCATGATGAATGGCGGAAGAGCCGACTGTTTGGCAATCGTATCGAGGAACGGCGCAAAAGGCTCCTTGAGTGTCCAGACAATCGTTTTGTCGTCGTTTGCTTTCAGCGAATCCGTAATATCCATGATCAGCTGCCCACCAGTGTCGCGCTTGGCCCAGCGTTCAAGCGAAGCGACAACATCAGTAGCCGTTACCGGCGCGCCATCATGGAATTTCAGACCATCGCGCAACGTGAATGTATAGGTTTTGCCATCATCGGAAACAGTCCATTCCGCCATCTGCGGCTGCGGCTTGAAATTTTCATCAACGGCAATCAGCACATCATAGATCATATAGGCATGATCGCGGGTGATATGCGCTGTCGTGATGACCGGATCGAGCATGCGCAGATCCGAGTGCATAACGGCAGTCAGTGTTGTTTCTGCTGCGGCATGGCCAGCACTGAGCGCGATCAGCGAAGCGGCAATGCCATATTTGAGTTTGCGGAGGATAGGCCCAGTCTGTGGTGGTTTGAAAAACGTCATATACTTGGTTCCTCTGAAGGTTGTTTTTATTGTTTTATTTGAATGTGTCTCCCAGCGGCTCAAGCCGAATGCCTGAACGCAAGTTCTTCCATGTCAATTGTGCTGGGCTGAGCGGCATTGCGCCGGGAGCGGTGCAGACAAGAAGCTTTTCAGCGATGGGCGCAAAGTCGGCTCTGAAATGCACCGAACTTTTATTGACAAGAATAGCTTCCTGCTCCGGCTCAATGCCGACCATGCGATAAAGCGCGCGATCTGCCATCTGAGCGAGATTGGTTGTTACCACGACACGGGTTCCGCCGAGCCGCAAACAGGCGGATGGTCCCATATCAAGCCACGTGCCACCATAGTAAGGGCCTGTCGCATGCGCCTTACCATCCGACAGTTTTTCAACAGTGAATGTCGCTTTATATGGCTCATCGCCTGCAATGCCGGATTTGCCACCAAGGGCAATTTCAACTTCCGCCCCCTCGCCTGCCTGATGGGCAATTTTTGCTGCTTCAGGATCATGAATACAGCCAATCGCAGCGCGCTGCGCACCGCTGGCGACAAGCGCACGCAGCATTCCGGTGGTGTCGGAACTGCCGCCAGCGCCGGGATTATCCTGCGTATCAGCAATAATGATCGGACGACTTGCATCGTGGGAAAGCTCGATCGCTTTCGCAACGCCTTCTTCAGGCTGATAGGCTGTACCTGCAAAGGCTGGCTCGGCCGCGGAAAGTGCCGCAAGTATATTATCTGCACAGGCTTCCATCGCCTTATGGTCCCAGCCATAAGCAAAAACGGATGGACCGCATTCTGCAAAATCAGCCGCCGGAAATCCCATGAAAAGCGACGCCGTCAGCACGTTGTCCGGTAGCTCAATGGTCATGCCGTAAAGGTCCTTGGCGGGCTGTTCATCTGTGCACTGCCACGCAATCGGGATGAGATATTCACCCTGTCGCATTGCCTTATGCCAGCCATCAGGCTTGTCCATTAGTGCCTGCAACGCTTCTGCCGCGCGATAACCGGTTTCAGCCATATCGATATGCGGATAGGTGCGAAATCCAACCATGACATCTGCATGGTCGAACATGCGCTTTGTGATATTGCCATGCAAATCGAGCGCGACTGATAGCGGCTCTTTGCGCCCCACCGCACGCACCCGCTCCAGAAGTTCACCTTCCCCATCATTGATGTGCTCGGCAACCATGGCACCATGCAGGTCGATAAAGATACCATCAAGCGGACCGCAATCCTTTAAGCCTTCGACAATCTCGGAGACGATTGTTTCATAAGCGTCTTTGGTGACAGGCGCTGAAGGGATAGCACCGGCCCACAGGATCGGGACAATTTCCCAGCCCGCTTCCTGCGCAAATTTCAGCGCCCCGGCGATACCAAGATTGACGTTCTGCGCATTGTTGAAAATCGCATCACCGCGCGAAAGCGGGATATATCCGCCACCTTGAACGAACGCTGCCAATGTTGCTGGAGTGGCAGCAAAAGTGTTCGTTTCATGCAGAAAGCCAGCTACAGCCACGCGTTTTGACACGAGCGTACTCCCATTTTATTGATTGCCCCCTCGGGCTATGACGTGTATCTATCAGCGATACATCTATATTGATTTTTATGATAGGGACCAACTTTGACGCTTGTCAATCACTGAATCAGGATTATAGCTTTTTCTTATGAACACATTTCGAGACCTGCGCGGTATATCTACCTTTGATCCCGACGAAGCGGAGGCTTTCAAGGATGATCCCCTATTCTTGCGATCTGTAGCAAGAACCGTTGCAGTCATGTCGGCGTTTCAAACGGCGCGCCATCCCTTGTCGCTTAGCCAAGTTGCAACTGCTGCAGGAATAGACAGAAGTGCTGCGCAACGCATCATTCATTCGCTTTTAAAACTTGATATGCTGGCACGCGCCCCTGAAGATCGTGGCTATCTGCCGGGATTACGCGTTCTGGATATGACGCATGATCTGCTGCGACTGAACCCAATGCTTCAGCGCGCGAATCCCGTCATGCTGGAATTGCGACGCCGTGTCAGCGAGCGTGTCGATCTTTCTCTTTTCGATGATGTGCGCGTTGTCTATGCGCTTCGGATGCCGTCGAAGCATGAGATTTTCAGTGCCACGATCGTCGGACATGCGGTCCCGACCTATTGTACGGCAGGCGGTATCGCCATCCTGGCCCGTCTGCCGGATGCGGCGATTGCAGACATTGTCGCGCGCTCTGATCTGACGCCTTTCACGCCCCATACTATTTGTAATCTGGACGGTGTCATGCACGAGGTTCGTGCCACACGCGAGCGCGGTCATTCGGTCTTGTGCGGGCAATTATTGAGTCACGAAGTCGCCATAGGTGCACCGATACTGGACTCTTCATCCATGCCGATTGGCGCGATTCACGTTGCCGGCAGTTTGCAGGAATGGACTGCAGAAAGTTTCAGCGATAATTTTGGGCCTCTGATTCAAAATGCGGCACAAACCATTTCAGAAACCCAAAAACTATAGAACAATAGAAAATAGTTATTTTCGATATACGGGGTTAATTCACATTTAGGCCGTGCGGGCGGGTTTGATTAAGCTGAAACAGCTGTGATTTCGACGATGGATACGAAGTTGCTGGCTCTGTCGCAAACTTTTACATTTTTATCTTACATGCCTGTCATTACGGACCATGGCTTGAGGTAGCAAGAGATGGCAATAGCTTTCAACCCAGTCGCCATTGCCATTCATCTCACTCAATTATACCGCCGACGTGAAATACCTCTCCAGACGCGAAGATCTTGCGACAAATCCTCCCGAGGGGTACGCAAGGTCTCGTATCTGCGCAATTGTTTATTCGTGTATAATTCATACACTGAATCAATTTCCTTCGCTGTATACCAAGGTATTTGAAGGTCTGAATAAAGAGTGCGGCACCTGTCGCAAAATTTAGAATTCAACTGTTCTGGGAGTTTTATTCTTTCGTAATTTATGAGGTGTTTGATTTCTTTGAAAAAAACAGCCACTTTCTGATAATCTGAATGTTTTACCGCTTTTGATTCCACATAATTAATCATTGTTTCGTTATCATTCAGAGCAGCTTGAATACAACATATATCATCAATTAGTTTAACTCTTTTATCAACAATATCGATTAATATTTTTATATGTCTTGCGAGATCGTTGTATGATAATCTACTAGAATTCGCATACCAACCATAGAAATAACCGAGTGCAGAAAAGCAAAATGCTAATAAACAAATGCAAATCTTAACTCCATTTTTTGTCCTCTCGCTAATTCCATCGATATCAGGAAATAAAATACCAACTAACGTAGCTATGAATCCGAAACTTAAACTAAATGCATTGCTAAATGAAAATGTATTGCTCGCATACCGCTGTCTAGTATCAAGATTTTTAAATAATATATCACCATAAGAAGTATTATAATATGTGTAGTCTTCGTTAATTTTATTAAGTCGAGCTACATGCTTTTTATTGTAATAATCTAAATCTTTAAATCCGAAATCTTTATTTTTTGTTTTTTTGAATATATCTTCTATCTTGGAAAGCACGTCCCTTTCATTAACTCTCAAATTTTGTATAACACGTAGCGATTGCCTATCTAATAAATTTACCAAACTTATAGTATCTGCTATGAAGCATTTTTCATAATTATTACATGTAGCCAAGGATTGCATAGCGCTATACGTTGATTTTAAATTTAACATATTAAAACCTATATATTTAATTGATTTCCATCTACGAATATATTATAATAAATTTTTTAGAATCTATTAAACGCGCCCTTATGCTGGAACGGTATTATGCAGCGAGCGCCGTAAAGAGTTCTAATGGCGAGCGATTGTTATTTGCGAAGTGCTTCTTGCGGATCATATGAGCCACTTCGATGCCCGCAATTGTTGCAGATGTACTGTGAAGTGCTTTGAAAGCTAAAGTGTTTTTTGTAATCCACTTGATAAGATGATGGCCCTGTTCAGGACGATTGTTGTGATATTTGACCTGCAGGATCTCAATCATCGTGATGTGACCCGCGATTATCAAGATCGCATTTAAAGCTTGCGCTCCGGCCAGATTGCCTCCGCTTTTATCAATGACAATCTTGTGCGGAATGCCATTGCTTGTTATCGCTTTCTTAAAAAAACGCCGAGCAGCGCCAAGATCGCGGCATTCAGTGAGCATGACATCTAACGTTTGACCATCACGATCAACAGCCCGGTATAGATAAGACCATTTGCCTTTGATCTGGATATAGGTCTCGTCAAACCGCCATGAGCCAAGCATTGGGCGCTGACGCTTCTTTTCGTGCGCGGCGATCTGTGCCGCATAACGAGCAACCGACCGGTTCAATGTTGCATGGCCAACGTCTACCCCATGTTCAGCCGTAATTTCCTGCAGATCACGATAGGAACGGGGATAGCGAACGTAAAAGAAAACAGCATAGAAGATAATACTTCTAGGACGTTGAGCCGCTTTAAAATTGATTGTCATGCCCATTCACCTATGCTCAATTGAGCCAACAGAACGATAATAACCAAGCAGACGTGAAATTTTGCAACAAAGCTGAGTTGAAGATCCGGTTTGGCAATAAATATTGAATTTATGAAACTATAATCCACGGAATACCTTGCACGATAATACCGCCATGCTTGCACTGATCGCCAATACGGGCTATTTTTTTTCCTTGAATACTAGCAATTGATGATCCGGTCCTAATTTCATCTGGCTGTCCCATTCCTGTACAAATAGTTTTATCTGAAATGGTGGTAACCGGCACACCGTAAACAGTAACGAAAACCTGCTGTGTACTGATGATTGGTCCGCCTATATGGGGGACTGATACACCACCAACGATTTCGACACGGGGGCAGATATGATTATGCCCCAATAGAGCAATGGGCATTCCGGCCACAATTTCTCCCCTTCTGATAGCGTTTAGTAATATTACTAACTAACTCTCTGGCAAAGGCTTCCTGGTACCTTCACCGCCTCCACCCTGCTGAAAATCGACCTTATTGCCCTGAATATCAATTTTTAGACCATGCAGGATTATTCCGCTCTTACTCAGTTCAATATAACCGCCTGGTGTTGAAAGACGGATCGCCGCATCAGCAAAGATTTCAACTTTCTTGGATTCAATATTGGTGGCTTCACCGCTTAGCATCGTCAGGATTTTGCCCGCAGTGGTGATATGTTCTTCCGCTGTATGACTGAGATAAACACCACCTATATGTAGCACCTTACCGCCAGCAATTTGCTCCACACAGGCCTGTCCAACTGTTTCGGAACTCAACCGCGCAATAATTGTATGATGTTCGCCGGCGCCATCAAACGCACTGCCAAGATCTGCACCTAGTGCTGTGCCTAGGCTCAGGACCCATTGATTTGAGAATGAAGAGCTGATTCAGTTTCGCTTGAGGAGACTGAACGATGAGCAATCTTTACTGGCTGAGCGAAGGACAGATGTCACGCCTTC
>NZ_JBDJNE010000019.1:0-44466 GCF_039674265.1 Brucella sp. TWI559
ATAATCCGCAAAAAGGATAACTTTTCTTTCCACAGGCAAATCAACCCATTTTTACCAAACAGAAACAATTTAAAACATCCCAACTCTATACCAAATCAAAACAGCACTTAATGCAGCCCATCCCTTCGCACATATATAGAGAGAGGGAGATAAGTCGTGTTCTTCCACGTTTGATGGAAGCATGGAAACATCCCAGATTAGAAATCTATGGTCCGGCCTTTGATTTCCCAGTCGCCAAAGCGGGCGGGATCCTTGCCGCCGCGACCGCCAATTTCTCGTGGCAGCTTTTCGGCTTTTTCAGCGGCCCGGCGTTCTTCGGCTTCTTTCAGCGCACGCTGGGCTGCTGGCGGCAAATCGTCAAACTTGCGCGGTTCGGCATTATCGTTGCTGGCGGGTTCGTTGAATGTATCGGTCATCCGTTTGAAATCCGTTATTAGAGCCCATTATTGAAGATCGGGCGTTTGATACCCATCATATAGTTAAACCTGACGGGGAAGCAAAACCCCGATTGTGTAAACTGTTACTGAACCGGAGACCTACACGCATGAATATGACGAAAACTGCCATGCTGATTGCTCTCATGACAGTCATGTTCATGAGCATCGGCTATTTGCTGGGCGGCGGCGGCGGCATGATGATCGCACTGGTGATTGCTGTTGCCATGAACCTGTTTGGCTACTGGAATTCCGACAAGATGGTCCTGCGTATGTATAATGCGCAGGAAGTCGATGCGCGCTCAGCCCCAGACTATTACCGCATGGTCAGCGGCCTTGCAGCCAATGCGGGCCTGCCAATGCCAAAGGTGTATATCATCCATGAAGACCAGCCCAATGCCTTTGCGACGGGCCGAAATCCCGAAAATGCAGCTGTTGCAGCCACAACCGGCCTTCTCAATCGCCTGACACCGGAAGAAGTTGCAGGCGTGATGGCGCATGAGCTGGCGCATGTCCAGAACCGCGATACGCTGACCATGACAATCGTCGCCACGCTCGCGGGTGCAATCTCCATGCTCGGCAATTTTGCATTCTTCCTCGGCGGCAACCGCGAAAACGGCAATGGCATCATTGGCGTAGTCGGTACAATTCTTGCAATGATCGTGGCTCCTTTTGCGGCGATGATCGTGCAGATGGCGGTAAGCCGTACCCGCGAATATGCTGCCGACCGCAGAGGCGCCGAAATCTGCGGCAACCCGCTCTGGCTCTCATCCGCCCTTGGCAAGATCGCCCGTGGCGCTAAGTCAGTTGTTAATGAAGAAGCCGAACATAACCCGGCAACCGCCCATATGTTCATTATCAATCCGCTGAGCGGACGCGGTGCTGACAACCTTTTTTCGACACATCCAGACACGGATAACCGTATTCAGGCGCTGGAACAGATGGCGGCTGAAATGGGGATTCGCTCGACGGCAATGGCGCAGCGCAGCTCCCCCCCTTCCCAAAACAGTGGTCCATGGGGTAATGCAGGCGGAAACAACAGTGGCGGCTCCGGCTATCGGGGTCCTTGGTCATAAAAGCGCAACCCAAAAACCAGTTGCGCGTCAGATAAAGTAGAACAGCGTGAACGATAAAAAAGCTGCGCCAAAGCGTGGAAATAAAAAGCCGCAATCCCATAAGCATGCCGCAGACCGCGCTGAACAGTTGCGCCCCGGTCTTGCTGCACGTCTGACTGCGGCTCGCCTGCTTGGTGCGGTGATTGAAAAGAACACATCGCTCGACGGTCTGACCGACAACAGCCACGGTCATCCGCAATATCTGGCGCTTGAACCACGCGACCGCGCACTGGTTCGCGCTATTCTGGGCTCCGCGCTGCGCAATCGCGGCAGCATTGAACGTGCCATCAACAAGCGCCTCGACCGGCCTTTGCCGGAAAATGCGCATGCGCTCAAACACCTTCTGCATGTGGCCGTCGCACAGATTTTCTACCTCAACCTTCCGGATCATTCGGCCGTTGATCTGGCCGTTGAAGCGGCCAATGCCGATCCGCGCAATCGCAAATATGCAGGTCTTGTGAACGCACTTCTGCGCCGTCTGTCGCGCAACAAGGAACGCGCTCTCGCCCATACATTGCAGCCGGAAACCAACGTGCCGGAATGGTTTGCAAACAGTATTAAAGACGCTTATGGCGCGGAAAAAGCAGCAGCCATTCTCGCCATGCACGCTTATGAACCACCGATCGATTTCACCGTAAAAGGCGATCCGAAGGAATGGGCGGAAAAGCTCGGCGGCACAGCCCTGCCGAACGGCTCGGTACGCCTTGAGACTGTTGAGGGCAATCTCACCGAACTGCCCGGCTTTGCAGAGGGCGACTGGTGGGTACAGGATGCGGCGGCAAGCTTGCCAGCACGGCTGATGGGCGACATCAAGGGCAAACGCGTTGCCGATCTTTGCGCAGCGCCCGGCGGCAAGACCGCGCAGCTTGTGTTGCAGGGGGCGGATGTGACAGCGCTTGATATGTCAGAAAACCGGCTCAAGCGTCTTCAAGGCAATCTGGAGCGTCTTGGCTACAAGGCACGCACTGTCGCCACCAACCTGATGGATTACACGCCCGACGAATTGTTTGACGCAGTTCTTCTTGATGCACCCTGCTCATCCACCGGCACGGTGCGCCGCCACCCGGACGTGCCATGGACCAAAACACCGCAGGATATTGCAAAGCTTGCCACGCTTCAGGCAAAGCTGCTCGCCCATGCAGTAAATTTGGTGAAACCCGGCGGCACCATTGTCTTCTCCAATTGCTCGCTGCATCCAATAGAAGGCGAAGAGCTGGCCCGCAAGGCGCTCGAAAATCCAGCACTTGAAGCTTATCCGATCACGCTCGACGATTGTCCGGGTCTTGAAGGTCTGATCACGGATGAAGGCTTCCTGCGTTCGACCCCTGCCGATTTGGCCGCTGACACGTTTAATGGCAATTCAAATATGGCGGGCATGGATGGCTTTTTCGCTGCCCGCTTCAGACGCAAGGCCTGATCCGTTAGCTAAGGCTGATTAAAATCGGTGAATTTTCCATAACGGGCGCATTGCACCCGTTATGGTTAACACTCGATTCACCATTATCAACGATTCTAAGAATGCATGATTCCGAAATCGAGAAACCGGCATTTCGATTCATCATGCCATGAAAGGATGGACCTGCCTTATCGGGTCCGATGCGAATGAATTATAATACGGAGAACGAGAGGGTGGCAGTCGCGTTGAGCGAAACCCCGCATCTTTGGGGACTGGCCGTTGCACAGGCTTGGCGCAAGTTCAGCCGCCGTCTGCGCATGGGTCCGCTTTTTCGCTGGCGGTTCAGCGGCTTCACGCCGGACCGCATCCTCATTGCGCCACCGGATCTCCGCGTCGCTGACCCGCAACTGGCGCAAGAATTCTACCACGGTCGTTTTGCTCTGGCTGGTCGCCTCGTCGAAACCGGTGGCATGTCGCCTTTTGCCGTTGAGCCACCGACGCCGGAATGGGAAGCGGCCCTTCAGGGCTTTGGCTGGCTGCGCCATCTGAAAAGCGCCAACAGCGAGCTTGCGACCGCCAATGCGCGCGCACTCGTTGACGATTGGATGCGCCTTTATGGCAAGCGCATCGGTGGTCTTGCCTGGTCACCAGAAGTTACAGCACAGCGCATCATCGCATGGTTGCAACATTCCAACCTCATTCTTTCTGGCGCAGAATTGCCTGCCTATCGCAAATTCATGCGCTCGCTTGCCATGCAGGTGCGCTACCTGCGCACTGTCGCTTCCGCTATGGATGACGGCGAAGAACGCCTGCGTGCGCGTATTGCGCTGGCTTTTGCGGCACTCGCTTTGCCGGTTTCGCCGCCGACCGCGCGTGCAGCACGACGCAATCTCGAATATGAGCTGAAGCGCCAGATCCTGCCCGATGGTGGGCATATTTCGCGCAATCCGGTTACGATCCTTGAACTGCTGGCCGATCTTCTGCCACTGCGCCAGACCTATGCCAATGGCACCGAATCACCGCCAAAAGCATTGATCGAAGCTGTCGAGCGCATGCTGCCTGCGCTGCGTTTTTTCCGGCATCAGGATGGCAGTCTCGCGCTGTTCAACGGTGTTGGTCCAACTCTTTCCGAGCGGATTATTTCGGTGCTGCGTCACGACGAAACCGCAGGCGCGCCACTAACCCACGCACCCTATTCCGGCTATGAACGCCTGTCGATGGGGGCGACAACCATCATCGCCGATACGGGCCTTCCTCCGCCTGTAACGGCGTCGCGCGATGCCCATGCGGGTTGTCTTGCCTTTGAAATGTCCTCAGGCCGCCAGCGCTATATCGTCAATTCCGGTGTTGACCGCTACGGCCCGCCGGAATTTCGTCCATTGGGACGCTCAACGGCTGCGCATTCAACCGCAACCATCAACGATACATCGTCGTGCCGTTTCAGCCGCAATGCAGGCCTTTCCAACATGATTGGCACGCCGATCATCGCCGGTCCCACACGCGTGCAGCGCGACCGGATCGAAGACACGGGACGGCAAGGTTTTGTTGCAAATCATGATGGTTATGTCCGCCTTTTTGGCATCTTTCATGAGCGTCGCGTCGTGCTGTCGCATCAGGGCAGTGTCATACAAGGTGCGGACCGCTTTTATCGCGGCGATGCCAAGGCGTTGAAAGCCAACGGGCGTGATAATATTGCCGTGCGTTTTCACATCCACCCATCGGTGGACATCTCGCTTGATGAAAATGGCCTGATCAATTTGAGCGCTCCTCATGACGATACATGGGCGTTCTCCTGTTTCGAAGTGGCCCCGCAGCTTGAAGACAGCATCTTCTTTGCCGGGTTCCGTGGTCCTGTGACATCAAAGCAGATCGTGCTGTCTTTTCCGGCTTCTGATCTGCCGGAAGTAAACTGGCAATTCAGCCGCGTTGCCATTGGAAGCTACGCTTAACCTCAAAAGCTTGACCAGGACGCTTTTAAGGTATGATTCGCGTCTCGTCTGTGCTAACCCGCAAACCGTCCCACCCTTCCTGAACGCAAAACGCTTCAGCAACGAAGAGACCATTTCCTATGGCTGTCAGCTCCAAGCATATTCCCGCTCCCGATCTTCATCGGGTGCGCCGCGCCCTTCTTTCCGTTTCCGACAAGACCGGCCTCATCGATTTTGCCAAGGCACTTCATGCCCATGGCGTTGAAATCCTTTCGACCGGCGGCACCGCAAAGTCGATTGCCGCAGAAGGCATTCCTGTAAAAGACGTTTCGGAAGTCACCGGCTTCCCGGAAATCATGGATGGGCGCGTGAAGACGTTGCATCCATCGGTCCACGGCGGGCTGCTTGCTGTACGCAACGATCCTGAACATGTTGCAGCCATGGAAGCCCATGGCATTGGCGGCATTGATCTGGCCGTCATCAATCTCTACCCGTTTGAAGAAGTTCGCTTCAAGGGTGGCGATTATGACACCACGGTTGAAAATATCGACATTGGCGGCCCGGCCATGATCCGCGCTTCGGCAAAGAACCATGCTTATGTCGCAACCGTTGTCGATCCCGCTGACTATGAAGAGGTTGTCTCTGAGCTCGAAAAGAACAAAGGCTCGCTGCCGATTTCCTTCCGCAAAAAGCTTGCAGCCAAGGCGTTCTCGCGCACGGCCGCTTATGATGCAGCCATTTCCAACTGGTTTGCCGAAGCAATCAATGAGGAAACACCGACCTATCGTTCGATCGCAGGCAAGCTGCATTCTGTCATGCGTTATGGTGAAAACCCGCATCAGACGGCTGGCTTCTACCTGACCGGCGAACAGCGTCCGGGCGTTGCCACAGCAACGCAGCTTCAGGGCAAGCAACTTTCCTATAACAACATCAACGACACCGATGCAGCTTTCGAACTCGTAGCCGAGTTTGACCCGGCGCGCACCGCAGCCGTTGCCATCATCAAGCACGCCAATCCTTGCGGCGTTGCAGAAGCTGCCACCATCAAGGAAGCCTATCTCAAGGCCCTCGCCTGCGATCCGGTTTCGGCTTTTGGTGGCATTGTTGCGCTCAACAAGACACTTGATGAAGCCGCCGCTGAGGAAATCGTCAAAATCTTTACCGAAGTCATCATCGCACCGGACGCCACCGAAGGTGCACAGGCCATCGTTGCGGCCAAGAAGAACCTGCGTCTCTTGGTAACGGGCGGCCTGCCTGATCCACGTGCCAAAGGCATTGCAGCAAAAACCGTTGCAGGCGGCCTTCTGGTTCAGTCACGCGACAACGGCGTTGTTGATGATCTTGATCTGAAAGTGGTCACCAAACGTTCGCCAACGGAAGCCGAGCTCAACGATATGAAGTTCGCTTTCCGCGTCGGCAAACACGTGAAGTCGAATGCGATTGTTTACGTCAAGGACGGCGCAACGGTTGGCATCGGCGCAGGTCAGATGAGTCGTGTTGATTCGGCCCGCATCGCTGCCCGCAAGGCAGAAGACGCAGCTGAAGCAGCCGGTCTTGCCGAGCCGCTGACCAAGGGCTGTGTTGTTGCATCCGATGCGTTCTTCCCATTTGCTGATGGCCTGCTTTCGGCTGTTCAGGCAGGTGCAACGGCGGTTATCCAGCCGGGCGGCTCAATGCGTGATGATGAAGTCATTGCCGCAGCTGACGAGCACGGCATTGCAATGGTGATGACCGGTATGCGTCACTTCCGTCACTAGTGTGGCTTTGATCCCGAAATTCGTTCAGATGACTGCATTAGAGTGATACGAATTTCGGGTCCGACATATTAGAATAGTCCCATATCAAGGACAAAGCCGAGGAAGCGATCTTCCTCGGCTTTTTTACTGGCAATAATTTCAATTGCTTTCGTTTGACTTTCATATTAATTCGTTTTTTGTTGATGTCGAAATTTTGTGAAAGTCACGCTTGTTTCAGAATTATTGGGAATGCCTGAAACGCGTGACTGTATTAAGTTGATTTGTCATGCGGTGAGGCATGCGATTTTCGTCTCACAACATGACGCCCACATGGGAGGAGCATAAGCAATGACTCAGTTCATCGGTTCCATCGATCAGGGAACCACCAGTTCACGCTTCATTATTTTTGACCGCCACGGCGACATTATCGCCATGGATCAACGCGAACACGAACAAATTTATCCAAAGGCCGGCTGGGTTGAGCACAATGCCAATGAAATCTGGCGCAACACGCAGCATGTCATCGCTGAAACACTGAAAAAGGCCAAGCTCAAGGCTTCCGATATTGCGTCTGTTGGCATTACCAACCAGCGCGAAACAACGCTGCTGTGGGACAGGAAGACCGGCGCACCGCTTTACAACGCCATTGTCTGGATGGACACACGCACCGACCAACTGGTAGATCAGTTTGTAAAGGACGGTGGTGCGGACCGCCTGCGCGATAAAACCGGGCTGCCGATCTCAACCTATTTCTCTGGTCTCAAACTACGCTGGATCCTCGATAATGTACCCGGTGCACGCGAAAAAGCCGAAACGGGTGAGGCCCTGTTCGGCACGATGGACAGCTGGCTTGTCTGGAACCTTACCGGCGGCACACAGGGTGGAATTCACATCACCGATGTGACCAATGCTTCGCGCACCCAGCTCATGGACCTTGCAACGCTGAAATGGGACGAGGAGATTCTGAGCCTTTTCGATATTCCTGCGGCTTGCCTGCCAGAGATTCGCTCCTCCAGTGAAGTCTATGGCGAGATTACCCTACCCGCGCTTGGTGGCGCCAAGCTTGCAGGCATTCTGGGGGATCAGCAGGCAGCTCTTTTCGGTCAGGCTTGCCTTGAACCGGGTGAAGCCAAGAACACCTATGGCACCGGCTGCTTCATGCTCATGAATACCGGCGAAAAGCTGGTTCCATCCACCTATGGCCTGCTGACAACCGTTGCTTATCAGCTTGGTGATAAAAAGCCCGTCTATGCACTGGAAGGCTCCATCGCGATCACCGGCGCACTGGTGCAATGGCTGCGCGACAATCTTGGCATCATCAAAAACAGCGGTGATATCGAAACACTGGCACGCACGGTCGAAGATAATGGAGACGTCTATTTCGTCCCCGCCTTCTCAGGTCTTTACGCCCCGCATTGGGAAGATTCCGCGCGTGGTATTATCGCCGGGCTAACCCGCTTCGCAAACAAAGGCCACATCGCGCGTGCAGCACTCGAAGCAAGTGCCTATCAGGTGCGCGAAGTGCTTGAAGCCATGGTCAAGGATTCAGGCGTAGAAATTACAGAACTGCGTGCCGATGGCGGTATGACCGTCAATGAACTGCTGATGCAATTCCAGTCTGACATTCTTGATGTGCCGGTTGTGCGTCCGAAGATCATCGAAACCACAGCGCTTGGTGCGGCCTATGCAGCCGGTCTTGCTGTGGGATACTGGAAATCAACGAATGACATTATCGAGAACTGGCAGGTCGGCCAGCGCTGGCATCCGAAGATGACAACGAAGGAAAGAACACGCCTGTTCAATTCGTGGGAAAAGGCTGTCCAACGGTCCCTTAACTGGATTGATTAAGGCTCTGTTTCGGCCTGACTAAACAGTCCAGAACTTGAAAATACACAATCAATACAAACGGCCGATGAGCGCATCTGCGCATCGGATGGTTTCTTTTAACCTAAATTATTTTCTCGGAGCAGATAATGACTAGCGGTTTTATCGGGGAATTTCTTGGCACGATGATGCTCGTTCTGTTGGGTGATGGTGTGGTAGCCAACGTGCTTCTGGCCAATTCCAAAGGTCAGAATTCCGGTTGGATCGTCATCACCGCGGGCTGGGGCTTTGCCGTCTTGTGTGGTGTGATGGTTGCGGTTGCAGCAGGCAGTGCAGGCCATCTCAATCCGGCTGTGACCCTTGCTTTTTACGCAGCAGGCACATTTCCGGCTGCCGATGTTGCCCCATACATTGCAGCGCAAATGCTCGGCGCCTTTACCGGTGCCGTTCTCGTTTATCTTGCCTATCTGGCTCACTGGCGCCCAACAACCGATAAGGGATTAAAGCTCGGTGTTTTCTGCACAGGCCCGGCGATCCGCAACATTCCGGCCAACTTCATAACAGAAGTGATTGGCACATTTGTTCTGGTCTTTGTGGTCATTGCAATTGGCGCAAAGGCCGTTGGTGCAACGGGCGTTCTTGGACCTCTGATGGTCGGGCTGCTTGTCTGGGCGCTTGGTGTTTCACTGGGTGGACCTACCGGCTATGCAATCAATCCGGCACGCGATCTCGGACCACGTATCGCCCATGCATTGCTGCCTATTCCCGGCAAGGGCGGTTCAGACTGGGCTTATGCCTGGGTGCCGGTGGTAGCGCCAATTGTTGGCGGTTTGATTGCGATTGCCTGCGCCAAAGCAGCAGGCATGATGTAGAAAAAAGACTGGCGCAGCAAGAGCACTGCGCCAGTCACCTATATATAGCTTCCGCCGGATAAGGCGTTGCCTTCGTAAGCAAAAGACCGGCGGCGAACAAAACAACAAGCACCGACATGCCAAGCGCTGCCGACCCGCTGAGTGCCGTAACAGTCGCAACCAGAAACGGACCGATAAAGCTTGTTGCTCGACCAGCCAAAGCATAAATGCCAAAATAACGGCCTGATTCCTCCGGCTTAATGCTACGCGCGAACCATGATCGCGAAGACGCCTGAACGGGGCCAAAGGCTGCTCCGATCATCAGCCCGTAAATCAGATAAGCGTGTTCGGCAGGCGTGGCGAATAACCCTTTTGCATCCGTTGGTGCAAACATCAGGAAGCCAAACAAAGTGGATTGATGATCTGTCGATACGATTCCAAGCGAAGCAATCAGCAACAGCACAATAGATCCCAGCACCACGACCTTTGAGCCGAATCGCGTATCAAATTTACTGGCCAGCAGACAGCTGAAAATTGCCATCACATTGAGAATCATGCCGAACAAACCGATTTCAGTGATCGACCAGCCAAACAATACGGCCGCATAACCGGCGCCCAGTGCGAGCAAAGCATTGACGCCATCCTGGTAAATCATCCGTGCAATCAGGAAGCGGACAATTCCCGGACGCTTACGAACCTCCCTCAACGTCGCTTTAAGCTCGGACAGGCCTGAACGCAAAGCACGCCCGAGCGGCTCTCCTTTGGCAACGTCCGGTGTGAAGAAAAACATCGGGAGAATGAAAACCAGATACCAAAGCGCCGCAATCGGCCCGGCGATTCGCCCATCCTCCCCTTTAGCCGGATCAAGCCCGAACAGAGGATCAATACCGATGATCGTTTTTCCGGTCTCAGGCGATGCTGCAAGGCAAAACACAATGAAAATCAAAACAATCATGCCGCCCATATAGCCTAGCCCCCAGGCAATATTGGACACCCGGCCAATATCGTTGCGTGGAACCAGTCGAGGCATCATCGAATCATTGAAAACAATGGAAAACTCGGCCGCAATCATGGCCAGCGCAAAGGCCAGCAAAACCCAGTAGATATTGGCGCCTGGCACTGCAAACCAGAGCAGCGACAGACAAACAATCTGAATGATGGCAAAGAAGGCGATCCACGGCTTGCGTGCACCGGTCCTGTCGGAAACAGCGCCAAGAAAGGGAGACAGGATTGCAACGGCAAGCCCCGCTGCCGCAAAACCATAGCCCCATGCAATCTGACCAGCCTCCGGACTTTCGGCCATTCGCGAGATGAAATAAGGCCCAAAAATGAAAGTGGTAACGACTGTGAAAAATGGCTGAGCCGCCCAGTCGAAAAATATCCAGCCCCACACACCGCGGCGTGAAGAATAGCCGTCTGCTACCATTGCCTGTTCCGTCATATGTTACGCCTGCCACGCCCGTAAAGCATTGCGAAGGTACACTGCTAATAGACTCACCACAACAAAGCAAAAAAGGCGACCGAAGCCGCCCTTTTTAATTCTATTCGTAGTTTCACAATTATTGCGTCAGATCCGACATAAGCCCCGCAGCAACAGCCAGACGTGACACGGTCAGATCACCGCCTTCTGTCAGCGCAACCATGCGGCTTCTGATCTGGTCGATGCGTGCTGCATCTTCCGCAAACCATGCTGCCGCCGGATCTTTTTCCTTGCCGTGCTTTTTCAGTGCAGCAATCGTAATGCCACGCGCTGCCTGGGTGATCGTATCGCTTGCACGCGACAGTGCCAGACCGTCATAATAATCCGTAACCGGAATTGTGCGCGCGGCTTCTTCGATACGGCCAATGCGGAAGGCTTCCGATACGCCGAAATAGGTCTTGGCGGTTGCAACCAGATCGGCAGAAGCCAGATGTGCGATCAACGCGATGTCCGGCATGATGCCTGCAAGTTGCAGATTGGCCAGACGCTGAGCAAGCTTTTCAGGCGCACCCTTTTCAACAAAGGCTGCCTTGTCTGCCTGCACCGCATCGATCAGGTAATCCGGCATCAGACCATCAAAGCGTGGCTCAAGCGCCGCACGTGCTGTGGTGATGGTGTTCACCAGCTCTGTCAGGTTTGCACGCGTGGTGTCGTTGCGCAGAACCCAGGCGGTCGTTGCAAGCAACATCTCGCCAACCAGGTGATAGAACTGGTTCTGCACATCACCCGTCACCTTGTTATCGAGCGCATCGATCGCGTCATAGATCGCATTGATCTCAAAGCCATCGCGCACCGCCACATAAGCGCGGACAATATCGGCAGGCGACTTGCCCGTCGTATCGGCCAGACGGCTGATGAAGGTGATGCCGCCACGATTGATAATATCGTTCGCCAGCAAAGTAGCGACGATTTCGCGCTTCAGACGGTGATTGGAAATTTCCTCGGCATAGGTTTTCACCATACGCTTCGGGAAATAGCTAAACAGCAACTCTTCGAAGTACGGCTCATCAGGCAGTTTGCTTGCGACCAGATCATCCGACAGTGACAGCTTGGCATAAGCAAGCAGAACTGCAAGTTCCGGACGCGTCAGCGGCTGTCCCGACTTCTGGCGATCATTCAGCACCGCATCCGATGGCAGATACTCGACCTTGCGATCCAGCAGCTTGCGCGCTTCAAGCTCGGCCATGAAGCGAGCCTGATAAGGCAGCTCCGTGAGACCCTGACGTTCGCTCAATGAAAGTGCGAGTGGCTGCAGATAATTGTTGCGCAGCACCAGTTCAGACACGTCATCGGTCATGCTCACCAGCAGCTTGTTGCGTGCCGGACGCTTAAGCTTGCCCGAACGCATGGCAGCAGCCAGCGCAATCTTGATATTGACCTCAACGTCGGAGCAGTTGACGCCGGCCGAGTTGTCGATGGCATCGGTATTGCCGCGACCGCCGTTGAGCGCATATTCAATGCGTCCGCGTTGCGTGACACCAAGATTGGCACCCTCGCCGATCACCTTCGCCCGAACATCCGAACCCGTGATACGAATGGCATCATTGGCTCGATCACCAACCTGCGCATCCGTTTCGTTGCCTGCTCGAATATAGGTGCCGATACCCCCGAACCACAGAAGATCGACCTCCGCTTTCAGGATCGCCGTCATGATTTCCTGCGGCGAAGCGGTAGTTTTGCCAAGGCCAATGACCTTTGCAGCTTCAGCCGACAGCGTGATCGTCTTCTGGCTGCGGCTATAGACACCGCCACCTGACGAAATCTTCGAGCGATCATAATCCTGCCAGCTTGAACGCGGCAGTTCGAACAGACGCTTGCGCTCTGCAAAGCCGTCTGCCGGAACCGGGTTCGGATCGATGAAGATGTCACGATGATCGAAGGCTGCAACCAACCTGATCTGCTCCGACAAAAGCATACCGTTGCCGAATACATCGCCCGACATATCGCCCACACCGGCAACCGTGAACGGTTCGGTCTGGATATCCTTGTTGAACTCACGGAAATGCCGCTTCACGGCTTCCCATGCACCGCGCGCGGTGATGCCCATGCCCTTGTGGTCGTAACCGGCAGAGCCACCCGATGCGAAAGCATCATCGAGCCAGAAGTCATGTGCCTGGCTGATCGCATTGGCCGTATCGGAAAAAGTTGCAGTGCCCTTGTCGGCAGCGACAACGAAATAAGGATCGTCATTGTCGTGACGCACCACGTCCGCAGGCGGCACAACATCATTGTCATGAATATTGTCAGTGACCGACAGAAGCGTGGAGATGAAAACCTTGTAGGCATCACGACCGGCTTCAAACACAGCATTGCGATCGCCACCGACAGGCAAACGCTTCGGATAGAAGCCGCCTTTGGCACCAACCGGCACAATCACCGCATTCTTGACCTGCTGTGCCTTGACGAGGCCCAAAACTTCCGTGCGGTAATCCTGTGCGCGGTCCGACCAGCGCAGACCACCACGCGCAACAGCGCCGAAGCGCAAATGCACACCTTCCACTTCGGGGCCATAGACGAAAATTTCGCGATATGGGCGCGGATCGGGCAGACCTTCGACAAGCCGTGGATTGAGCTTGAACGCAAAGGTCACACGCGGCTTGCCTTCATCATTTGGCTGGTAAGCATTGGTGCGCAAGGTTGCTTCGATCAGATTGCGGAAGCGGCGCAAAATCTGATCATCATCCGCACTCGGCACACCGAGAAGCGCCGTTTCGATAGCATCAACCAGCTTCTTTTCAGCGGCGTCACGACGCTTGGCCGACGGGTTGAAGCGCAGATCGAACAGCGAATAAAGATCGCTGGCAATTTCCGGATAGCGGTTGAGTGCGGCTGCAATGAAACCTTGCGAATAGGCAATACCTGCCTGCTGCAGATAACGGCCATAAGAGCGCAGGATCATGATCTGACGTGCCGTGAGACGTGCAGTCTGCACCAGCGCGTTATAGCCATCATTGTCGGCAAGACCATCCCAGACCGTGCGGAACACATCTTCCAGCATCTCGCCATCATCAGACAGATCAACCGGAGCGCCATAGGCGTTTACGAGCTGCATGTCATGCACGTAAACTGCGGCACCGTCCTCACCCGCTTGCGGAAGGTCAAGGGTCTGCTCGCTGACCACGCGGAAACCCATATTTTCGAGAAGCGGCACACGCTGCGACAGCGCAACCGGCGCGCCATGATGATAAAGCTTGAGCGAAACCGCATCCGGACCATCGGTACGATAGCGATAGAAGTCCACAAAGAGCGGAGCTTCTGCATTAAGGCCTGCGATGCGCTCTGCATCGACAAGCGCTTCCGGAGCGGTGAAGATTTCGCGATAGGATTGCGGGAAGCTCGAAGCCAGAGCAATGGTCTTTGCATCCACGCTGTCCGCGCTTTCACGCACCGCGTCTTCCCAAGTACGAACGATCGAACGCACTTCTTCTTCCAGCGCATCACGATCCACATGCGGCGTGGAACGTTCATGACGGCGGATGACGAACTGAACGCGCGTCAGACCATTTTGCAAAAAGACCGGATGGAATTCAAAACTGTCGCCGCCATAAATCTCGACAAGATAATGGCCGATCTTCTCACGCACGACAGAATCGTAACGGTCACGCGGAATATAGACCAGCACGGTGGCAAAACGGCCAAAACGGTCCAGACGCGGGATCGCACGAACGCGTGGGCGCTCACCAAGTGCCAGAATCAGTTCGGCATTGGCCGTCAGGCTTTCCACATCGATCTGGAACAGCTCATCACGCGGATATTCTTCCAGCACATTGACAAGCGCCTTGCCGGAATGGTCTTCGCGGTTAAAGCCAAGATGCCGGATAACTGCATCTGCCTTTGATCGAATAAATGGAATGCTGGCAACGGAGCTGACATAAGCAACAGAGGTGAACAAACCAACGAGGCGAAGCTCGCCAATAGCCTCGCCCTTGTCACCAAAGATCTTTACACCGACATAATCAAGATACGATCTGCGATGCACCAGCGACAGCGAATTTGCTTTCGTGACGATCAATGGTTCACTGCTATCAAGGAAGTCGGTGATCTCGCGCGGCGTGGCCTTGTCGTCGTCGTCCTTACGCAGAACGCGGACTTCACTGTCATTGAGAATGCCAAGCGTCTCCTTGACCGGCACGAGCTCACGCTTGTCGCCCTTGCCCTTGAAGGTCAGTTCGCGCATTCCAAGGAAAATAAAACGATCATCACGCAGCCATTCAAGAAACGCGATTGCCTCCGGCATAGCCGGATCAAGGGTCAGTTCCTGAACGCGCTTATAATCGGCGATAGCGTCATCAAGACGCTTGAGCATTGGCTTCCAATCGCTGACAGCAGAACGAACCTGTCCGAGCACACGCTTGATAGCAGCGGTGAGATCAGTCTTGGCCTGCTTGTCGAGGGCTGGAAGATGAATCTGCACAAGGCTGACGCGCTCAACACCCTTGGCAGGTGCAAGCTGCGAAGCTTCGCCTAAAATTGTAAGGCTGTCCTTTTCCCGCTCAATGTCGAGAACCGGGTGAACAACCATGAAAATCTGGCTGACATGATCGTTCAGCTCACCCATAATCGAGTCGAGCAGGAACGGCATATTGTCGTTGACGATGGTAATAACGCTGACGGCGCGACCTTGGCGTTCGATGCTGTTATCGACGCTGATGATGCTTTTACCCTTGCGATAGGATTCGAGCGCTTCGTAGCCATACTGGGCAGACTTATCGAGCGCGGCGGCATCATAGGCCGCAAGATCTTCGGGCGGCGCCCATTCAAAGAGAAGCTGCGAAAAGGCATCAAGCGCCTTCGACTTTCCTCCCTTCTTCTCCTCCTTGCCTGCCTTGGAACCCTTAATTTTGCTCGACCGATCCTGCTTTGCAGTCACGTCGGATACTCCTGTCATGATGGCAATGCGCGCCAAACTAGCAGATTGAACATGCGTTTCGATGACAAATCGCTGAAAACAACCAAAAAAATCAGTGAACGCCAGAAAATTCGTATCTAATCCATTTAATTTGGAACAAAGCTTCGAAAACGCTTTAAGAAATTTCGAAATATGCCGCCCAGCTTTTCCATGGATGGACATGCCAGGTTTACGTAAACGTCATAAAAGCGCAATTCTGCCACAAATGAGCGGCGAATCCGAATCTGTCAGACAGACTTAAAGTTCGATCAAGTGATCATCCAACTCGTTGATCGTGTGCTCGCCCGCAGGGAAATGTTTTTCCAGCAACACCCCCGCCTGCCCAATCGCCAGTACAAAACCGTCTGCAACTTCCAAACGCGAGGCATGATGTATCAGTGTTGCAACGATGCCATTCCACTCTTCCTGCTCAACACGTGCATCAATACCGGCATCGGCAATCACTTCTGCATAATGTTCGGCCATGGAAACGAACAGCAAAATGCCGGTCCGGTGTTCCGTGATATGGACATTGCGCGCCAGAAATTGCTGTAACGCGTTCAAATGTGCGCGCTTATAGCGAATACGGCGCGGCACCAGTAAAATACGGATTGAGGGCACCAGCCAAAGCAAAAACATAGCCGTTGCAAAGGCCGCAAGCACCGCGAGGCCGAACATGGGAAGGCTGATGTCAAACCAGTACCAATGCGCAAGGAACGCCGCGACCACCGAAGCGATCAGAATGCCACAGGTCGCAACAAAACCGGCCGCGAAGAAATAATCATCACTGGTGCGGGCAAGAACTGCGTAGATTTCACCACTTGTATTGGTTTCAGCAGCACGGATCGCCTCGGCAATACGTTTGTGATCCTGATCACTGATAAGGTTTTTAGCGCGCACAAAATTCTCCCTTACCAGCTACCCGAAGCGCCACCGCCCCCGGACGATCCGCCACCGCCGGAAAACCCACCGCCACCACTGCCACCCGATGACCAGCCGCCACCGCCGCCAGAAAAGCCACCGCCGCCGGAACCGCCACGGGAATTAAAATCCACCACCATACCAAGCCAGCGATATTTTCCGGGGCCAATCTTGCGTCCAAAAACCGGTGTCAAGATCGCCATGCCGAAGCCGCCAAAGAAGATCAATACCCAGAATGTGATGAAAATAACGAACACCCAATCGACATCACCGGAGCCCGAACTCGTCTGAGCATTCCGTTTGGCGCGCGCTTCAAGCTCGGCAGCATCGCCAGACAAAACCGACAGAATACCATCCACCCCCTGCACGATGCCTTCTGAGTAATTACCGCTGCGGAATTCTGGGATGATTGTACCATTGATGATAACGCTCGAAAGCGCATCCGTCATCGTGCCTTCAAGCCCGTAACCAACCTCAATACGCACCTTGCGATCATTGGGGGCAACGACCAGCAGAATACCGTTATTTTCCTGTTTCTGCCCCAGCGCCCAGGCGCGGAACAAGCGATTGGAATAGCTCTCAATATCCTCGCCATTCAGGCTCGGAACAGTCACCACAACCACCTGATCGGAGGACTTTGCTTCAAAGTCTGCAAGCTTCTGCGTGAGTTGCTGCAACTGAGCGGGATCGATAATCCCCGCTGCATCCACCACGCGCCCCGTCAATGCCTGTGCCGGCTTTGTCGCATCCTGCGCATTCGCGCCAACGGCCACAAAACTCGCAAACAGGAAAAGCAGAACAGCCGCAAGCAACCGTGGCCCATTCAGGCCACGTAAGGCCGCCGCGCGAAAGGGAAGCAAAGCTGCCACGGGTTTCCCGATCAGTTGTTAAAGTTAACCTGAGGTGCGCTCTGGCTTGCAGCATCCGCGCTGAATGTCTGCATTGGCTTAGCATCACGATACCATATCCATGTCCAGATCATCGTCGGCATGGTGCGGATCGACGTATTATAAACGCGCACAGCCTCGATATAATCGCGGCGTGCCACAGCAATACGGTTTTCCGTACCCTCAAGCTGGGATTGAAGCGCCAGGAAGTTCTGGTTGGCCTTAAGGTCCGGATAGCGCTCCACGACGACCATCAGACGCGAAAGCGCACTGGTAAGGTTGGCCTGATTATCCTGAAATTGCTTGAACAATTCTGGATTGTTAAGTGTCTCCGGCGTGATCTGCACTTGCGTCGCCTTGGCACGTGCATCGATTACCGCCTGAAGCGTGTCCTTTTCATGGGCAGCATAGCCCTTCACAGTCTCAACCAGATTAGGCACCAGATCAGCCCGGCGCTGGTACTGGTTCTGCACTTCACTCCATGCAGCTTTCGCCTTTTCATCATTGGTTGGAATGGTGTTGAAACCACAGGCCGACAGCAGCGGCACAAGAGCGGCTAGCCCAAGGACAATAAACAAACGACGGAAAGACAAAGAACGGATAGCCATCACAGCCGACATGGTGTTCTCCTGAACAGGGCGCACAAACAGTGCCTGAAGACTTATTTTATATCGCATATGCAGCAGGTCGCAAATACAAACACTATATCAACAGGATAGAGAAAAATCGCTTTTCGTCCAGTTGTTTAATCCAATGTAAGAAGACAAACAAAAAAGCGACGGATTGCTCCGCCGCTTTTTATGTTCGCAAATAGCGAAAAATTATTCGCTTGCAGCTTCTTCAGCAGGAGCAGCAGCGGCGGCTGCAGCTTCAGCAGCTTTTGCAGCAGCTTCTTCTTCAGCCTGCTTGGCAAGAGCGAGACGTTCCTGAGCCTTCTTGCCTGGCAGACCCTTGGTCAGGTTGCTGCGTGCTTCACGCTTTGCAAGACCGGCCTGGTCGAGGAAGCGAAGAACGCGATCGGTTGGCTGTGCGCCCTGTGCAATCCAATGCTGGATACGGTCAGCGTCGAGCTTTACGCGTTCAGCGTCTTTTGCAAGCATTGGGTTCCATGCACCAACGGCTTCGATGAAGCGGCCATCACGCGGGCTGCGAGCATCCGCAACAACAACGTGGTAGTAAGGACGCTTCTTGGAGCCAGCGCGGGCGAGACGGATCTTAAGAGCCATT
The DNA here is from genome assembly GCF_039674265.1 of Brucella sp. TWI559. Classification (NCBI taxonomy): domain Bacteria; kingdom Pseudomonadati; phylum Pseudomonadota; class Alphaproteobacteria; order Hyphomicrobiales; family Brucellaceae; genus Brucella; species Brucella sp. TWI559. The sequence continues at coordinate 18,688 of NZ_JBDJNE010000019.1, forward strand.
TTTTCTTTCCTTTAGACAATAATTCTGCCCTTGATGGGCGATAGGTTAAACCGTTTTAGGGTATTTAGTTTCCGCTGTGATTGGCAGCGGCATGCTCATGGTGCCGAATGACTTCCTTCACGATGAAGTTCAGGAATTTTTCGGCAAAATCTGGATCGAGATGGGCATCAACTGCGAGGCCGCGAAGGCGCTCGACCTGACGCTTCTCACGGGCCGGGTCAGCAGCAGCGAGGCCGCGCTCGGCTTTCAGGACACCCACAGCCTTGGTGCAGCGAAAGCGCTCCGCAAGCATGTGGATGAGCGCCGCATCGATATTATCGATGGATGCGCGTAATGCGAGAAGTTCAGCAGGTACAGTGTTCTGTTCGTCAGCCATCTTACTCACTTCTTCTTCGGCAAACCGGGCAGACCACCGCCAAGACCCGGAAGCTTAGGCCCACCTAAACCCGGCAGACCACCACCGGGAAGCCCCGGCAAACCGCCACCCTTGGTAAGACCGGCTGCTTCTGCCTGCTTGGCAAGCGCTTCAAGCTGCTTTGGGTCCATCTTGGAGAGATCAGGCATGCCGCCCATGCCGCCGCCCAGACCACCAAGGCCCATCTTGTTGGCAAGGCCGCCCATCATCTGCTTCATCATTCCGCCCTTGCCCTTACCCATAACTTTCATCATGTCGGCCATCTGGCGGTGCATCTTGAGAAGCTTGTTGATGTCGGCAGCACTGGTTCCGGAACCTTTGGCAATGCGCTGCTTGCGGCTGTGCTTGAGAAGGTCGGGATTGGCGCGCTCAGCCTTGGTCATCGAGCCGATAATGGCGAGCTGACGATCAAAGACCTTGTCGTCAAGACCGGCTGCCGCAGCCTTGTCCTTCATTCCGCCCATGCCGGGCATCATGCCCATAATGCTGCCCATACCACCGAGCTTTTTCATCTGGCCCAGCTGATCGGCAAGATCGTTGAGATCGAACTTGCCCGACTGCATCTTCTTGGCCATCGCAGCGGCTTTTTCCGCGTCGACGTTTTCAGCAGCTTTTTCAACGAGTGAAACGATGTCGCCCATGCCAAGAATACGGTCGGCAATACGCTTGGGATAGAACTCCTCAAGCGCATCCATCTTTTCACCGGTGGCGATCAGCTTGATCGGCTTGCCGGTGATGGCGCGCATCGAAAGGGCTGCACCGCCACGGCCATCGCCATCCATACGGGTGAGAACGATACCGGTAATGCCGACGCGCTCATCGAAGTTGCGTGCCAGATTAACGGCGTCCTGACCGGTGAGGCTGTCTGCCACAAGCAAAATTTCATGCGGATTGGCGGCTTTGCGGATATCCGCCATTTCCACCATCAGCGGCTCGTCAATATGCGTGCGACCAGCGGTATCAAGAATAACCACATCATGACCGCCGAGCTTTGCAGCCTGAACAGCGCGCTTAGCGATCTCAACCGGCGACTGGCCAGCGATGATTGGCAATGTATCGACAGAGGTCTGGATGCCAAGCTGACGAAGCTGTTCCTGTGCTGCCGGACGACGCGTATCAAGCGACGCCATCAACACCTTTTTGCGTTGACGCTCTGTCAGACGCTTGGAGAGCTTACCCGTGGTGGTCGTCTTACCCGAACCCTGAAGGCCGACCATCATAATGACGACAGGTGCCGGTGCATTCAGATCAACCGTGACACCTTCTGTGCCCAGCATTTCGATAAGCTCGTCATGAACGATCTTAACGACCATCTGGCCGGGCTTGATGCTTTTGAGAATTTCAGCACCAACCGCCTTCTCACGAACACGGTCGGTGAATGAACGAACCACTTCCAGCGAAACGTCGGCTTCAATCAGCGCACGCCGCACTTCGCGCAGCGCAGCCGTCACGTCGCTTTCAGAAAGAGCGCCGCGTCCAGTCAGGCCGTTCAAAATGGAGCCAAGACGCTCCTGAAGTGATTCAAACATTGTGTTTCCTTGTCCTTTGATCCAGGCAGTTCAAGAACCGACCAAAGCGATACAGCACCCGAGGGCGCATCGCGCTGTCGGATGTGGACCTCCGGGATCTCTTTATACCAAATGGGTCCCGGTCGGTGGCTCGCGTTCTGAAGATCGCGGATAGATTGGGTGAGGCTTTAGGGGCTTCAGCCCGTAATGTCAAGCAAAAGGCGGAAAACGGCAATGTGTAACCAACAAATTGCACCTCAAAGCAAGTGATTTGGTTCCAATTTACCAAAATTTGAAGAATACGTGAAAAAAGGACTATAAGCGCGCCGCCGTGCCATAAGCCTTACGCGTCATTGCGGCATGACATTCGGTGTAAAGAATGGCAAATTCGCGCCGAGGTAGAATCAACTCCAAAGGAGAAACGAATGGCATTGTTTGCCAAGGGCCGGATTTGGACGACAGCAGCAGTTTTTGCAGTGGGTATGATGGCTGGAACCAGCATCGTTGAAGCAGCCCAGTGCGGCAACAATGGTGCCGGCTACAATGCCTGGCTTCAGCAGACGATCAAGGAAGCGCAGTCACGCGGCCTTGGCAAGCGTTCGCTTGATGCTCTGGCCAAGACGAAATATGCGCAGGCAACCATCAATGCCGATCGCAATCAGAAGAGCTTCAAGCTTTCTTTTGATCAGTTTATGCAGAAGCGCGGTGCAAACACCATCATCCAGCGCGGCAGATCGATCAAAAAGCAGAATGCAGCTCTCTTCGCAGCCATTGAAAAGCGTTATGGCGTTCCTGCTGGCCCGTTGATCGCGATCTGGGGCATGGAAACCGGGTTCGGCGCCTATCTCGGCAAGCAGCACACGCTTTCCGCAGTTGCAACGCTTGCTTATGATTGCCGCCGCAGCGACTACTTCACCAACCAGCTTTATGCAGCGCTCAAGCTCATCGACAATCAGGATCTTGATCCGAATGCGGTCGGTGCCATGCATGGCGAAATCGGCCAGACCCAGTTCCTGCCGGTCAACGTGCTGAAATACGGCGTAGACGGTGATGGCAGCGGTCATATCGACATGGCGCGCTCGAAAGCTGACGCCCTTTATTCGACCGCCAACTTCCTCGTCGGTCATGGCTGGAAGCGCGGTGCCGGTTATCAGCCGGGCGAACCAAACTATGGTGCAATTCAAGGCTGGAATGCTGCACAGGTCTACCAGCGTGCCATTGCTGAAATGGGTAAGGCAATCGATAAATAATCATACCTATGGTGAAACAACGCGCTGTTTCGCCATAGTCTGAATAGAGAAAAGCCCCGATTTTCGGGGCTTTTTTTATGCTGCCGTTTCCGGTGCCTTTTCGAGCGAAACTTCTGGTCTTTTGAAGTCACCGGACTGCTGATCCATCACCCACAGCTCGCCGGTCGAAATATCGAACCATACGCCATAAAGGGTGAGCTTGCCCTTCTTCTCAAGAATATCGACACATGGAAATGTGCGCAGATTATTGAGCGAATAGCGGATCGAAATACGCTCAAGCGCTGTCTGACGCTCGCTCTGCGTCATCAGATCATTGCCATTGACCGTTTCCGCCGCAGGCGCAATCAAGCTCATCCATTTTCCGATAAAATCACTCGGTGAAAGTGGTGCGCTTTGCGTATCAAGGGCCGCCTTGATGCCGCCGCATCGGCCATGCCCCATGACAACGATGTTCTTCACCTTAAGGCTCTGGACTGCAAATTCGAGTGCAGCAGACGCCGCATGAAATTCACCATCCGGCTCGTAAGGCGGAATAAGATTGGCAACATTCCGAAGAACGAAAATTTCGCCCGGTGCCGTATTGAAAATTGTTTCTGGAGCGGCACGGGAATCGCAGCAGGCAATGACAAGGGTCTGTGGTGCCTGACCTTTTTCAGCGAGTTCTTTATAACGTGCCGTTTCAGACGCGAAATGCTCGCTCATAAAGGTCTGGTAACCGGCGAGGAGTGAATCTGGAATATCAGCCATGGCTTTCCATTATCCCTATCGAAAACACAGAGCAATCAAAATTTGAACCGTTCTATGCACGCAATCCCTTGGTCGGATGGACGAGCCGCCTCATCTGTACCATTGCCATAGGCGTTGCGAGACTGGAGGCATCCGCTTCAAGCATCAATTCATCAGCGCCGCGTTTTGCTGAACGGGCCATGATCTCAAACACCGCCGCCGTTGTGCTTTGCAGAGTTTTTTCTTCTGAAAAGCCCGCAAGCCTGCGCGCGAGAAACACCGCTGATGTCAGATCGCCCAGACCATTGGTCGGCCCATCGACGCATCGATGCTCCGCCATCAGCGCAAGGGTTGGCGTGAGCAGAATATTGCCGATACTGCCACTCATCAATGGAAAAGCCGATGTCACCAGCATGGTTGCTGGCCCCGTATCAAGGGCCGCTTCCATCAATGCTTTGTTGTCTTCAAGTTCAACACCCGTCAGCCATGACAACTCGAAGCGATTGGGCGTTGCAATATCGGCAAGGGGTATCAAGTGATCGCGAATACCGACGGCTGTCGCTTCCGGAACATAAAGCCCCTTCTGATCGCCAATGACCGGATCGCAAAGATAAAGCGCGTTGGGATTGCGCTCTTTGACCTTTTTTACCAGCCCCGCCACGGCTGCCGCCTGTTCGGGGTGGCCCAGATAGCCTGTGAGGATAGCCCCAACTTCGCCGAGCCACGGTGCGCGTTCAAGATCCTGCATCAGTGTTGCAAACTCTTGGGCAGGCGGCACGATACGCCCGGCAGGACCATGGCCGGGATGCCACGGCAACACGACTGTGGGCACGGCCCAGACGGGAAATCCGAGCGTTTCCAAAGCGAAAACGGCAGCGCGGTTTCCAACAGAACCGCGCACGACATGGCTTGAGATGACAAGAACGGTTGTCGCGTCCGAAGGCGCAGAAAGCGTCATGTTAAACCTGGCTTTGCATGAGGTAAGAAATGAGCCAGACGATAATCGCCAGCGTGATGATAAGGCCCAGCCCGCGCCCGACGCGGGTAGCCCAGAGTTCGATTTTGTCATCCTCCGGGGCATCATTGGCAGCAAGATGGCTTGCGGTACGGGCAAACCCGCGCCGAACAATACCTCCAGCGCCGGTTTGCTCGCGCTCCAGACGTTCAAGAATGCGCTGGGCCTCGTCCTGACGCTCGCGTCCCGGACTGCCACCCTCACCTATGCCCGCCTGCTGGCGCTCACCCATAATCTGCCTGCCCTCAAGAAAAGACTCGTATCGTGGACACACTATGCAACATCACGTCCTGATTGCCGTTCTGCAAGCAGAATATTGTCTGATCAATTCAGTTTTACGATCAGCTTACCAAAATTGCCGCCTTCCAGCATGGAAATGAAAGCTTTGGGCGCATTTTCAAGCCCGACCACGATGTCCTCACGGTAGCGCACCTGACCATCTGCAACCCACTTTGCCATGTCGCGCTGGAATGCTGGCCCTTGGTCGGCAAAATCCCGCACGATAAAGCCGCGAATTGTCATGCTTTTGGTGAGAATGTCACGCATGAGCAATGGCAGCCGGTCCGGCCCGTCAAAAGCGCCGTTCTGATTATATTGTGCAATCAGTCCACACACCGGAACACGTGCAAAGGGATTAAGTAGCGGCAGCACAGCATCAAAAACCTTACCGCCGACATTCTCGAAGTAAACATCAATGCCTTTCGGGCAAGCCAACGCCAGCTCCTGCGCAAAATTATCGGAACGATGATCAAGCGCTGCATCAAAGCCGAAATCATCAATCAGTGCTTTGCACTTGTCCGGCCCACCGGCGATACCGACTGCGCGCGCACCTTTGAGCTTGGCAATCTGGCCCACGGCAGAACCGACGGGTCCGGTCGCAGCTGCAACCACAACTGTTTCACCCTCTTTCGGCTGCCCGATCGTCAACAGGCCGGAATAAGCGGTGAAGCCTGGCATGCCCATAACACCGAGCGCCGTGGTGACAGGCACTTGCTTTGGATCGAGTTTACGCAATGTGGATGCCTCGGCAACCGCATAGCTCTGCCAACCGGAATAAGAGAGAACGAAATCGCCCGGAACAAAGCCTGCGCTTTTACTTTCCACCACTTCGCCAACGGTTCCACCTTCCATGACAGCACCGATCTCAACGGGCGCTGCATAGGATTTTGCCGCACTCATGCGCCCACGCATATAAGGATCAAGCGACAGATAGCGGATTTTGAGCAACACCTGACCTTCGCCCAACGCAGGAATCTCTGCCGTTTCAAGTCGAAAGTGTTCCGCAGTCGGCCGTCCTTCGGGACGCGATGCAAGGACAATACGATGGTTGGTTTTTGCACTCATAAATCTCACTCCTGATAATCGCTACAACTCTATGCCTTTAATTAGCGCGTAAAAGCGAAAAGTGGATGTCATGACACAAAGATTGCGCAACAAAAGAAAGCCCCGCCCATGAAGAAGTCATGGGCGGGGCTTTCTCACTTGAAAACAGAATGAGTTATTTCATCGTCGGGATGACAAACTCTGCACCATCCTTCACGCCGGAAGGCCAGCGAGAGGTAACTGTCTTGGTCTTGGTGTAGAAGCGGAATGCATCCGGGCCGTGCTGGTTGAGATCGCCGAAGCCCGAAGCCTTCCAGCCACCAAAGGTGTAGTAGGCAATCGGAACCGGAATCGGCACGTTGATGCCGACCATGCCGACCTGAACACGGCTGGCAAAATCACGCGCTGCATCACCGTCGCGGGTGAAGATGGCAACGCCATTGCCATATTCATGTTCATTTGGCAGAGCGAGCGCTTCTTCGTAGTTCTTGGCGCGAACAACCGAAAGAACCGGGCCAAAAATTTCTTCCTTATAAATGCGCATATCCGGCGTTACATGATCAAACAGACAGCCGCCCATATAGAAGCCATTCTCATAACCCTGCATCTTGAAGCCACGGCCATCAACGACGAGCTTTGCGCCTTCCTCAACGCCGAGATCGACATAGCCACGAATGCGCTCAAGTGCTGCCTTGGTAACAACCGGACCAAAATCGGCGGAATTGTCCGTTGATGGGCCAATTTTCAGCGCTTCAACGCGTGGAATCAGCTTTTCCATAAGACGGTTTGCAGTGTCTTCACCAACCGGAACCGCAACAGAGATCGCCATGCAGCGTTCGCCTGCTGAACCGTAACCGGCGCCAATCAGCGCATCGACCGTCTGATCGATATCGGCATCCGGCATGATCAGCATGTGGTTCTTGGCACCGCCAAAGCACTGAACGCGCTTGCCGTTTGAGCAGCCACGACCATAGATATATTGCGCAATCGGTGTCGAACCAACGAAACCGATGGCCTGAACATCCTTATCGTCGAGCAGCGCATCGACCGCATCCTTGTCGCCATTGACGACGTTGAAAATACCAGCCGGAAGGCCAGCTTCCATGAACAGTTCAGCCAGACGCATCGGCACACCCGGATCACGTTCCGATGGCTTGAGCACGAAAGCATTGCCGCAGGCAATCGCCGGGCCAGCTTTCCAGAGCGGGATCATGGCCGGGAAGTTGAACGGCGTGATACCGGCTACAACACCGAGCGGCTGTCGCATCGAATAGGTGTCGATGCCCGTGCCTGCATTGTCAGTGAATTCGCCTTTGAGCATGTGCGCGGAACCGAGGCAGACTTCCACCACTTCGAGACCGCGCTGAATGTCGCCCTTCGCGTCAGCAATCGTCTTGCCATGTTCGCGTGCCAGCAATTCAGCAAGGCTGTCATATTCTGCTTCAACAAGTTCGAGGAACTTGCGCAGAATGCGCACGCGGCGCTGCGGGTTGGTTGCAGCCCATGCTGGTTGCGCTGCCTTGGCATTTTCGACCGCCGCACGCACTTCATCTTTGGTGGCCAGCGCCACAGTACCCTGAACCGTGCCATCCAGCGGCTGATAAATATCAGCCGTGCGACCGCTTTTGCCAGCAACATGCTTGCCGCCGATGAAATGTCCTACAGTGCGCATGAAAACGCCTCCCTTGTGTTTATCCCTTGAGGCAGCAAAAGACCGCCTTCTTAAGGCCTATCCTGACTCTGCAAATTCATGATTGCAAGGCACTGAAAAGCGTATCCGTTGTGCATTTTTTATAGTACAAAATCATAGGGAGGCAAAATGCCATGAACTGGGATGATATTCGTATTTTTCTCGCCGTTGCACGCTCGGGGCAGATTCTGGGTGCGGCCAAAAGATTGGGCCTTAACCACACCACGGTTGCACGCCGTCTGACCGCTCTTGAAACCGCACTTTCAACGACCCTTCTGACACGCCGCACCAACGGCTCCACACTCACACAGGCAGGCGAAGAATTTCTCTTAGCAGCCGAACGCATGGAAGCAGAGATGCTTTCCGCCCGCGCGCAGGTTGGCAATGCCGATGTTGCCGTCTCCGGCACGGTGCGGATCGGCGCGCCGGATGGCTTTGGGGTCAATTTTCTTGCGCCCCGGCTTGCGCGCCTGACGCAGCAATATCCCGATCTCACCATTCAGCTGGTTCCAGTGCCGCGTTCGTTCTCGCTGTCGCGGCGTGAAGCCGATATCGCGATTACCGTTGAACGACCTGAGCAAGGCAGGCTGATTGCCCGCAGGCTGGTGGATTATACGCTTGGTCTTTATGCCCATCGCAGCTATCTCGAAGAGCATGGGACACCGCAAAGCACGGATGAATTGAGCGGTCACAGACTGATCGGTTATGTTGAAGACCTTGTGGTTAATCCATCACTTGCCTATGCATCGGAGATTTGCCGCGACTGGAAACCAGATTTTGAAGTGTCGAGCGCACTGGGTCAGGTGGAAGCCGTGCGGGCCGGTGCAGGTATCGGCATTCTTCATGCGTTCATCGCACGCGCCGATCCTGATCTCGTGCCGCTGTTTCCCGATCGCACCATCCGCCGCGCCTATTGGCTAACCTATCACGAATCCGCACGCACGCTTCGCCGCGTGACGGCAGTTTCCGCGTTGATTTCAGAACTGGTCGAAAACGAAAAATCGCTTTTTAGCTAACCTTCATATAGACAACCATGGCCCCGACAATCATCGCGGCGGGTACGAACAAGGCATCAAGACCAATAAAATAATGGCCGAGGCCACCGCCGACAGCACCAAGCATCAAGGCCAGCCAAACCGCGACATGCTGCAACCACCGCCACTTCGGTGTTTCACCGCGCAGCGAACAGGCAAGATCGGCAGCAGCATTAAAAAGCGTGCCCGTCACGTAAGTTACACCCAGACGGGCGGCGCCAATCGGTTGTACGGCCGCGTTTTGCGCGCCCATTGCGGCGGCAAGTAGCAGGACCGGCTGGATAAACATTGCGCCTTCGCGCCGCAAGACGCCAACCAACAATAAAATCGCTACCACACTGGCCATCACATAAAGACTACCCGCACGACCGTAAGCGCGAACGACAAGTGTTCCGAAGAAAGCGCCCAGGAAAAACAGGACAATCAGGATAGCGGGAAACCAGATCAGGACCTCGCCCTGCACGCCCGGCTGCCCGGCAATCGCAGTCCCAAGTTGCGTGGTGTTGCCACTCATGAACGATGCAAAGAAACCGCCCAGTTGCAGGAAGGCAATTGCATCAACGAAACCAGCGGATGCAGTCAGAGCCAAGCCAAGCGATAGCTTCGAATTCGGTGTCATTCTTCTTAAGCTTTGAAAGATGCTGGCCGGTCCTTAAAACCGGGCCATTATGATGATTGGTAGAGAGCGCAATCCGACCGCAGTAATCCGAGGTCGTCAGACGCGTTTGACGATCCGCAGGATTATCAGAAGGATGGCAGCGCCGATAAAGGCATTGACGATTGAGGCAACCACGCCGCCGCCAACCGAAAAGCCAAGACGCGGCAGCAGCCAACCCGCAAAAAAGGCGCCGATCACACCCACAATAATATTGCCGATAACACCAAAACCACCACCCTGCACGACCTTGCCTGCCAGCCAGCCGGCAATAAGACCAACGAACAGGAATACAAGAAGACTCATACCATCCATAAGAATTTCTCCCTCTGAGAACGCATCCACGACGCATTTGCGGTGAGTTGACTATGAGTCGGGCTTACTGGCAAGAGGCTTGCATTCTAAGGCGCGAGATGCTGGAAAGCGCTGACGACTTCTTCGTAAACCTTGCGCTTGAACGGCACGATCAATTCCGGCAGTTCCCGCATTGGCTTCCACGCCCATTCCTCAAACTCAGCCGTATGGCCACCGGGCGGCGGATTGATCGCGATTTCGCTCTCATCACCCTCAAAACGATAGGCAAACCATTTCTGGGTCTGTCCGCGATATTTGCCTTTCAGCGCATGCCCAACGAGACGCGCTGGCAGGTCGTAATTGATCCAGTTCGGCGCTTCTTCAAGCAGTGACACAGACTTCATGCCGGTTTCTTCATAAAGCTCACGCAGCGATGCCACAGCTGGGTCTTCGCCCTTGTCAATGCCGCCCTGCGGCATTTGCCAGAGCTGCGTTGCACCATCCATTTCGTCACCCGGAATGACAATGCGTCGCCCGGCCCAGACAAGACCCGCTTTATTGAGCACCATCAACCCAACACAGGGACGATATGGCAGGCTTTCAGGATCGACAGGGCCTTTGTGCTTCGACATGGTATCTCCGTATGCATGCGTTTAAATCAAGTGTTATGCGGCAATTCATAGCGTTTCAATGGCATTGAACTGCGACAAAAAGAAAACGCGGAAGCCTGAACTCCCGCGCTTTATTTCTCCTTCAAGCGTGACTGCTGATTAGTTCAGAACGCTCTTTTTCGGGTCTGGCGGGAAGGCTGCATTGGCAACTTCACCACGCAAAAGTTTCAGCGCGTCATTGAGCTGAACATCGTCCTTAGGCTCAAGCGGCACATAAGCAGCAGATCCCGAACCGGCATCATCTTCTTCATTGCCTTTGATATGGCCTTTCAGCTCGGATTCGCCGCGCACAACATCTTCGCCACGCATTTCAGGCGGCAGCGGCTGTTCAACCTTGATGTCCGGGGTAATACCCTTGCCCTGAATCGACTTGCCGGATGGTGTGTAATAGAGCGCGGTCGTCAAACGCAACGAGCCATTCTCACCAAGCGGAATGATGGTCTGCACAGAACCCTTACCAAAGGACTGCGTACCCAGCACGGTCGCACGGCGATGATCCTGCAACGCACCGGCAACGATTTCGGACGCACTAGCCGAGCCGCCATTGATCAAGACAATCAGTGGCTTGCCGTTTGTAAGATCACCTTTATGGGCATCAAAGCGCGTCACATCCTGCGGATCACGCCCACGGGTCGAAACGATCTCACCCTTGTCAAGGAAGGTGTCAGAAACAGCTACCGCCTGATCAAGTAGACCACCCGGATTAAGCCGCAAGTCAAGCACATAGCCCTTGAGCTTGTCAGCAGGCACCTTTTCCTGAATATCCTTGATCGCTTTCTTGAGATCATCCGACGTCTGTTCGGTAAAGGAAATCACACGCAGATAGCCGACATCGTTTTCGATACGCGAACGAACAGCCTTCACCTTGATCACCGCGCGATCAATCTTAAGCGTGATTGGCTTGTCCGCACCCTGACGGATCAGCGTGAGTTCAATCGGGGAACCGACCTCACCGCGCATCTTTTCAACAGCATCAGCGAGGCTGAGACCACGGACTTCCTGTCCATCGATCTTGCTGATCAGATCACCCGCAAGAACGCCGGCTTTGGAAGCAGGCGTATCATCAATGGGCGCGATGACCTTCACGAGGTCATTATCCATGGTGACTTCGATGCCAAGCCCGCCGAACTCGCCCTTGGTCTGCACGCGCATGTCCTGTGCGGCTTCCGGGTTGAGATAGGAAGAATGCGGATCAAGCGACGTCAACATGCCATTGATCGCGCTTTCCGTCAGCTTCTTGTCATCGGGGGGCGTCACATATTGCTGACGCACGCGCTCGAAAATATCACCGAAGAGAGCCAGGTCCTTATAGACATCGCTGTCTTTCCCCGCTGCCGCAAAGGCCGTGGAAGCAGGCGCGCCCTGAACCATCACCATGGCTGACGCCCCCAGAAGGGCTCCGGCGAACAGCAGCGACAGTTTACGTATCATTTTGTGTCCTTCCAGAAAGCCGCTCGGACCACCACGGGGCCGGATCAACGGGTTTTCCATCTTTTCGAAACTCAATGTAAAGCAATGGCGCGCCATTGCCCACTTCAATGGGTGCAACACTTGCGAGAAGTTTTTCACCCATCGCGCCGACCGGCTCCCCGGCAAGAACAAACTGACCTTGCGCCACGTCGATTCGGCCCATGCCTGCCATCACGATATGATAGCCATTGCCAGCATCAAGGATCAAGAGTTGCCCATAAGATCTGAATGTACCCGCATATAATACTACGCCATCGGAAGGTGACGTAATCGTGGCAGCAGGCAAAGTTTCGACAATCTGCCCCATCATGTTGCCGCCGACACCATCCTTGTCACCAAAATGGCGGATCAACTTGCCAGAAGCAGGCAAAATCAACCTTCCACGCAAGGATGCAAAGTCAAGCTGCGCCTCCAGACGGCCAACATCAGGCGTTGTTTCTCCGGCCTTTTCACGGGCCTTCGCCAGACGCTCGGCCTCGGCCTTGCGGGCTGCATCGGCTGCATCACGCACGCCAGCCATCTGCTTATCCAGTCCGTCGATCAACTCCTTGAGGCTGCCCGCTTTTGCGGCAAGTTCTTCCGAACGCTTGCGCTGCGCATCCATTTCCTGCTCGGATTGGGCCTGCAATTTCTTTTTTTCTTCAAGAAGAAGTGATTGCCGCTTCTGTTCTTCGGCCTGCGCAGTGCGCGTGGTTTTCAATTTTTCCTGCTCCTGCTGGATAGAAGCAGTCACGCGCTGCATGTCTTTGAGATCACCCGCAAGTTCCTCCACCTGCCCACGCATTTCCGGCACCACCGCGCCAAGCAAAACAGCACTGCGCACCGATGCCAAAGCATCATCGGGCCGCACGAGGATAGCAGGCGGCGGATTCAGGCCCATGCGCTGCAATGCGGCCAAAACCTCAGACAGAACGTTACGCCGCGCCCGCAACGAGATGCGAATTCCGTCTTCCTGCTCCCGCAGCGCAACCAGTTTATCAGCACTATCAGCAATATCCTGCTGCAATTTCTTGTCCGTCTTGGCAGACTGGATCAATGCCGCCGTTATCGTTACCTGATCTTTTTTGAGGTTTGCAACTTCGCCTTCAAGCTGCTTGAGCTTATCGCCCGTAACCGACAATTCGGTGGTAAGCTGCTCATATTCACTCGCCGCCTTCTCACGCTGCTCTTGCAGCGCTTCCTGTGCGAAAACCTGCGGCATGCCTGCCATAAGAGCAGTCGCAACAAAGCCCACCCGCATGAGTGCAGGCAGCAAAGGCATTTTTGAAAGGCGACAAGAACTCATGATCTGCTATATCAGGAAAAAAGAAGGCCAAAACTAGCCGCAGAGCATTAAGGAATTGTTAGCTATAAGCAATCCGTAAAAATTTCGCCTCGGCCATTGGTCCTATTCGTCATTTCTGGTGAAACTGCGCGCAATTACGGCGCAAGATCAGGGTAACTCTGCACATATTGTTGCATTTCACGCCGATAGCGCCAGACGGCGCGGGCGCGGTGTTTCCAAAGATCGCGGCGTGGCCGCTTCCATGGCTTTTCCGGACCATGGAAATGAACAATGATATCCGGCACAGATTTACTTTCCTCGACATCGCCACCAAGCCGGGCAATGTGGCGCCGCTGCCTGGCAGCCCGGCTCCATGAAGAATTATAAGCCGGGTTGAGCAGATGTACGCGATCCCGAAAAACATTGTTGAGATGGTCCTGATCGCCCAATGGACACGCGGACGCACGAACAAGATCTTGCATTGCCTGATGTAGTTCCGGCTCTGCCCGAATGGCATCCGTATCAAGCAGCAGAACGCCGGAATTGAAATAGCGCGATATATCGCTTTGCTGCATCAATTCCTGTAACTCACGCACACGCGGCAAACATTTTTCGCGCACCTTGAGGCTACGTGAAGACCATTTCGCCACAACACAATCGCGCACCGCGCCAATCGGGCAGCCTTTGAGATCAAGGCCGAAAAGTGGGGCGACATCACCCACCACCTGCGTGTCGCCATCAATATAAAGAACGCGCCCTGAAATTCGGGCCGGAATATGCAAACGCCCCATAGATGCCGCCGAAATATAAGCCGTTGGGCCCTTTGCGCCCTCAAGATCAGCGCTCGTCAGAGAAAGGCTATTCAACGTAACTGACGGATTGGTGGAAGCGACCCGATGCACAGCTTCCCAATCCTGCTCACTTAGTCCATCACCCCAGAAATGGATGATGCTGGGGACAGACAAGTGACGCAGAACGCCCCACATCGCCACAAGTGTTGGTTTGAGAAACCCGTGATCGGTCACAAAGACGATCTGCGGCAGCGTTTTATTCGTCGATGAAAGCGACATGTAATTCTTCAGATGATGCACGAGGCAGTTACGAAACCCGACCCGTCGCATTAGCTATTAGAAGAACGTGAAATAATTAGGACCGATGATAGGGATGACCCGCAAGAATCGTCGCCGCGCGATATAATTGTTCAGCAACCAGAATGCGGGCTATCTGATGCGGCCAAGTCAGTTCACCGAGCGCCAGAACCAGATCGGCACGCGAACGCAAAGCGGGATCGTGTCCATCCGGGCCACCAATGGCGACAATCAGCTGACGCTTACCAGCATCACGCATACGGCCAATGCGTTCAGCAAAAGCTTCCGAGCCAAGCGCCTTGCCGCGCTCATCAAGCAGGATAAGAGCAGCACCATTATCCAGTGCTTCATGGATACGCTGTGCTTCTTCGGCCTTGCGCAGTTCAGCCGTTTGTCCGCGACTTTCGGGAATTTCGCTCACACCGGCGAATTCGAGCCCAAGCGGTGGGCCCGCCTTGGAAAAACGGTCAAAATAACGCTCGACCAACTCCCGCTCGGGGCCGGCTTTCATCCGGCCCACGGCCATCACACTCACACGCATCGCGTCCTCTTACGACTTAGAGCGCATCTGGATCTCATAAAAACAGAGAGCAACGCTCTAACTCTTTCTTTTAACGCGCATCTTTATCCGAAAACCGTTTCACACTTTTCAGGATGCGCTCCAATCAGTGCACCGTTCCCGATGCGCGCTGATCTTCGAAATCGTCGTTGATCCAGATTTTTTCCAGATTGTAGAAATCACGGATTTCCGGGCGGAAAATATGGACGACAATATCACCAGTATCGATGAGAACCCAATCCCCACCTTCGAGTCCTTCGACCCGCATATCTTTGCAGCCCATTTCGCGAAGCGCCTGCAAAAGATGGTCAGCGACAGCCGTCACATGACGATGCGAACGACCAGACGCGACGATCATAAAATCGCCGATCGAAGATCTTCCGCGAATGTCGATGGGAATAATAGATTCTGCTTTGGAGTTTTCGAGACTGGCCAAAGCCGCGTCGAAGGTCTGGGACACGAAAGCTGTTTCGTTCATCCCGACCGCTGAAGGCGCGTGGTGAGCCTTCTTCTCAATTGCTGTTCTCAGTGTAGTTCCTTTCTGTCAAGAACAACGCAGTACGGCAGTTATAAGCACCGCACATGCCTAAGATAGGCAGAGTCCTTGCATTCTTTCAAGCTTTTTGGGGTGATAAGCCCATTCACTTTTTCAGTTTTTGTTTGCGGAGCGCCGTCGACGAAAGCGATGATCGCGGTCCGTGAATAAAGGTCCATGCCGGTGGCGAGCGCCGCGCCAGAATTGGCGCGTAATGTTCATCCAACCGGCTGCGGGAAAAGGTCTGCGCCATCCGCGATGACAGATAGGCCAAGGTCGAACCCGGTCGGTCAATAACTGCGATCGGAAACGTCTGCGCAATCTCACGCCAGCGCTGCCAGCGATGAAACGATGCGAGATTGTCTGCGCCCATAACCCAGACGAAATGCACGCCGGGATTGGCCTTGGCAATCAGCGCCAGAGTGTCGGCTGTGTAGCGCACGTTAAACGCTGCTTCCAGTGCCGTCACCTTGATGCGCGGATCGCTGGCCACATGCTCGCTCAGCTCCAACCGTTCAGAAAGCGGTGCAAGTTCGCGCTTATCCTTCAGCGGATTGCCGGGCGTCACCATCCACCAGAGCTGATCAAGCTTTAGCCGTCGAATAGCGATTTCAGCGACTAGCGCATGGCCACCATGTGGTGGGTTGAACGAGCCGCCAAACAGGCCGACCGTCATGCCCTTTTCGACATGTGGCATACGCAAATAACGCGCATCGACGCCCGGATAACGCGTTTTTAATGCGGGAAGCCCGAAGCCAAAACGCATCAGCCTCTGACCTGTCCGTTTCCACGAACATGATATTTGAAGGAAGTCAGCTGCTCGACCCCAACCGGACCACGCGCGTGCATCTTGCCCGTTGCGATACCAATTTCAGCGCCCATGCCGAACTCACCACCATCTGCAAACTGCGTCGAGGCATTGTGCAGAAGAATGGCAGAGTCGATCTCGTTGAAGAAGCGCATAACGACATCCGCATCCTCAGCCACAACCGCTTCGGTGTGGTGCGAGGAGTAACGGTTGATATGCTCAATCGCGCCCGAAACACCATCGACCAGCGCCACCGAAATAATCGCATCGAGATATTCGGTCGACCAGTCTTCTTCGCTGGCAGGCTTGGCACTTGTATACAGTGCTCGCACTTCGTCGCTGCCGCGAATTTCACAACCCTTGGCAGCCAGATCTTCAAGAACCGGCACCAGATGCGTTTGAGCCACTCCGCGATCCACAAGCAAGGTTTCGGTTGCACCGCAAATGCCGGTGCGGCGCATCTTGGCATTCACCGCAATCGCACGCGCCATGTCGAGATCAGCCGACTTGTCGATATATAGATGACAGATGCCTTCAAGATGCGCGAAAACCGGCACGCGCGCTTCCGATTGCACCCGCGCCACGAGGCTTTTGCCGCCGCGAGGGACAATCACGTCAATCGCGCCATTCAGACCTTTGAGCATTTCGCCAACCGCCGCACGGTCTGTAACCGGCACGATCTGGATAGCATCGGCAGGCAATTGCGCTGCCTCCAGTCCCGCAACCAGCGCCTTGTGGATGGCTGCCGACGAATGCGCGGAGTCTGATCCGCCGCGCAAAATGACCGCATTGCCAGCCTTAAGGCATAGCGCGCCAGCATCTGCCGTCACATTGGGACGGCTTTCATAAATCACACCGATGACGCCCAATGGTGTACGAACGCGCTCGATATGCAGACCATTCGGACGATCCCATTCGGCAATCACTTCACCGACTGGGTCATTCAATTCAGCAATAGCGCGAATGCCGTCGGCAATCGCCTGAATACGACCGTCATCCAGTGTCAGCCGATCAACAAACGAAGCCGCCATGCCGCTTTCGGCGGCACTGGCAAGATCAAGCTTGTTGGCTCTCAGAATGGCATCTTTGCTTGCAAGAATGCTATCTGCGGCAGCTAGCAGAGCTTTGTTTTTCTGTTGAGGCGAAGCGATGGATAGCGGAGCCGCTGCCTGTCTGGCTTTACGACCAACCTCTGCCATGATGGCTGCGATGTCAGTTCCGGCATCCACTTTGTTCAACATCCTCTTCCCCTTACGCTTCTTCAGTCTCGGTGGTGGTCATACCCCGTACCACCAGATCATTGCGATGGATCATGGCGCTGCGCGCATCATAGCCAAGAATGGCACTGATCTCATCGCTTTTGTGGCCTGCAATCTTGCGCGCATCATCCGCATCATAAGCAATCAGGCCGCGCGCAATTTCCCGGCCTTCTTCATTGAAAACCGCAACCGTATCGCCACGTTCAAACTGGCCTTCAATCTCTCTCACGCCGGCAGGCAAAAGCGACTTGCCGGATTTCAGCGCTTTGGCTGCACCAGGATCAACTTTCAAACGACCAGCAGGCTCAAGATTGCCGGAAATCCAGGTCTTCCAAGCATTCACCGGCGCACGCGCTGGCTCAAACAATGTCGCCCGCTCACCATGATCAATAGCCGAAAGCGGCCCCATCCGTGTACCGGAGGTGATAATCATCGCGGTGCCTGCCGCATTGGCAATCTTGCCGGCGTCAAGCTTGGTCTTCATGCCACCGCGCGAAAGCTCGGAAGCAGCAGCACCTGCCATCGCCTCAATCTGGGGTGTGATTGTTGTAACGAGCGGAAGAAACTGTGCATTCGGGTCCTTATGCGGCGGTGCCGTATAAAGCCCATCAATATCCGAGAGCAGGATCAGAAGATCAGCCCCCATCATGGTGGCAACACGGGCTGCAAGACGATCATTATCGCCATAACGGATTTCGGTTGTCGCAACCGTATCATTCTCATTGATGATCGGCACAGCGCCAAGCTTCAGAAGCGTTTCAATCGTTGCGCGCGCGTTGAGATAACGGCGACGCTCTTCTGTATCCGAAAGCGTCACCAGAATCTGCCCCGACTTGATGTCATGGCCACCAAGCACATCGGCATAGGCTTTTGCGAGCGCAATTTGCCCAGCGGCGGCGGCGGCCTGACTTTCTTCCAGCTTGAGCGATTTTTTCGGCAAACCAAGAACAGTACGTCCAAGTGCTATAGCACCGGACGAAACCACCAGAACTTCGACGCCCGCATGATGAAGCGCCGCAATGTCCTGACCCAGGCTCTCAAGCCAGTTTTGCTTGAGCCCGGTCGCGCGGTCCACCAGAAGGGCGGAACCGATTTTGATAACGATGCGGCGGTAGTTTTTGAGTTGTTTGAGCATGTCTTCAGTTCCTGCGCCGCATCTTCAACTGTTATTCTTCTTCAGCCGCACCGGCTTCAACTGCACGACTTTTATCGATGACGGCAGCCAGCTGGCGCAGCGCATCGTTCAAGCCTTCATGGCTAACGGCCGAAAGCAACAGCGGATCGCGGCCACACGCCTTCTTGAGCGCCTTCACCTTTTGCTTGCGTGCATCCGGATCAAGCGTATCGATCTGCGACAGCGCCACGATTTCAGGTTTCTCGGCAAGACCATGCTCATAGGCCTCCAGTTCACCGCGAATAACCTGATAAGCCTTCGCCACATCGTCTTCCTGCGCAGACACCAAATGCAGAAGCACGCGGGTACGCTCGACGTGACCGAGGAAGCGGTCGCCAAGGCCGATGCCTTCGCTTGCACCTTCAATCAGACCCGGAATATCCGCAATCACAAACTCGCGTGCATCGACGCGCGCAACACCGAGATTGGGGTGCAACGTGGTAAAAGGATAATCGGCAATCTTAGGTTTTGCAGCCGTCACACTTGCGAGGAATGTCGATTTACCCGCATTCGGCAGGCCTACCAGACCCGCATCAGCAATCAGCTTGAGCCGCAACCGAATAGTACGCTCGATACCTTCCTGCCCCGGATTGGCACGACGTGGCGCGCGATTGGTCGAAGTCGTGAAATGCAGATTGCCAAAGCCGCCATTGCCGCCCTTGGCCAAACGATAACGCTGACCAATTTCGGTGATGTCGCAGATCAGCGTTTCATCATCTTCTTCAAAAATCTGCGTGCCGACCGGCACTTTGAGGACGACATCATCGCCTTTGCCGCCGGTCATATTGCGGCCCATGCCATGCATGCCAGTCTTGGCCCGGAAATGCTGCTGATAACGGTAGTCAATCAGCGTATTGAGGCCATTGACGGCTTCCACCCAGACGTCGCCACCGCGTCCGCCATCGCCGCCATCAGGACCGCCGAATTCAAGAAACTTCTCGCGGCGGAACGACACGGCCCCCGCCCCACCATTGCCGGAGCGGATATAGATCTTGGCCTGATCGAGAAATTTCATTGAACCCTACCTCTTGCGACGCAATAGAAACTTGATTGGATGCGTCTTAAACCTTGGGACTGCGCACAATCTCGCGCAATCCGATTTGCAATTACAGCAAAACCTGTGCCCTGCAAACAGCAGAAGCATAAGGTTTTCAGCCTAAATTCAGTTTCCATGCGGAATCACTGAAATCGATATAGAGCAATTCCTGATCCAGATATTGCCCTTTGACATAAAGCGACTTTGGCTCAACACCATAGGATTTGAAACCGAGGCCATAATAGATACGCTTTGCAGGCTCATTGGTCGCCACGACTTTCGCATCCAATATCACAACATGCCGGGCCGCGTGTTCGATAATCTGCCCAACAAGTGCTCTGCCAAGTCGCAAGCCCCGCGCTTCCGGCGCGACATAGACGCTGACCAGCGTACCACGGTGACGCTCGGATCGACGTTCATGGCGATGTAAACCAGCGATACCCATCAGGTTTTCACCATCAAAGGCACCGAAAATGACATTGCCGTTCACCTGCTCCAAGCGGCGCGCAAACACGCTGTCGGAATAGGCGTTTTCTTCTTCAAAGGTCGACCCGAAAGCCTGCGGCGCCAGCTGCAATGCAGACAGGCGTATCGCGCGGAACCGGTGCAGGTCCCCCTTATCCAATGCGCGAACAACAACCCTTTCACGGGTTACAGCATAAATATCGTTCATTATATTCCCCGATGTTTATCGGCCCTGCTCTTTTCAGCAGGGCCGTCTCTTTTGATTATACCTGCCAGCTTCTCAGGCCGATCCAGGTCCGCCGATCAAGAACATAGCGCTCGACAGGGACATTTCCCGAAGCGAGCGAATCCGCCATGCCCATGCTGCTGAACTGAAAACCACACTTATGGATCACGCGACGCGAACCGACATTGCTTGCGTGGCATGAGACATGCAGCCGCTCAATTGGCGTGGCCCGAAAGGCAAGATCGATCAATGCGTGGGCAGCTTCCGTGGCAAAACCATGCCCCCAATAAGGCTCGCCCAGCCAATAGCCAATCTCCAGACCTTCGCCATGGCTGTGCGGATGGATGCCACAACACCCCATAAAGATTCCGGTTTCAGCTTGGGTAATCGCGTAAATGCAATTGCCCATCTCGCCTTTTCGGACGCGCTCTACAAAATCGACGGCATTTTCGCGGCTGTATGGATGAGGCATACGGGCGAGCATAGCAGAGACGCGGGCGTTATTGGCAAGATAGGAAATTGCATCCACGTCTTCGGTATGTGGCGGGCGGAGAACCAGCCTGTCCGTGACGAGGACGGGGCAATCTAAACCGGGCGAGAGATCAGCATAACTGGCCTCCCGCTCGCTACAGCTCTCGTAATATTCTTCTTCTAAAACGTCGACGACCATTTGTCTGTCCTCCAGATGCAAAAAGGGAAGATGGTGGTCCCATCTTCCCTTCGATCTTTTGGCTGGTCGCCATATATACCGGGTCCAATGGGACGCCGGTATTTATGAGTGCCCGGCTTACTCTGCTGCTTCCGCGATCGGGTTTACCGATACGTAGGTGCGACCGTTGGCTTTCGTGCGGAAAGCAACGGAACCGTTGGTGGTAGCAAAAATAGTGTGGTCTTTACCGAGGCCAACATTGGCGCCCGGATGCCACTTCGTGCCGCGTTGGCGCACGATGATGTTGCCAGAAACGACAGCTTCGCCGCCGAACTTCTTCACGCCAAGGCGCTTCGACTCTGAATCGCGACCGTTACGCGACGAACCACCAGCTTTTTTGTGTGCCATTGGATTTCTCCTTTAATCTCTTCTACTTACTCAGCCGACTCGGCCTTGGCTGCAGCCTTCTTAGGCGCTGCCTTCTTTGGCTTTGCGGCTTCGCCTTCAGCGGCGTCTGCCTTAGGAGCCTTCTTCTCAGCGGCCTTCTTCGATGGCTTTGCGCCGTCGGTGAGGATCTCCGAGATACGGATCGTCGTCTGTTCCTGACGATGACCGCGGGTGCGCTTCGAATTCTGACGGCGACGCTTCTTGAACGCGATAACCTTGCGTGCACGGCCCTGCTCAACGACTTCAGCCGTTACCAGAGCGCCTGCAACAACTGGCGCACCAACGGTCGAACCGACCATCAAAACTTCTGCGAATTCTACGATGTCGCCAGCTTCGCCAGCAACTTTTTCAATCTTGATAACGTCATTTGCGGCAACGCGATACTGCTTGCCACCGGTCTTAATGACTGCGAACATTTGTTGTCCTTTCGGTTGTTCGGTCCGGCTCTCATTTCCACGACATTTGCGCCGAAGTGATGGGCCGTCTTTTTATCAGTCGGTTGGTGAGTGGGCATTGTGCCCTTGATAACGACTCCGGAAACCCGAAATTTCGCAATCAAAACAATAGGCGCGGATTACCCCACGCCTAAGGTCAGGTGCTTATAGGTTGGAAGCTGCAGGAAAGTCAAGATTTTTCACAACAGAATGCAAATTAGGTCTTGTCTAATTGCATTTGGCTCGTTATTGAGCCGCTACACACTTAGCATTCGCTTTAGATGCTTATCAACGGCGCAGTTTTTATAGATTGCTTTACCGTGGTGCACAATGCGGAGAGGTGGCTGAGTGGTCGAAAGTACCGCACTCGAAATGCGGCGTGGGGGTAACTCCACCGTGGGTTCGAATCCCACCCTCTCCGCCATTTTATTACGTTAAATCATATAGTTACAAAGAATTCGACTAGCTCGTAGGGATATACCTGCACGGGCCAGCCGTTGCCTCCAATCAAGGGCCACGCTCAAGGCACGTCCTCTCACATTCAACTCGCATTGCTTGAACTCTTGGATCTCGCTGTGCGCTACCTCGAGGTGGCTTTTCTTAAGCAATCTGTATAAATTTCCAGCTTCAGCTATTTGGGGGCATTCAGATGCATGATCGTGACGTTGTAATTTCCGGCAGCTTTAATACGCGTGACTTGGGCGGATACCGCACAAAGCATGGTGATCTGGCCTAGCGAAAGACTTTTCGGTCTGGAAACATGGCTCATGTGGATCAGTTGGGATTTAATATGTTCTTAAATTCGTGGATTACAAATTTAGTTTTATATTGAATTATCGCATAATTTCTCATACCTGATATTCTGATCGAGGGTGGGGGAATTATATGAGTGGCGTCAAGTTTAACGTTGATAGTTACTGGTAGCAGTATGAAGTTGTAGTTAGCTCATTTGACGAGCTACAAAAACAAATAGCAAAACTGACGCAAATTCATACAAAACAAAGTCGGAATTTAGTTTGGCGGGGTCAAACTAATGCGGCCTGGGGACTTATGAGTAAACTGTATCGTTCATTTCTCAATTCCAACCCCCACCGCCTGACCGAAAATAGTTTTACTAAGCTAGAGCAACAAATATTGGGCTCCTTGAGAGACTGGGGATTACACTCTCAAAAACTGACCGGACGTCTATCAATACTGTCTCAGATTGCCATGCTTCAGCATTTCCAATCCCCCACTAGATTCATTGATGTCAGTTTCAATTCTCTTGTAGCCGCTTTTTTTGCTACAGAACAAGATGATGATAATGACGAAAATGATGCACGATTGTTTGCCATAGATACTACTGGTCACCTAATAAACACAGAAAAGAATCTACGTGAATGGGAGGATAGCTTAGATACGCCTTGGAGTGATAGTTATATACGGAATGAATACTACAACCATCAACATCCACTTGGTTTAATTAGCAATATAGATAATGATCCTGCTCATTTAGATAATTTTGTTCGCAACTGGCGACACGAATGGACAAGCCATTATTATGTTTGGAAACCACCTGCACTCGATTCACGAATAGCAGCACAAAATGGAGGTTTCTTATTTGGTGGATTAATTGGAAGCGAATCTAGAGAGGGCTTTCTAAATAAGAAAAATTCTGAACAAACTGGAAAATTTCAAGTTCAATCGAAAGCTTCAATTAATGAAACTGATTTTAAAGGAAAACGCTATTTAACTGTAGCGGAAGCAAGACAAGTTACCTGTGTTGCGATCCAGCCTCAGATGTTCGAGACGAACAATATCCGATCAAACCGTAAAAGCGCTCTATACACGATTCGAATTTCAGCCAAAGCAAAGCCAGATATTCGCCAACACCTCGAAAAAATGTATGGCTTTGCCCACGCAACAATTTATCCGGATTTTTCAGGATTCGCTGTTCACGGAGCTGGCAAAATATTGCGTGACCTTGCCAAACAGGAAAAGTGATTACATCCTCGATTGTTGCTTGGCTCCCCTTCCGGGGCGTCCTACGCGTGATCTTCAATATTCATTGGAGATCACATGGCAACTATTCGAAAACTCAGGGGGCGCTGGCAAGCACAGGTTCGCAGACGCGGTATGAAGCCACGCTGCAAATCGTTCGACAGCAAAACCGAAGCCGAAAAGTGGGCACGCGATCTGGAAAATCAGGTCGACAAGTTCGGCGCTGCACCAGATACTCGCATACTTGAAAGCACTACGCTTGGCGCGCTTATGAAGCGATACGCCGAAGAGGTATCGCCAGCAAAACGCGGCGCTACTCAGGAAATACAGCGCCTCGGCGTGCTTCAGCGTCATGATCTCGCTTACCGGACGCTGGTCGGGCTGTCTCAGCAGGACATTGCTTCGTTCAGGGACGAGCGCCTGAAGACCGTCAAACCCGCTACAGCCGTTCGTGAGCTTGCTATCCTCAGTCACGTCCTTGATGTCGCCATGCGTGACTGGGGCTACCCCCTCGCCCAGAACGTAGTGAAGATGATCCGGCGACCGACAATCAACAATGCAAGATCTCGTCGCCTGAGCGCGTCCGAGGAGCAGCGCCTTCTCGAAGCTTGTGATGAGGGTAAAATCGAATGCTTCCGCACGCTGGTCATTCTGGCAATCGAGACCGGGATGCGCCGTGGAGAAATTCTTGGCCTCAAGTGGACTGACATTTCGCATAACCGCCGGATAATCTCACTGGCAATGACCAAGAACGGAACAAGCCGCGAGGTTCCATTGTCAAAGCGAGCTTATGAAGCACTAATGACATTGAAGCACAGCGACGGCGTAGATCAATCTATGCCGTTCGGGATGACTATCTCAGCGTTTGACCAAACGTGGAAGCGCGTGATTAAGCGTAGTGGTATCGCTGACCTGAAGTTCCACGACCTACGCCACGAAGCCGTCAGCCGGTTCTTCGAGCTTGGTCTGAACATTATGGAAGTCAGCACCATATCCGGTCACAAAGAGCTGTCGATGCTGAAGCGCTACACGCACTTGAACGCCGACAGCCTCGTTTCGCGCTTGGGGTGATGCCTCTTCGGTGTCACCGACTTGCGCGAACTTTACATTTTGCCTTGCGGGACGCTGATTGTGTCAAGTTCCGACGCTGGACAACGCCGAAGATACATATCTTTGGTTGTATTTTGACAGGATTCAAGACCGCAATCGTTGCGGAAACCTGACGAAACTTGCGCTAACTTTACGTTAACTTGACAAAAATCAGGGATTTCAGCTTTTTCAGCCGAACTGTCAACTTTCCGAAACCCGCATGGGTTGTATCTTTACGCTTGCAATCCCATTCAGGTAGATTGATCTACGTTACCACCCGATACTGCGTGTCCACCGGAAGCGGACGCACCCACCGAGCAAGACGGACCCCTTGCGGACCAACGCCGAAAACATTTCCGCAACGTCCTCGGCACATGACCAACGCATAACAATTCTCAGCACGACGGCATGAGATAATTGGAGCGCGGCGTCATCGTCGAACTGAGAAAATTGGTTGTTCTGGTGATCGTTCGCCAACACCGGACGATGTTTCGGAACGCGCCGTCCTTTTGTTCGCAGCCGTCCGGCGGTCTGGAGCCTCCTGTCCTGTCATGCCAGCTATCACCAGTTGAGCGGACAACCGCACAGCCGTGAGAGCGAAGTCCTACGGCGTAGACTCATAAACTGATGCACCAGATGCGGACAGCGATGAGTTTGACAGCAGCCAGGAAATTGGCCGGGTTTTTGTCGTAACGTGTTGCAATGCCGCGATAGT
>NZ_JBDJNE010000020.1:0-35740 GCF_039674265.1 Brucella sp. TWI559
CAACAGTCGTGCGGTGACGCTTGGCACGAATGGCGGCACCATCCAGACGACGGCTGCGAAGACCAACAGTTTCTCGGGC
Source organism: Brucella sp. TWI559 (assembly GCF_039674265.1). Classification (NCBI taxonomy): domain Bacteria; kingdom Pseudomonadati; phylum Pseudomonadota; class Alphaproteobacteria; order Hyphomicrobiales; family Brucellaceae; genus Brucella; species Brucella sp. TWI559. Next base: position 80 of record NZ_JBDJNE010000020.1, read on the forward strand.
AAGGTGACGGGCACGGGCAAACTAACGAAGACCGGCGACGGCACGCTTGTTCTTGCGGGTACGGCCAGCGACTATACGGGCGGGACGCAGATTGATGGCGGTGTGCTTTCGGTTTCGGCCAATGCCAATCTTGGTGCTGCCACAGGAGCGCTCGGCTTCAACGGCGGCACGCTTCTGCTCACAGACAGCTTTGACAACAGCCGTACCGTGGCGCTTGGCGCGAATGGTGGAACCATTCAGACGACGGCTGCGAAGGCCAACACCTTCTCCGGCACGGTGACGGGCACCGGTAAACTCACCAAGGCGGGTTCCGGCACATTGGTTCTGACCGGAGCCAACACCTACAATGGCGGCACCGAAGTCTCAGGAGGTGTCCTGCAGATTGGCGATGGCCACACAACGGGATCGATCCTCGGCAATGTCACGGTCGACGCGGGCGCGGCGCTTGCCCTCAACCGCTCGGACAATGTGACCTATGCCAGTCTCATCAGTGGTGCAGGCAGTCTCCACCAGGATGGCGCGGGTATGCTCATCCTGACCGGAACCAACACCTATACCGGCGGTACGGTGATCTCTGCCGGGACACTGCAAGTCGGCGATGGCGGTACGGCCGGTTCTATTCAAGGGGATGTGACCAACAACGCCACGCTTGCCTTCAATCGCAGCAACGGTCTTGATTTTAGCGGCAAAATCTCTGGCTCGGGTGCGCTGAACCAGATTGGCGCGGGCAGTCTCACGCTTTCAGGCGACAGCAGCGCGTTCACCGGCACGACCGATGTCACAGCCGGCAGTCTCATTGTGACCGGAACGCTCGGTGACGCAACCTCCACGCTCCAGGTAGCCTCCGGCGCATTCCTTGCCGGCTCCGGCACGATTGGCGGCGACACCACAATCGCCAACGGCGCAACGCTTACAAGCCTCGCTGACAACACATTGACCTTCAACGGTAACTTGAGCCTGGGCGCGACCTCGGTTGTTTCCGTCACCTACGGCGCCGAGTTCGGACAGCCTTTCTTCGATGTGAAGGGCAATCTTGCGCTTGGCGGCAAGATCAATGTCACGGATTTCGGCGATAACGGGCCAGGAATCTACCACGTGTTCAACTATGGCGGCACACTCAGTGGCACGATTGCCGTTGGTGACATGCCACAGGGGGTGGATCCAGCCAAGATCACTGTCCAGACCGCCATGACGGGGGAAGTCAATCTTGTGAACGCGGAAGGGGCTGTCCTGAACTTCTGGGATGGAGGCGATGCGGCAAAGCACAACAACGGGACCGTCGAGGGGGGAGACGGGACATGGAATCTGCTGAATAGCAACTGGACTGGGTTGCCTGACTATACTCTCAACGGCCCCTGGGCGAGTGGTGAGTTTGCGGTGTTCCAGGGCACCAAGGGCACGGTAACGATCGACAATACAGGCGGGCAGGTCTCGGCAACAGGTCTCCAGTTCGCCATCGACGGTTATACAATTAAAGGCGGAGATCTGGAACTTGCGCCATCGGCGGACGAACCCGACGAGGTTCCTTCGATCAGGGTTGGGGATGGTGAAGACACCGATGTCGGCAAAACGGCAACGATTGAGGCAAAGCTGACCGGCTCATCCGGTATGGAGAAGCACGGCGTAGGTACCCTTATTCTGACCGCCGACAACAGCTATACCGGCGGGACGGTGGTCGCGGGCGGCACGCTGCAGCTTGGCAATGGCGGTACAACCGGCAGTGTCACAGGGGACATCAACCTTGGTTCGACGGCCGCTAGCGCCGGCACGCTTGCAATCAGCCGCTCCGGTATGGTGACGGTTGCAAACAACATTTCCGGAACCGGCCATATCGTGATTGACGGTCCGGGCACGATCGAATTGACAGGCACCAATGACGAACTGGCCGGAGCCTTTATTCGCCACGGAACCCTCGTCGTGTCCGGGGATGCGAACATGGGCGCATCGGGCAGCAGCGTCGAGATCGAGAATGGCTCGGTGCTGCGCTTCGGTTCCTCGTTTGACAGCGACCATAACTATGTGCTCGCCAAGGGCGACGATAGCAATGGCGGCATGATCGAGACGACAGGAACCAACATCAACAGGATCACCACGGCGATCACTGGCCCCGGTTCGCTCATCAAGGAAGGTACGGGCACGCTCGTGCTTGCTGCCGACAGCAACTATGCGGGTGGTACGACGGTCTCTGGTGGCACTCTTCAGATCGGTGACGGAGGCACGACGGGCCGCGTCGACAATGCCATCATCAACAACGGTGTTGTGGCCTTCAACCGTTCTGATGCTGTCGCTATGGGGAATGTAATTTCGGGTGCGGGCTCTGTCCAGCAGATCGGTTCTGGCGCGCTGACACTGACAGGGGACAACACCTATTCGGGCGGCACGACAGTATCGGCTGGCACGCTGATAGTGGCGAAAGACGAAAATCTCGGCGACAAGGCAGGTGGCTTGACCATTGACGGTGGCCTCTTTGAGAATAGTGGCGCCATCACGACAAGCCGTAATGTTACGATCGCAGCCAATGGCGGTACGCTCCAGACTGATGCCAGCCTGACGCTTCAAGGGGCCTTTGATGCTTCCGCTTCGACTGGGGGCTGGCACAAGACCGGGACTGGTGAACTGGTCTTCGATACGGGTGCGACCGGCGATGTCGGTAGCGGCGCAGCAATCGATGCAGGCAAGGTTACCGTCAAGGGCAGCATGAGTGGCGACTACATGGTCAATTCTGGCGCGACGCTGGATGTACTGGGCAGCCAAAACGGTAATATCTCTGTCAATGACGGCGGTATGCTGATGGGCGGCGGAACCGTCGAAAAGAACGTGACCGTGGCGGACAATGCCATCTTGCAGGGCAAGGGCGGTCAAACCCTGACAATCGGCGGCGACCTCGTGCTTAATACTGGTAGTCAGATAAATGTTACGCTCGGCATGCCAAGCAACACTGCACTTTATGATGTGAAGGGCGATGTGACGCTTGCCGGCACACTCAATATCTCCGATGGCGGCGGCTTCGGCGCCGGTATCTATCGTCTCATGGACTATAACGGCAATCTGATCGACAATACGCTTGCGATCGGATCGACGCCGGGGGGAACGGACGCAGCCCGCATGTGGATCGATAATGATGCTGCCAACAAGCACGTCAATCTGATGAACTCTTCTGGGGTGCATCTTGATGTATGGGAAGGCGGCAACGGCACCTGGAACCTGGTTTCAGATCACACCAATGACGTGTGGACCGACAATGGTGATCATATCATGGGTGCCTATGATCAGGGCTCGTTTGCAGTGTTCCGCGGCACGACCCAGGGGGCGACGACCACGGTTACGTTGGACAACAGCGCCGGACAGGTCACAGCCTCCGGTATGAACTTCGCCAGCGATGGCTATATCCTCAAGGGTAGCCCGCTCAACCTCGACAATACTGCCCAACCGATTATCCGTGTTGGTGACGGGACCGATGCGGGCAAGGCCATGACGGCCACCATTGAAACAGAGTTGCAAGGTACCAAGGGCATAAACAAGACCGACTACGGTACGCTGATCCTGACCGGAGCAAACCACTATAGTGGTGGCACCACGGTAACTGGCGGCACTCTGCAGATCGGCAATGGTGGCACAAGCGGCAGCATCGACGGCGACGTCAATCTCGCCAGCGATCTCTACGGCCGCGGAACGCTTGCTTTTGATCATTCGGGACCGACACTTTTTGCCGGCAATATTTCTGGCGCGGGCGATGTCATCCAGAAAGGCAGTGGCACCACCACTTTCACCGGCGACAACAGCTATTCGGGTGGTCTGACCGTCGAAAATGGCAAGGCGCAGGCCGGCGTGGCCGGTCATGCTTTCGGCACTGGCGTGTTGAAGCTGAAGGATGGGGCAATTGCTGATCTCGACAGTTTCGACACGACGGTTGGCGGTCTGGCAGCCTTTGACGACACCAATGCGGTCGGTGATGGCAAGATCACGCTCGGCACGGGCAAGCTCACGGTTGTCCAAAACTTCGACAGCCGATTCTCCGGTATTATCTCTGGCTCGGGCGGCTTCACCAAGGCCGGGTCTGGCGAACTGACGCTGAACGGTATCAACACCTATGGTGGTGTTACCAATGTCGATGGCGGTTCGCTGAAGCAGGGGGCAGCAGGTGTCTTCAATACTGCATCGTCGGGTTACATTGTGGGAGCCAACGGCACACTTGATCTGGGTGGCTTCGACACAACGCTTGCTTCGCTCTCCAGTGCTGGCCGCATCACTTCCGGCATTGAGACCGCAGGCACGTCGCTCACGGTCAATGGAAACTATGTCGGCAATGGCGGCACAGTTGTTATCAACACAGTACTCGGTGACGACAGCTCGAAGACTGACATGCTGAAAGTCGGCGGCGATACGTCGGGTACAACCAGCCTGAAAGTGATAAACCGGGGTGGGCTTGGTGCACAGACAACCAACGGCATCGAAGTTGTGGACGTTGCGGGTGACTCCAAGGGTATTTTCTCACTCGTCAGTGACTATACCACGAAGGACGGACAGAAAGCGGTTGTTGGCGGCGCCTATGCCTATACGCTGCAGCAGGGCTCCGGCAATAAGGATGGCAACTGGTATCTGACCAGCCAATATACGCCAGGTCCCGGTCCGAACCCTAATCCCGATTGCGTCGGCGACAACTGTCCGAACCCGACCCCCAACCCGCGCTATAATCCCGGCGTGCCTGTCTACCAGGGCTATGCGGAGAACATGCAGGCGTTGAACAAGCTGCCAACGCTTCAGGAACGTGTTGGTGAGCGTTACTGGACAGGCCGGAACGGCGATGGCCAGGCCAATGGCGCCGTGGTTGACAGTCGCGGTATCTGGGCGCGTATTGAGGGAGCACATAGCCGTCTGGAACCGCAGAGCGCTACCGGTGCAAAACAGGACGTCAACACCTTTATCATGCAGGCGGGTGTCGATGGCCAGTTCTATGAGGATGAGAATGGTCGGTTGGTTGCCGGGATCACAGGCCAGTATGGTACTGCCCATGCAAGTTCCAGTGCGCTGGCAGGCGATGGAACAGCCCGCACCAATGCCTGGAGCCTTGGTGCGACCGCGACATGGTATGGCAACAACGGCTTCTATGTCGATGCCCAGGGGCAAGTGACATGGTTCGACAATGATCTGAACTCCGATACGGCCAATACCGGCCTTGTGGACGGTGCGAAGGCCTATGGCTATGCAATGAGTGTTGAAGCAGGCCAGCGTGTTGCAATCAACGATCACTGGTCGCTGACGCCGCAGGCGCAGTTGATGTGGTCGTCGCTTGATGCCGATGCCTTCCATGATGTGTGGGGCAGTCGTGTCCATATGCAGGATGGCGACAGCCTGACCGGGCGGTTTGGCGTTGCCGCCAGCTATGACAACAGCTGGAAGGGCAATGGTGGTCTGATGGTCAACACCTCCGTCTATGGCGTCGCCAATCTCTATCAGTCCTTCCTCGGTGGCACGCGCATTAACGTCGCCGGTGTGAATATCGACACCGACAACGACAAGACCTGGGCCGGAATCGGCGCCGGCGGTACCTATGCCTGGGCTGACAGCAAATACGCCGTTTATGGTGAGGGCTCGATCAACACTTCCCTCAACCACTTTGCCGACAGCTATGAGCTGAAGGCAACCGTCGGCTTCAAGGTGAAGTGGTAGAGCGCAAGGGCTAGCCGCCCAGAGACTGAACTCCTGAAGATGGGCCCCTGGATTTAAATCCGGGGGCCCGCACCATTCTTCAAAGATCCCGTCTGAGGGCTTCTCCCGATGAAGCATCGTCCAGAATATCACTTCGACCTCGTGGTATAGAACATCCCGGATATGGTTGATCTGGACTGCCGCGCCAGTCGCGCAAAACCTGTCCCCGCAATGCGACTGCAGGCAGAGAAAGCCGTCTGCATCCCCTCACAAACCTTCCCTCAAGCAACCGTTCCAAAGGATTGACAATGAACGACATCGAACACCTCCATCAACTGATCCTCAATCTGGCAGCGCGACTGCAGGCAACCGAAGCTATTGCCAATACCGCGATCAGTATGATCTGCGCCATGGATGACAAGAAGACCGGAGCAAAAGACAGGTTCCTGAAAGAAATTTTCCCGATGCTCCTGAATAATGCCGCAATTGCTCCCGCACAGGCCACGAAGCCGGAGCTCGATCAATGGATGCGCCAGCGGGAGCAGGACTTTCTCAATGCCGACCTCCAAAAGATTACAACCCACATCGAGCAATTGCGCGCTCGGGTAAAATCAACCGTCAACTGAGGTACTTGAAACAAAAAGAATATTACTCCATGAGCGCTCATGCCGCACCGCTTTTCGGCTGCGCTCGCCTATTCGGCCTTCTTGTCACAGGGGGGCCTTGCTCCCCTGTCGTCTGAGGCAAAAGAAGTGGCGAAGCTCAAAACGGTAGGCAATCTCAACATCACTGCCACCGCACTTACCCTACCATTGTCATTGACCTGTTTGCTCGCCGTGTCGTTGGCTGGTTGGTTAGTGACTGTCTACCTAGGAGGCCAGGTCTTCACGCTCTTGAAAAGAGCCTGAACGATGCGGTGCATCCTAGGTTCAGGTCCCATTCACTTAATGGAAACGCTACCTCAAATGACCGGATTTGCAAGGAAAGACGCGATGGCGGGGGCTTCGCCGTCTCAGCGTCTTGACGCAGCAGATCGCTCTGTGCATGTGGGCATCTGAAGGATGTGGACTATCCGCTGGGCTACTTTGTAAGAAAAGTTCCAGAATCCCCGCATTTCCTTCGCCTTTTTTTCTCGTATCCAAACGGATGGTCTCATACCATTTTCATCAAATTAATGGGCCTTGAGCCTAAAGCGCCTGATGCATCATTCGGATCGCAGAAGCTAGTATCGCTTGTTGGATTACCAGAAAATGTTGCGCACGAACGGCTGCCTAAATGGAAAAATGCGTCTCCAATTTTTCTGAAAACAATCCATGAGAACGCGTTGCGATCAGATTGGATCAGATCAGCGCTCGAATATCATTCAGTATGTTTGTAGACGGACGCTTATAGAAAAGCCGCCGGGTTTTATCCGGCGGCTTTTAATTTTTCAGTCCGGCAAAGGATTAGAATTTATAAGCTACGCCAATGCGAATATCATTGGTTTTGACCGAATTACGCATGGCAGTATCGCCAAAATCGAAATTATCTTTCCCAAAGTCGGTGTAACGATATTCGAGACGTAAAATGACATTGTTGGTAGCCGCGTAATCCACACCTGCACCGATTGTCCAACCGGTTTTTGTCTTGCTGTTGCTGAAGTCGCGTGCTGAATCAGCATAGCTGGTCTTAATATTACCAAATGCAAGACCACCCGCGATATATGGCATGAAGCGATCAATAGCATAACCGGCGCGAGCACGTAGCGCACCCGACCATTCAAGCTGTGACTTGGTTGTATAAGACAGCGTATTCTTGAACGCATAATCGTTCGACTTCTTCAAGTCATTGTAGTTGAAATTGCCTTCTAGGCCCAAAATGACATTGTTTCCCATATCAAAATTGTAGCCAGCATAAACACCGCCGAGAAACCCATTAGAATTGAGATTTTCCGACGAGTCGGCAAAATCCCATGCAGATACTTTTGATTTGGCCCAGCCCCAGCCGATTTCACCGCCCACATAAGCGCCACCCCATGAAAAGACCGAAGCCATTGGCACAGGTTCCTGGGAAGTGATCGCGTCAGCGGCATGTGCAGCAGATGCTGTCATGATTGCAAAAAGAGATGCGCCGGCGAATTTTTTAAAAGACATAATAACTCCATCAATAAATAAGAATCAATAAAAGTATTTATATGTTTCACGAGTGTTTTTGTATGTGCCATTATTACAACAGTGAAATAAATTAACAAATTATAAAGTTTATATAATTTAAGTTTATTATAATATTGTTTTTCGCGGATATGCGCTTTTGATATAAGCTTCGTTTAATTGAGAAGATAGGATTCTAAGCTCATCATAGCATGATCAAAGGAAGCGATGATGAGACGGAAGTTGGTGCTGCAGACATTGGCGGCTGAAAAGACGATCAAGGAAATATGCCGCGCACGCAAACACCCTCGGCTGACCCCGAGAAGCTTGGCTTGTTGTGTGACCGGCAGCTTGCGCGCGTGGTCGGTCATTTTTTTCTGCCCAGCAATTCCGTCTTGCTGAGCGCTCCGGCTAAAAAACGTTTTCTAGCGTCAGTGCACCGAGCTTGGCATAACGCGTTTTAACGTCGGCGGGTGGAGCCGGAGAATCAGCCTTGGTCTCATCGGCGAAAACGCCAGTCGTCCCTTCAGGGCGATGGTCCTTCCATTGTTTGATCTGGTGCGCGTGCACGTCAAACGGCTTGGATAATTCCAACAAGTGTCTGCTCGCCTCTGAACGCAGCGAACGTAACTTTTGCCTTAAAAGCTGCCTATGGTTAGGGTGGGGGCGCCTTGTCATGCTATCGCACGTTGCCGGCATCCAAGCCGAACTCCGGCGGAAATCCTACTTATCCCAGCTGTGCAGATTTGCCGAGCCAGCTTTCTTTGCCGCCCTCCCACTTAACTTGCATATCCATATGAAGCCGGTAAGGGAGAGCAGCTGTTTTGACCGCAATTTAGTTGGTTAGTCTTTTATTGCGGGAGATCACCAGCTTTAGGCAACTGAGCCCATTCGGCTAGGAATGTGTCGCGGTTTTTTGCAGCATCAGCCTCATCAAGTTCAAATACTTTGACGTCAGCGAGTTCTGGCAGTTCAACGAACTCGGATACTTTGATATCGTTGCGGCTTGGGCGACGGAATGCAACCTTCAAGAGCTCAGTTTGTGCCTCCTTGGAAAGAAGGGCGTCGAGCGCTTTCTTCGCGTCATCTCCACTTGGTGCATTCTTGAACAATCCGGCAAATTCCGGCGTCATGAACGTGCCTTCGGATGGATATACAAGGGACAATTCTTCCTGTCCGCCGTCGATGTAAGGATAGGCTGTTGCCTCAAACGTCAAGCCGATCGTGTATTCACCCATTGCCGTACCTTTTGGTACATTGGAAGCAGCCCCCGATGTTACGATATTGGCTACAACAGCCTTAAACGTGTCTTCATCAAGCAGTTTTGAAAGTCCCCAGGCAATCGTATAGCCGGTTGAACTGTTGACAGGATCAGGCATGATAATCTTGCCTTTCCATTCAGGCTTGGCCAGATCAGCCCATTTTTTAGGCGCTTCATTGTCTTGCAGTTGATCGGAGTTGACCAGCATTGTCACCAGATGAACATTGGCTGGAATAAACAGATCGCCACTGTAATGCAGATTTTGCGGAATGGCCTCCAGTGCAGATGCCTTATAGGGTTCAAATAGTTTTTCAAAAGCGCCGAGGGTATTGGCGGATGAAGACCAGAAAATATCGCTCTGAGGTGCAGATGCTTCTGCTTCCGCGCGTCGCAAAAGAACACCAGAACCTCCAGTAATCACACCGAGATTTTGTCCGGTCTTTTCTTTGACAACAGACTGTACAGCCTCATAGGCTTGAACCGGGTTGGACGTGTAAAGCACCGGATCCTTGGCCAATGCCGGTAGCGTGAGGCCGAGCGACAAAGAGCCAGCTAATAGATAAGACGATAGTTTCATGTTTTCCTCGCATTTGATGAAGTGATTGAGCAGTTGACCTGCTTCGTTGATTTATTTGGAAGCAAAGACATCAATCCGGAACAGTTTCGTGGCAACGATGATGGGCACAAGAATGACAGTCACCAACACCAGGCCATAAGCTGACGCGTAAGCCATGAGACCGGAATCCAGCAGCCGGAAGACTTGAATTGGCAGTGTTTCTCGCCCGCCGGAATAGACCAGAATGGACGCTGATAATTCGGCCACTGTTGTTGTCCACGTCAGGATTGCAGCGGATGCTATGGCTGGAAGCATCATAGGAAGCACGACCTTGAAGAAAGACCGCACGGGTGGAACACCCAGACTGATTGAAGCTTCTTCAATCGAATTCGGTATGTTCTGTAAAATGGCTTGAGAGTTCCGCATGCCAAACGGCATTCGGCGCACCACATAGGCCAGAACAATGATCATCGCTGTACCCGACAGCGGCAACCAGCCACCGTGGAAGGTTGCCAAGAGGCTGACGCCCAAAACCGTACCCGATAAGGCGAGTGGTATAGCTGATATGTAATCGATGACCGGGGTGACCAAATTTGGCTTTTTAACCACCAGATAGCTGACGATGGCACTGAAGATGATCGATATGAATGTAGCTGTTGCTGCATAGGTGAGAGAGTTGACCAGCGGCTGCGGCGCCGTGACAAAAACGCGCGCGATGTTGGAAAATGTCCAGTTACCCCATTGCATCACCGGCCCACGCGATGCTGTAAATGCGCCAACGACGATCACACAAAGCGGCAACAGTGATACGATAACGATAAATCCTGCGCTGATAGCGACGAGAAGTCCTTTTAATCCCTGCAACGGCACTGGCTTTGCGCCGCGTCCCTGAACGATTTCAAAACGCCCGCGCGACACAATGAAACGGTTGCAGAAAAGCACGAGCATAACAATTAATACTGACACGCTGGCAAGCGTCGACTGCATGGTAATGTCACTTGCACCTTCTGCCACTGCTGCCTGATAAGTGACGACTGAAAGCAAGGGCAGTCGGTGGCTCAAAATCATAGAGATAGCAAAGTTACCCACCACCATCGTGAAAACAAGCAGGGCCGAAGCAAGCACGGTCGGAAGAATTACCGGCAGCATGACGCGCAAACGGGACTTTGCAGGGCTTGTCCCCAAGGATTGAGCGGCCTCCTCAAGTTGCACATCAAACTTACCAATCGCTGCCACAACGCCGATGTAGATGTAGGTGTAATAGATGAAGCTCATGGAGACGATGAGGCCGAACCAGCCATAGAAGCTTGGTAAGATGATGCCGTAGCCCTTAAGAAACCGCGTCACTAAACCATTGTTACCCAACATCATGAGCCAGGTTTGGGCTGCAATGACTTCTGGCAGCACCAAGGTGATCAATGGCAAAAGCGCGATGAGCCACTTTCCGGGAAAAGTATAGCGAGCCGTCACATATGCTAATGGAACGCCAATAAGGGTGCAGAATACAGTGACGACCGAGGCCAGTATGAGGGTATTTTGTATCGCGGCTATATAGCGTGGATTGTCCAGAAGACGCATCCAGCCATTCTGGCCTTCGCCCACGAAACTGGCGCTCAGAATGGTGAGCAGCGGATAAAGTATAAAGATACATAACAGCGCGAGAGCCAGCAGGCTCAACCAGAACCAAGGTGTGTGGAGCGTCTTCTTCATGATGCAATCACCAATGCCTGATCGGGATTGATTGTCACATGAACCTCATCGCCTGGTCCGAACGCATCATGGTTTTGGCCATGTAACTCGGCGAAGAGTTGCAGGCCGTCATGCATATCGAGGCGATAGCTTGTCTTGGTGCCCAAGTATTGACGACTATACACCTTTCCCGGAAGCGTTTGTTTGCCTTCGGAGCTGATAGCGGAGATATGAAGATTTTCAGGGCGAATAATCAAAATTCCTCCCTGTTCCGATTTTTCAATGCGATTATCGGTCGCGCTGATTATCTGTGTGCCTATGCAAACACTGGCGTAATTAGTCTGGGTTGACTGCACTTTGACTGGAATACAGTTGGCGGAGCCGACAAAGTCAGCCACATAACTGGTACGCGGCGTTGTGTAGATTTGTTTGGGTGTACCAATTTGCTCAAGCGCTCCACGATTCATGACGCCAATTTGGTCTGACATAGCCAGAGCTTCTTCCTGGTCATGGGTAACAAATACCGTGGTGATGTTGTCCTCGCGCTGCAATTCGCAGATTGTCTCGCGGATCTGGATGCGCAGCTTTGCATCCAGATTCGACAGCGGTTCATCCATCAACAGAACGGCTGGCTTGATCACCAGCGCGCGAGCGAGGGCCACACGCTGGCGCTGCCCACCCGACAATGCGGCCGGGTGACGTTGAGCCAGGTGGCTCAGGCCAACACGTTCAAGGGCCTGACCAATTTTGGCTTTGGCGCTTTCACCTTTTTCGCCACGAGCGGTTAAGCCATAAGCAACATTCTGCTGCACTGTTTTGTCAGGGAAAAGCGCATAATCCTGAAAAACCATCCCGATATTGCGCTTATACGGTGGCAGGTGCGTGACGTCCTTGTCACCGAAACGAATTGAGCCGTTGGATGCGCCCACAAATCCGGCGATGGTGCGCAACAATGTTGTTTTGCCGCAGCCGGATGGTCCCAAAAGCGTAAAAAAGCAACCCTCAGGAATGTTGAGTGACAATTGAGAGATGACGTTTTCTTCTCCGTAAGTCACATCTAGGCTTTCGATTTTAATGCCCATTTATGCGTTCCCATTTTTATTTTCATTTGGTTATAGCAGGCGGCAATGCGAATGTTTTACGCGGCAGAGATAGCCTCTTTCAGGCTGGAGTTAACCACTTCCAGCGCCTGCGCATGGCAACGCTCATCACCAGCCGCAAGAATGGTGCCGTTGCTGGCTAAAGTCAGCGGTTGACCCTGCCAGTCTGTAATTTTTCCACCCGCGCCTTCGATAATCGGACGATAAGGCGCAAAATCGTAAATCTGTTGCCCAGCATCCATAGCAAGATCTGTGCGTCCTTCAGCAAGCCTGCCATAGTTAAGGCAAGCGCCACCATAAACACGGTTGGCGGTTTTGCGGCGCAGGGCATTCAGGGCAGGCAACTGGCCCGCTGACATATAATCCTGATTTGAATTGGTCATAAGCGCAGTTGCGAGGTTCTCACAGGGGCGGCATCTTACTGCCTGATCATTGAGGCGAGTGTTTTGCCCAGTCGCACCGATCCAGCGTGTGCCGAGCACAGGATTATCGATCACGCCGACCTGTGGCACGCCATCAATCGCAAGCGCGATCAGTGTTCCCCACACCGGAATACCGACGATGAAGGGGGCGGTGCCGTCGATTGGATCAAGAATCCATACATGCGATGCTTGTGTATCGACGCTGCCTTCTTCTTCACCGATGATGCCATGATGCGGATATTGTTTGCGAATTTCTACGCGCAGACGGTGTTCTATGGCGCGATCGTACTTCGTCACTAAACTGCGATCCGGCTTCACCTCGATATCTGAAGCTGAATTTTCGCTGCCGGACAGTTCATTGGCTAGTGTTTCACGCGCTATGTCCGCTAAAGCGGCAGCGAAGCCAACAAAATTGCCCAATTCTGACGACGACATAATAAATTTCCCCAACGCCTCTTATATAAAGCTAGCAACAAATAAAAAATGTGGCAATAGTTGGCATATGTGTTTTTTTGTGTTTTTTGATGTGCCAAGCAAAACGAACGGATTGGATCATGTGGCAGGACGAGCGGCATAAGAAAATTCTGGATTATCTCACGGCTTTCGGTCGCGTCTCAATTGACCAGATCACAGAGGAAGTGAGCGTTTCGCGCGAAACCATCCGTCGCGACCTTATGGAGCTTGAACTGGCAGGTAAACTAAAGCGTGTCCGCGGTGGCGCCGTTTCACTGGCCAAGGAAGATACTGATTATCATGTGCGCATCAAACAAAGACTGTTCGAAAAACAAGCCATTGCGCTGGAGGCGCTTAATCTGCTTTCCAATGACATGACTGTATTCATTGATGCGGGTACCACAACAACTGTGATGGCAGAGGTATTGGCCAATCATCATAATCTGACTGGTCTCAATATTCTTACCAATTCGATTGATGTGGCGCGTTTACTATCGGGTAAAGAAAGCGACACCTATCACCGTTATAAGGTGCATCTGCTTTCTGGTGATGTGCGCCAAGATCCTCTCGAAACCTGGGGCGCATCAACCATCAATGATATTTATCGCTATCGTGCGGATGTGGCGTTGTTAGCCCCTTGGGGCATTGATCCAGAGCTTGGCGCGATGAACCATTTTATCCATGGTGCGGAAATAGCAAGAGCCATGGTACGCAACTCAGCAAAGACCATTATCCTTGCTGATCATTCCAAAATCGGCGCGCCAGCCCGTTCCGTCTTTTGTACAATTGACGAAATTTCACATTTGATCGTCGACAGAAAGGCGCGGGAAATGCCTGAATTTTCTGCTTTGGAAAAAGCGATGACGAGTGTCATTGTAAGCAAATAATCGTTATGAGTTGCCTATTAACGATGAAATGGCGCTATCATAATGCCATTTCCAGAATACTGGTTGCAGATAAATGTTCACGCTTAGGCAGTTACGTTATTTTATCGCATGTGCTGAGCAGGGCTCTGTTACGCGTGCTGCGCAATCGCTATCAATTTCCCAATCGTCAATTACAGAGGCAATCAAAGAGCTTGAAGCAGATCTCAACGTCACACTTTTCGAGCGGCATCCACGCGGCTTGATCGTTACCCATAGTGGCCATCAGTTTATGCGTCATGCGACCAAGATATTGGCTGATGTCTCCGATGCGCGGCGTTCGTTTTCAAGTAAACAAGTCGCAGAAAAGAGAACATTGCATCTCGGCGTCACGTCACTGGTTGCGGGCTACGTTCTGTCTGATCTGTTGGCACGCTATCGCAGGGCATTTCCAAATGTGGAAGTGAGCGCAATTGAAGACAACGGTTCTTATCTTGAGCATTTGCTTATTGGCGGTGAACTTGATGTGGCTGTCGTAGTTATCTCAAGTCTGCGGGATCGAATGGCACTTCATGCCGAAATTCTTGAAACATCGCCTTATCGGCTGTGGTTACCGCTAGGGCATTCGCTCGTATCTGCTGACGGAATATCAATTGACGATGTGGCCAAAGAGCCTTTGATCATGCTCACCGTCGACGAAATTGAGGAAAACACCGGAAAGCTTCTCGCTGCACTTGGAGCCAGGCCGCATGTGGCTTTCAGAACCCGTTCTGTTGAAGCTGTACGTAGTTTGGTGGCCACCGGCGCTGGTGTAGCCCTTCTGCCTGATCTCGTCTATCGCCCTTGGTCGCTGGAAGGAGACCGTATCGAAAGCCGGGATGTGTCTGGTTCTTTGCCAATCGTGCAGATTGGAATGGTTTGGCGAAAAGGCTCGAGTCTTCCGCAATCCGCTCGCGATTTTATTGGAATTGCAGAAGCAGCGCGTTCTGGCAGGCAGCGCTAATACGGTCTCTCAGAAACAAGAATTCAATTAAATAGCTTTTTTAAAATGATATTTCTCCAGTGGAGCTGGCTCCACGATACTGCTTATCTATATTAATCGGAAAAACCGATACCTGCTTTCTAATAAATGAATTTGCGAATGTTTTTTGTTCAGATAACTTTCTCTTCAAGGAACGAAAAGCCTAAAACGGCAAAATGGAGAGAGCAATGCGAACAGGTTTTATTTGCTTTGATCAGCTAATATTGTGAGCTGCATTTAGGCGTGGTCATCGCTGCTCAGACAAGCTTTGCGATAATCCCAAACTCGGTCCGATTTCATTCTTCACTCTCAGCCAGTGGAGCGGGTGATGTCGTGTGCGGTTTTATAGCCAGCTCAGATAAGTTCTGCTTTTGGTAGTCTCAACGATGTCATGTCATGAATAGACATCGGAAACAGACGTAATTTCTCTCGGAGAATGTAATGGATTCAGAAATGCTTATTGGCTCCCAGTTTGAACTTGGCACAGAACATGAAGAACTTGTTCTCAATCCGAAAACCGGGGATGTTGTTCTGCCTCTGGCTGAAGCATCATTGGGACAAGTCGACAAGGCTGTCGAGGCTGCGGAAAAAGCATTTCAATCCTGGTCTCGTACAACGCCAGCGGAACGCTCGGGTTATTTGCTTAAAATTGCCGACGCAGTCGAAAGAGATGCCGAAGGCTTTGCTGCCCTTGAGGCGCTGAATTGCGGCAAGCCGTATCATGCGGTCCTGAGTGATGAGATACCGGCGGTTATCGATTGTTATCGCTATTTTGCAGGTGCTGTCCGCAATATGCAGGGGCCGATTGCAGCTGAATATCTTGCCGGCCATACATCCATGATCCGCCGCGATCCTGTGGGGATTGTTGGATCGATTGCCCCTTGGAACTATCCATTAATGATGATGGCCTGGAAGCTTGCTCCAGCTATTGCTGGTGGTAACACAGTTGTTTTCAAACCATCGGAACAGACGCCTTTGACCGCACTGAAAATGGCAAAGGTGATGGCGGATATTTTGCCTTCGGGCGTCGTGAATGTCGTACTTGGGCGTGGCGAAACTGTCGGAAACGCACTTATCAATCATCCGTCGATCAATATGGTTTCGATTACGGGCGATGTCGCAACTGGCAAGAAGGTTCTGCAGGCAGCGGCCAAATCGGTGAAGCGAACGCATCTGGAACTGGGCGGAAAAGCACCTGTCCTCGTGATGGCAGATGCTGATATTGATGCGGTCGTTCAGGGCATCAAAACATTCGGATTTTACAATGCTGGCCAGGACTGCACGGCTGCCTGTCGTATCTATGCCGACGCGCGGATTTACGATCGCCTTGTTGCGGATTTATCAGGTGCTGTTTCCAACATTCGGTTTAATCGTGAAGATGACGCACAAAATGAGATGGGGCCGCTTATATCGCGTCGCCAACGTGATCGTGTGGATAGCTTTGTTGCGCGTGCGCGTGAGAACGCACATATCGAGATAACCGCTGGTGGCAATCCATCGGGTGATAAGGGCTTTTTCTTTGAGCCGACCGTAGTTGCCGGAGCTTTGCAGGAAGACGAAATCGTTCGCCGTGAAGTCTTTGGTCCAGTCGTGTCTGTCACGCGCTTTAGCGAAGAAGAACAGGCTATCTCGTGGGCTAATGACAGTGATTATGGTTTGGCATCATCGGTGTGGACAAAGGACCTTAGCAAGGGTCTTAAGGCTGCTGCACATCTACAGTATGGCTGCACATGGATTAACACGCATTTCATGCTGACGAATGAAATGCCCCATGGTGGCTTAAAGCAGTCTGGCTATGGCAAAGACATGTCTATCTATGCGCTTGAGGATTACACCACAGTGCGCCACGTTATGATTGCTCATGGGTGACATGATGACAAACACAGCACCCCAAGTTCAAATTGACCGTTCAAAACTGGAAGTCTCGAAGACCGAGGTGGCCATCGAGATTAAGAACATGCACAAGTGGTATGGTGAGTTCCACGTCCTGCGTGACATCAATCTGAAAGTCATGCGCGGTGAACGCATCGTCGTTGCCGGGCCATCTGGTTCCGGTAAATCGACTATGATCCGCTGCGTCAACCGTCTGGAAGAGCACCAGAAGGGTCAGATCATTGTCGATGGCATTGAGCTTACCAATGATCTTAAGAAGATCGATGAAGTGCGCCGTGAAGTTGGTATGGTGTTCCAGCACTTCAACCTCTTCCCGCACCTGACCATTCTGGAAAACTGCACGCTGGCACCGATCTGGGTGCGCAAAATGCCAAAACGCCAAGCCGAAGAAATCGCCATGCACTATCTCAAGCGCGTGAAGATTCCGGAACAGGCCAACAAATATCCGGGCCAGCTTTCAGGTGGTCAGCAGCAGCGTGTGGCGATTGCCCGTGCGCTCTGCATGAACCCGAAGGTCATGCTGTTTGATGAGCCGACTTCCGCGCTTGATCCGGAAATGGTCAAGGAAGTGCTTGATACGATGGTGAGCCTTGCTGATGAAGGTATGACCATGATCTGCGTCACACACGAAATGGGCTTTGCCCGTCAGGTTGCTAACCGCGTGATCTTTATGGATCAGGGGCAGATTGTTGAAGAAAATGCGCCAGCCGAGTTCTTCGATAATCCGCAGCACGAGCGTACCAAGCTGTTCCTGAGCCAAATTTTACATTGAATTATCAAAACTATAACCGCACCAACGGAGGGTAACTTGAACAAATTTTTCGCACTCGCATCAGCATCGCTGTTTCTGGTTTCAGGAATGGCGCATGCAGGTCCAACGCTCGACCGCGTCAATGAAAAGAAGGAAATGGTTGTTGCCACCAATGTTGGTTGGCCTCCACAGGGTTTCCTTGATGACAACAATGAACTTGTTGGGTTCGATATTGATGTGGCCAATGAAATTGGTAAGCGCTTGGGGGTTAAAGTCCGTTTTGAGACTCCTGAGTGGCCAACGCTGACCGGTGGTCATTGGCAGGGACGTTACGATGTGGGCGTTGGCTCGGTAACGCCAACCAAGGCACGCGCGCAGGCAATCGATTTTGCTGGTATCTATTATTACAGCCCTTATGTCTATGTGGTTCACAAGGACAGCAAAGCGCATTCGACCGACGATCTGAATGGTAAAATTATTGGCGTTGAAACCGGAACAACGTCGGAAGATTTTATCAATCGTCGCCTTGAAATCGATGCGCCCGATCTTCCGGCTTTCGAATATAAAGTCACTCCGGGCGAAGTTCGTACCTTTGAAGATTCCATGATGCCGTTTGATGACCTTCGTTTGGGTGATGGTGTGCGTTTGGATGCTGTTATTGCACCAGAACAGACAGCTCAAACCGCAATCAAGAACGGTTATCCGGTTCGCATTCTTGAGGGCGGTTATGCTTTCCGCGAACCGTTGGTTGTTATTGCGGAAAAGAATGATCCTGAGTGGACTGCAAAGATCGGTGGAATTGTTAAGCAGATGAAGGATGATGGAACGCTCGCAACGCTTACGACCAAGTGGTACGGCGCGGATTACAGCAAAGACTAACTGCTTCCGATAAAAACACTTCAGATCCCCCACCAGTTCAAAATCAAATCCCGGTTCTGCCTTGCGTGGCAGGCCGGGTGCGAATTGAAAATGGAAAAAATCGATATATTCAGACTGGTAACAACATGTCCTATCCTGACACGCATTACTTCAGAACCATGGCTGATACCAAAGAACGCGCGGCGCTTGTTGGCAATGAGGAGTGCGAAACCCTCATCATTGGTGCGGGGCTTGCCGGTCTGACAGCGGCATTGGAATTGGTGAGACAGGGACAGTCTGTCATTATTCTTGAAGCGAAGAGCGTTGGCTTTGGCGCTTCGGGACGCAATGGTGGTTTTGTCAGCCCCGGCTTTGCAACCGGTCATGATAAAATTGCTGCGACGGTCGGTGAAGATGCTGCCAAAACGCTCCACAAGCTCTCGGTAGAGGGCATGGAATTTGTTGGTGAAACAATTCGCGATCTGAATATCGCGTCTGCCGATCCCAAGCCTGGTCTGATCAGCGTACAGCGCTATGAAGATGCGACCGCTTTGAAGGCCGAAGTTGCGGAGACAAAGAGAGACTTCAACTACCACCTTGAATATATGTCGAGGGACGAAGTTCAGTCGGTGTTGAAGTCTGAACGCTATTATCAGGCTGTTCGTGATCCGAAGGCGTTTCACATTCATCCACTCAATTATGCACGCGGTCTCGCTCGGGAAATTGAGCGTCTAGGTGGTAGAATTTATGAAAACTCTGCTGCGCAATCTATGGATGTTTCGGGGGCACAGAAAGTGGCCCGAACAAGCCGAGGTTCAGTTCACACCAAGAATCTGGTGATCACCACAGGTGGTTATACAGGTGGTTTGAATAAGAAACTTCAAAGATCCTATTTGCCGATAGCAACCTATGTCATGGTTTCTGAAGTTGCACCTGATCTCATCAGCGAAGCTATTAAAACACCAGCTGCGATCGGTGATAGTCGCAGAGCCGGCGACTATTACAGGCTCATTGAAGGTGGCAAGCGCGTATTGTGGGGCGGTCGCATAACAACCCGCGCCGCCTCAACTGAGGGGCTGGTGCGAGAGCTGCGCCATGAAATGACAAGCACCTATCCGCAGCTTGCAGAACTTAAGACGGAACTCGCATGGTCTGGCTTGATGGCATATGCGCGCCACCTTATGCCCCAAATCGGAAAAATGCCGTGTGGGGTTTGGTACTGCACTGCATTTGGCGGCCATGGCCTGAACACCACCGCTATCGGCGGCAAGCTGGTGGCCGAAGGAATTCTCGGTACGGCTGATCGCTACAAGCTTTTTGAGCCATTTGGTCTTGTTTGGGCTGGTGGTTACGCCGGCCTTGCAGTCGCGCAACTCACCTATTGGAAACTACAGGCGCAGGACAAGTGGCGAGAACGCTCTGCCTGATCAACAGTTTGTTTCGTTAAGCATTTAATCCCCCAGAACAACAAGACATCTGTTGAGCCGATTGGCACAGGGTGCACACCGAATTGAAGGAGACCGTTCATGCTTGGGCGATTCATTCTCAACTATCCCGATGCAGCGCGTAGGCTTGGTGGCTTTGTGCTGTTCGCAATCACAATGGTGGCGCTCTATTCAATTGGCATTAATGCACATTGGCTGGGAACAACAGTACCCCCACTTGCCGACTGGGTGAAGGAAAACTCTGCTGTTGCGAGGATTCTGTCAGCCTTTTCCATCTCTGTGATCCTGTTTCTGAACTGGAAGCTGCTGAAGCGACTATCGAGAAATCAGCAGGTTGTCGCGGTATGGGCTGAACTCTTTGTCTTGCTGATGCTTTTCTTTTACTCGTTTGATCTGTCGTTCTCGTTTATCGCCCGTAAGATCGGTTTTCTGATCACACAGGGAACCGTAACAACACTCTATATTTCCGCGATTTCCATCGTGATCGCGACGATTATTGCGCTTATTGGTGCAATTGCCAAACTATCGCAGAATGGTGTTATTTACGGGCTTTCAACGTTCTACACGTCGCTTTTTCGCGGCCTGCCGCTCCTGATGCAGATCTATATTATCTATCTTGGCTTGCCACAGATTGGTTATGTGATCGGTGCGATCCCTGCGGGCATTCTCGCGCTTTCGCTCTGCTATGGCGCCTATATGACTGAAATTTTCCGTGCAGGGATTGAAAGTATTCCACGTGGACAGAAGGAAGGTGCCACGGCACTTGGTCTTGGGTCGGCGCAGACGATGTGGCTTGTCATTCTGCCGCAAGCCATGCGGATCATCATTCCGCCAACAGGCAACCAGTTTATTGCGATGTTGAAGGACTCTTCTCTTGTTTCGGTGATCGGTGTTTGGGAGTTGATGTATGTTGCAAGAACGCAGGGCCAGACCGAGTTCAAACATATCGAAATGCTGATCACTGCTTCCATGATCTACTGGATGCTCTCCATCTCGTTCGAGTTTATTCAGTCCCGCATTGAACGCTACTACGCTCGATATAATACCCGATGAGTTGTGGCCAAATATCGATACGCCATAAAGAAAGCGCATCATATATCTCGCTCTGTCGACCATTTCTATTGGAAAGCTATATGTCTGAAATGTCCCTTTTTTCGAAAGCTGAGTTGCCTCGTCCGAGCCTTACAATTGAGGACGCTGCCGATATTCTTGGCTCAGTTTACGGGCTGGAGGGCGAGTTGCGCGAGCTTGGCAGTCAGCAGGACCGGAACTTTAAGGTTGGCATTGCTGGTGAAAGCTATGTCCTCAAAATCAGCCGCAGCGAATATCCGCGCGTTGAACTCGAGGCACAGAATGCGATTTTGCAGCATCTCGCTTCAAAGCAGGGCGATGGCTTCGATAGTTCATTTGTTATTCCCAAGGTCATTCCTTGTCAAAACGGCGAGTTCATAGGTGCTGCCACCGTTGGAGCGGAAAATTATCATGTTCGTCTGCTGAGCTTTATCGAAGGTGAAACGCTGACGGCGCGCAAATATTTGAACGGTACTGCGATTGAAGCGCTTGGTACCCTTGCAGGCAATGTCGCGTACGCTTTGGCAGATTTTTTGCATCCAGGCGCTGTGAAAAAATCACCGTGGGATCTGGCTTATGCTGAAGCGACGATACCTTTCTTGCTGCAGGATAGTGATCTCAGCTCGGTTGCCGCCCCCATTTTTGCAGCGATGGAGCAAGTACGAAAGCGGCTTGACCCTATAAAGGCGGGTTTACGTGTTCAGGTTATCCACCATGACATCACGGATGATAATGTTGTTGGCCGTAGAGAGCTCTCGGGGTCTTTCTTGCCATATGCGGTCATTGATTTTGGGGATATGACCAAAAGCTGGCTGATTGCCGAGCTGGCGACAACATGCGCATCGTTGCTGCATCATGGAGGCAGAGACTCTTTCTCAATTCTTCCAGCTGTGAAGGCGTTTCATGCCGTCTGTCCGTTGGAGAAAGAAGAGCTTGTCGCCCTTTGGCCTTTGATTGTCGCGCGTGCCTGTGTGTTGTTTGCAGCATCGCATCAACAACTTAGACTTGATCCGGGTAATGATTATGCAGCGGCCAATGCTGCACATGAACGGATTATCTTCGAGACAGCGACTTCAGTGTCATTCGAATTGATGGAAAAGGCAATATTCCTCTCGCTGGATATTGATGTAGAGGCCAAGCGCCACGCCAAAAAGAAATCTATCATTCCGAGTATCGATTTAATATCTGCAGCGCTGGTCGATCTTTCGATTGATAGTTCCGCCTTCGTGGCTGGAAACTGGAATTCCAGCAATATAGAACAGCAAATTTTGCTTGATGCCGCTCGTAAAGCGGGATGTAGCCTGACGAGATATGGTGAGTATCGATTAACACGCACCCGGATTAACAGCCGCACTGAACCAGAAAGCTTCGCACTGCATATTGCAGTTTGTGTTCCCGCAGGAACGGAGATTGTTGCGCCTTTCGATGGGAGTGCGGATTTTGCTGATGGGTCTCTCATTTTGCGAAATGGTGAGAGCAATCTACATTTGAGCGGTTTGGACATACGTGATGGATTAGCGCACTCGCTATCTTCGGGTGATGTGCTCGGTGTGGCTCGCAATGATCAGGACGGCTTGGGCATCATTTACGTTCAGCAGTTCGAAACTGTGTCTGATGCGCTGCCGCAATTCGCCAAACCATCGCAGGCTACTGCATGGTCTGAACTTTGCCCATCTCCCGCAGGGTTTCTTGGCTTACCCATCGACGCATCTTCAAAGGAATCCGCGTTACTGCTTGAGAAACGCTACAAAAGTCTTGCCGGTACGCAGAAGCATTATTACGAAAACCCTCCGCAAATTGAGCGTGGCTGGAAAGAGCATTTGTTCGATACGGAGGGACGCGCGTATCTCGATATGGTCAATAACGTGACCACTATCGGTCATGGTCATCCGCGCCTTGCTGAAAATGTTTATAGGCAGTGGTTGAAACTCAATACCAATTCACGCTTCCACTATTCAGAAGTGGCTGATTTTTCAGAACGGCTTGCCGCACTGGCACCTGAAGGGCTGGACACAGTTTTTCTAGTCAATAGTGGTTCCGAGGCAAACGACCTGGCCCTGAGACTGGCATGGGCCTGGAATGGTCATCGTAATATTGTCTCGCTGCTGGAAGCCTATCACGGCTGGACCGTGGGAAGTGATGCGGTATCCACTTCAACCGCTGATAATCCGAATGCGCTTGGAACGCGTCCTTCATGGGTGCATCCAGTCGTTTCCCCGAATACCTATCGCGGACATATGACTCCCGAACAATATGTCGGAACTGTTCTCGACAAACTCTCGGAGCTTGATGCGAAAGGCGAGGGGCTTGCAGGTTTTATCTGTGAACCGATTTACGGCAATGCGGGCGGAATTCCACTTCCCACCGGCTATCTGAAGAGGGTCTATCAGGAAATCAGATCACGAGGCGGGCTTTGCATCGCTGATGAAGTGCAGGTTGGTTACGGCCGTACGGGCCACCATTTCTGGGGCTTTGAGCAACAGCAGGTCGTGCCGGACGTCATCACTATTGCAAAAGGCATGGGCAATGGACACCCCCTTGGCGCAGTGATTACGCGCAAGGAAATTGCTGATACGCTGGAAAAGGAAGGCTATTTCTTTTCCTCTGCCGGAGGCAGTCCAGTCTCGTCAGTCGTTGGAAATACTGTCCTCGACATTATGGAAGATGAACAACTTCAAGCCAATGCACGTAAGGTCGGCGACCATCTCAAGGGGCGTCTGGAAGGTCTCAGACAGCAATATTCCTTGATAGGTGCTGTTCATGGCATGGGGCTTTACATGGGGTTGGAATTTGTCAGGGATCATGTTTCGTTGGAGCCTGCTACCGAAGAAACGTTGGCTCTATGTGATCGACTGCTCGAACTTGGCATCATCATGCAACCGACAGGTGATCATCTGAACATTTTCAAGATCAAACCCCCTCTTTGTCTCACACAGGAGAGTGCTGATTACTTCGCGGATACACTGGAATCGGTACTTCAAGATGGATGGTAACAAGAAGAATAAGGCGGTAACCGGTGTTCTGGCCCCACATTCTGTTTGATTTTATGTTCTGTCATTGAGAGTTAGCGAATGAACAGAACGTAGCTTCTCCATGAAGCCTCGAACGGAGTTTCTCTCAACCGATAAGAGTAAGCGTGACAGTCATGGCCATTGGCCAGCTGATATAAAAGCTCGGATTGTTGCGGAAAGCTTGCGCCCCGGCTTGAGCGTTCAGGAAGTTGCGGATCGTTATGGCGTTCGTGCAATTATCTGTTTTCATGGCGCACGCTGGTACGTCAGGGCAAGCTTTTGCTGCCTTCGCTCGAAGATGATACGGAGTTTGCAGCAATCGTTGTAGCGGAGCCGGCTGTGTCGCAAATTTTCACAGGTTAAAAGGGGGCTGATCTGTTGACGCAATTATCCTGCGATGTCAATCGGAACGGAATATTCACCCCTTTTACTTATCCAATATTAACCCCCTGATTACGGATTAGCACTTGGCCTGCCCGACGCTGGCCGGGTTGCAAAGGGTAGGCCAAGTGCGGGTGATTAGCTCTTTCGGCTTTAGCCTTGAGAGCGGTTTTTAAAGCGCCATGAATTGTTGCCTGTCTCTACGATTTTACAATGGTGCGTTAGCCGATCAAGGAGTGCAGTTGTCATTTTGGCATCACCAAAGACAGTGGGCTACTTGTCGAACGCCAAATTGGTCGTATCCATAATCGAGGTTCGCTTGTAGAGCTTGCTTATAAGCTGGAACAGCAATTGTCCGCCTGCCTGAGCGAATGGCAAGTAACCCAGCTCGTCGAGAATAACGAAGTCGAGACGGTTGAGATATTCTGCGGTTCGGGGGTGCGGACGAAGACTTGGACTATTAAGGAGATAGTTCATGTATTTTAATTCGTTATCATTTGACAGTGTCGAAACTTTCAGCAAATTATTCAGTTCTAAAACCTATTTAATGCAAAACTATCTATTTCGTGAACGGGTTGGCGCAACTCGATCAGGTCTGCAACAACACGTGCTATTCCGGGACCAATCCCAAATCCGTGGCCACTCATTCCGGTTGCGATTGTTAAGCCGCTAATTGGCGCGTTATCAACGACCGGTAAGGCATCAGGCATTGTATCGATCATACCAGCCCAGCTTCTTATGATACGCGGCTTGTTTGTTTGAGGGAACGCCTTTGTGAACTGTTTCAGCACACGGTCGAGTTCTCTCTGGTTCGGTTTGGGGTTCAGAATCCGGCACCGTTCGAATGGAGTCTCATCGTTCTTTGACCATCGTCTTGCTGTTCGCCATGCGTCAGGATAATTTTGCGGAGCAGCAAGTTTAAATCGTGTGCTCGTGAAGTCTTCACGCAATTGCGGTATATAAGCGCAAAAGTTTCTGAAGGCGTCTGGTCCTATGAAGAAGTCATGTGTGGACCATGGTGTCAATGTGTATCCACCATCAGCGCGCCGACGAAACGCTATCTGGTCATCCCCCGCAGCGCCATCGTGCAGCGAGTTCATAGGTTCGGTCTGCATCACGGAAGACACGACAGAAAGCTGTGGGATACGTATGTCATGCCGTTTCAAGAACAGTGTGCTCCAGGCGCCAGCCGCGACAAGCACGCGCTCGCATCTTACATAGCCTTTTTCGGTAACGACGCCCTGCACCTGATTATTAGTGATATCCAATGTCCGAACCGCACAGTTCTCGCGAATAAGGACGCCATCTTCTGCTGCAACCTGAGCAATTGTTGGAACAGTCAGAAATGGTTCCGCCATTGCATCTGATGGCGTAGTCATTCCCCCCATCCAAGCCATACTGTCCGGCACCATAGTTCTGACTTCACCCTGAGACAGCATACGCGTGTCGATACCATAGGAGCGTGCGCCTTCAAGCCAGCGAGTGAATTCTTCAAGCTTTGTTTGATTGCGCGCCAGATAGGTGATGCCATTCTGACGAAAGCCGATTTTTTCGCGAATTTTCTCGTTCAGACCTTTCCAGAGATGAATTGCGTCCATCATGATCGGCAGCTCTGCGTAATCACGCCCCTGCTGGCGAATCCAGCCCCAGTTGCGGCTGGATTGTTCGCCGGCGATCCGCCCTTTTTCACAAACAAGGACTTTTAATCCGCGCTTTTGAAGTTCCCAGGCTGTCATGACGCCGATTATGCCGCCACCAATAATAGTGACATCGACGGCCTCGGGGAGAGGACCGTCGAACTGCGCTGGATTGTTCATATTGATTGGGAATTCGGACATTGAAGTATCAAAATCTCTCGGGACTATAAGGAGCCAGATCGATAGCTGGCTTTTGTTCGCTGATGAGCTCATTGACGAGTCTGGCTGTTATTGCAGAAAGGGTGACCCCCAGATGCCCATGGCCAAAAGCGTAGATGACATTCCGGTATTTGCCTGATCTGCCGATGACGGGCAGTGTGTCGGGGGTCGATGGACGATGCCCCATCCATTCAGTGGCGGGTTTCCATGACTTGAGAGCCGGCACGACGTCGATCGCTTCCGGCAGCAAACTGCGAATGCGTTTGTAATTCGGCGGCGCTTTAAGGCCTGCGAGTTCATCGCCGCTCACCAGACGCAAACCGTCATGCATTGGTGACAGAACAAACCCCTTGCCGGGTAAGATAACCGGTCTGCGTAACAATGTCTCCGATCCCGGACCGAAACTGATGTGGTATCCGCGTTCGCTTTCAAGTGAGACACGATCACCGAGCTGTTTGGTCAGTGTCGTGGACCATGCACCCGATGCGATGACGATACGATCAAAGCGCTTGTTCAGGGACTCTGATTTCAGCAACACGCCGTGTTCTGACGGCTGAACCGAGGTAATAGTGTCACGAATGAATGTCGCACCAAACTTCTGAGCTGTTTCAAGATAAATCTGAGCGAGTTTCTGCGGAAAGCGGACATTACCAGCATTTGGTTGGTAAAGGCCTTTATAGCAATATGCAGGGTCAAGTGCAGGTTCAAGATCCAGAAGTGCTGAACGATCAAGAACTGTGTGTACGACACCATGGCGGCTCATAAGCCGACGCTCAAGAGCCGAACCTTCGAAATCCTTGCTGTCACTATAGACTTTCAGCCAGCCTTCTTGCGTGAGCATGTCGCTTGCTGAGGCAATTGCGGCAAATTCCTGATGCGCTTTCAGTGCTTCTGAAACAAGCGGATGCATTGCTGCTGCAATTCGATCGACAGCTTTCGTTGTACCAGCTGTGATGAAGCGCCTTATCCACGGCAATGCTGCGATTGTATGATGAAGCCGCAAGACTGCTGGTGCATTGCGGTTGAACATATAGCTGGGCAAAGACCTGATAACAGCGGGTGTTGCTGTCGGTGTTATTGACCCTGTGACAATGGCTCCCGCATTACCATAGGATGTTCCGGTGCCCGGCTCTTCATTGCCGAATATGGTAACACTATAGCCAGCTTTGCTCAGTGCAAGCGCTGTGCTGCAGCCAACAATTCCAGCGCCAATGATGGCAACAGAAAGCCGCTCACCGCTTTTCTGACGATGCTCCATGATAATCAATCTATCTCAATTGCGTGATGAACCGGATCGCGTCAGTGGTGGAGAACCTTACTCAGGAAGTCGCGTGTGCGCTCATTCTGAGGGTTTCTGAAGAAGTTCTCTGGCTCACCGCTTTCAAGGATTGCCCCACGATCCATGAAGACAACACGATCAGCAACACTTCTGGCGAAGCCCATTTCATGGGTGACGACCATCATCGTCATGCCTTCTTTGGCGAGACTAACCATAACATCGAGCACTTCATTGATCATTTCCGGATCCAGTGCGGAGGTGGGTTCATCAAACAACATAATTCTTGGCTGCATACAGAGAGAACGTGCAATAGCCACACGCTGTTGCTGGCCACCAGACAACTGGCTTGGGTAATTGTTCATGCGATCAGCGAGGCCGACTTTAGCCAGTAGTTCTTTGCCCCGCTTTTCCGCCTCAGCTTTTGATAATCCCCGCACATGAATAGGTGCAAGTGTTACGTTCTCCAGCGCCGTCTTATGGGGGTAGAGATTGAATTGCTGGAAGACAAAGCCGACTTCCATTCGCAATTCACGCAAGGCTGCATTCTTCGCGCTGAGATCAATACCATCGACGATCAGTTTGCCTGACTGGAAGGCTTCCAGTCCATTAACGCATCGGATCAGCGTGCTTTTACCTGAACCGGAAGGACCGCAAACCACGACGACTTCGCCTTTGCTGACTGTCAGATCAATATTGTTAAGCACGTGAAGCGCGCTGCCGAACCATTTGTTCAGACCCTGAAATTCAATCATTAGACCTGTCCAGTTACAAAATAGGAGACTGAGTGCCGCGCTCTATACGACGCGAGAGATAAATCATCGGATAGCAGACGATGAAGTAGCCGATGCCAACAACGCCAAAGACGAGCAGACCGTTGGGGATGTTCTGAACGATCATCCATCCTGAACGTGTGAGATCCATAATTCCGATAGCAGAAACCACGGAGGAATCCTTCACAAGCAGAATGAACTGTCCCACCAGAGATGGCCTTACGATGCGTAATGCCTGTGGCATGACAATTAATCGAAGCTGTTGCGCATAGGTGAAGCCTGATGCAATCGCAGCTTCTGTCTGCCCGCGCGGAACAGCCTTAATGCCGGATGCAATGATTTCGCCGATAAAGCAGGCTGACAGGTTGGAAAGCGCGATCACTCCGGCGTTAAACGCCGACAGCTCGATACCGATTGATGGCAGAATGAAGAAACAGATGAAGACCTGTACCAGAAACGGTGTGCCACGAAACAGATCAATATAAAGCCCTGTTATGCCCGACAGCCATCGATTGGGGCTTGCGCGAAACACACCAAATATCAGGCCCACAATGACCCCGATGATCAGAGAGAGTAAGGATAGCGAAACGGTCATTCCGAGGCCCTTCAAAAGAATGGGCCAGAAATTCCATAAGCGTTCGACTTGAAACCAAAACATATGCGTCCCCTGTTATCTTTCCGGCATGCGGTTGAAGCGCGACCATGTTCCGGCGAGTGCTTTGAGGAGATAGTAGATCAGCAGAAATCCAGCGGCAGTTACCGCGAAGCCCTCGACAGGCATGAAGCGATCAAGCGCGATTTGCTGCCCGACACGGGTGAGTTCAACAACGGAAATCAGCGAAAGAAGCGAGGAGTCTTTCACCAGCACGATTGCCTGACCGATCATTGGTGAAATCGTTGGCCTGACCGCCTGAGGAAGGACAACGAGCCTCATTCGTTGCAGATAGGTGAAGCCGGAGCTTAATGCAGCTTCAAACTGTCCACGCGGAATAGAGAGAATGCCTGAGCGAATAATCTCAGCCACATAAGCTCCCGAGTTCAGTGAAAGAGCTATAATGCCAATCACCATCTCCGGAAGGACTATGCCAAGACGTGGCAGGCCAAAATAGAGGAAGTAGAGTTGTGCAAGCAGAGGCGTCGCGCGGATAAGATCGATATAGGCAATGCCGATCCTGCGCAGCCAACGCACAGGCTGAATGCTTAAAGCACAAGCGACGATGCCGATGATCAACGCGCCGGTAAACCCTGCGGCGGACAACATCAATGTATTCAGAAAACCCTGCCAGAGTTCAGGCAGATATTCCGATATGACTCTTATGTTTAGATTGCCAAACATGGTTCACCGGTAACATTCGGATTTTGATCGAAGGTGCAGGATGAACGGTTCCTGCACCTTCATTGATATTAGTGATCAGCCTGCCACTTGTTAGAATTGACCCAGTAATCGAGGTTTTCTTTCAAGCGACCATCAAGCTTGATGTTGTCGAGGAACAGGTTTGTCCAGATCATCAGATCCTGCGAGTCGTATCTGACG
This sequence comes from Brucella sp. TWI559, assembly GCF_039674265.1. Classification (NCBI taxonomy): domain Bacteria; kingdom Pseudomonadati; phylum Pseudomonadota; class Alphaproteobacteria; order Hyphomicrobiales; family Brucellaceae; genus Brucella; species Brucella sp. TWI559. Next base: position 30,072 of record NZ_JBDJNE010000020.1, read on the forward strand.
GCATAGGCAAGAGGTTCTGAGCTGAGCATCTCAGAAAATACTTCAAACGTACCTTCTGGGTAGTTCTGAACCTGTGCAGCAACCGCTGTGTTATCATTCACGCCACACTGGGCCTGACCGGATGCGACCGCATCAAGCACCACGGTGCCACCACCCTTGAAAGCCTTGACGGTTGCTTCAGGGAAAAACTTAGGCATGTTTTTTTCGGCAGTTGATCCGAGAATGACAGCAACAGTCGTTCCTGGCTTTTTGCAGTCTTCAACGCTTTTGAAGTCACCACCAGCAGCTGTGAAAGCGACTGATCCGACGTGAATCCATGGCTGGGTAAAAGCTACCTTCGTTGCGCGGCTCATGGTGGCTGTCATATCGGCTGCCAGAATGTCAGCTTTGCCTGAAAGCAGCGCCGGAATAAGGCCATCCCAATCGAAATCAAGATATGTAACCTTGACGCCCATTTCCTTGGCCATAAGCTCGGTCAGGTCAATCGCGCTGCCCGCACGGTTGCCATTCTTGTCCATGAAGGAATAGGGAGGACCCTGTGTCTGAACAGCGACGCGCAACTCGCCACGAGCAATAATATCGTCAAGCGTTCCCGCATAAGCAGGCGTGGTCTGTGCCGCAGTTCCCATCAGCGCAATAAACATAGCGGAAGCCATTAGCGCATTGATTTTTTTCATCATTTCTTGAGTTCTCCCTCATTTGAGCAACAGTAGTTCGTGTCCGCGCAAGGCGGCCAATTCCAATGGTCATTTTGTCTTTGGGTTAAGGAGCGGGTTTGTCGCTCTCTTCATCTTCCCATACGCCGCCTGGCAAACTCAGCCACTTGTTATGGGCTTTCATGACAACAAAAGTTTCGCTGCCCTGAATGACACCGGGTTCAGCCAAACCGGGGAGCAGTTCGCTCGTCACCCGGTATAGTTCTTCCATGTCGCCCTCAAACAGCACCTCGCACAAAAGATCGTATCGGCCAGTTACGATGCTAACCGATGTCACAAATGGCAGTTCGGACATCTTCCGGGCAATTTCATTCAGGCGTCCATGTCCATTGGCATGAATGCCTAAAATAGCAACGATAAGCTCAGGACGCTCCGAGACATTAACAACGCCTGCAATCCGGAATAGCTTATTTTCGATCAGGCTTTTGAGGCGCGCGCGGATCGTTGGCGGGCTAAGCTCCAGACGTTCAGCAATCTGATTGGCACCATCGCGTGCATCATCTGACAGAAGCTTAACAAGCTTCCTATCAATTTTATCTAAAAGTGCACGCATTGAGTTTCCCCTTTATTATTTTTATGAGGCATTGATATTTCAATGTCGCACATATCGTCAACTTAAATTTTCCATTCGAGAAAAATAATTGGTAATATTTTTCATTTGGAATTTTTCGCTGATGCGCAGTGATAATCACTTATCGAATTTGGCATCGCTATGGAACTGTAGGGTCTGTGCCAAAAGTAGCGCCGGGCCACACATTGCCGTAAGTTTTCGCAAACGGTGGCGACAAGGTGGCGACTTTGAAAAGATCAGACACGATCGCTAAAAGAAGGAAATAGTTAACTGATTGAATTTTCGGTGAAATATGGTGCCGCTTAGCAGACTCGAACTGCTGACCCCATCATTACGAATGGCGTTTCTATGAACTGGCTGTTGTTTTCCACATCTTCAATGAGTTTTATTTATCCATATAAAACAATAACTTAATCCCATACGGTGCTTTCGCATGTTTTCTCCACCCTTTCGGTGTTTTCGTTTTTGTGGTGACACTATGGTGACACGAAATCGCACTGATGGGGTCAAGCATTGCCAAAGCTTACAAAGACAATGATCGATAATGCAGAGATTAGGGAAAAGCCATATTTTCTCTGGTGTTCGGAATTGCCCGGCTTTGGTGTCCGAGTTTTCAATACTGGCAAAAAATCATTCTATGTCGATTACTATAATCAAGCTGGTCAACGGAAGCGAATGTCGCTCGGCGGTTTTGGCAAGCTGACCGTGGATGATGCACGAAAAATGGCGCGTATCAATCTTAGTGATGCGTTGCGCGGTGATGATCCCGCCTTGGAGCGCAAAACAAGGCGAACATCGCTTACGGTTACAGAACTTTGCCAGAACTACTTCGAACTTGCCGAAAAAGGTTTGATAATAGGGCGAAGGGGTCAGCCTAAGAAAAAAGCATCAGTGGATACCGATCGTAGCATGGTCTCCGCCCACGTATTACCTTTGCTCGGAACCAGATTGGTTGCGGACCTTAAGCGTGCAGACATTGTTAAATTCATACGTGATGTTTCAGCTGGTAAAACCGCTAAAGCGAAGGCAAAATCCGGAAAACTGCGCGGAAGGGTGCAGGTGTCTGGTGGAGCCGGTTCTGCAACAAGAACGGTCGCGGCGCTGGGTGCTATCCTTACCTATGCCGTCTCCGAAGGCATCATTGAAATCAACCCTACTCATGGCGTCAAAAAGCCAGCCATTGGAAAGCGCGACAGACGGCTGAACCCAGATGAATATGCAGCGTTCGGGAAAGCTCTAAAAGAAGCTGAAGGCGATGAAACAAAAGCTTGGCAAGGGGTCATGTCATTACGGCTGGCGGCTTATACTGGCTGCCGTATTGGTGAAATCGAGAAGCTACGCTGGTCGGAAGTTGATTTCGAAAATTCAGTGCTGAAGCTGGAGGATACAAAAACCGGAAAGTCGGTTCGCCCCCTTGGTAGTCCGGGCGTTGAGCTTTTAAAGGGGCTGGAGCGCGATCCTCAGAACGAATATGTATTCCCCGCAAAGCGTCTAGAGAACAGGCCTTACGCGGGTCTCAAGCGGTTCTACCGTGCATTGTTCGAAGCGTCAGGATTTGACGATGTGACGCCTCACGTTCTGCGCCATTCGTTTGCAAGTGTGGGTGCTGACCTCGGATTTTCAGATAGCACCATCGGCGCGATGCTTGGTCATACTGGAGGCGGGATTACCAGCAGGTACACACACCGCCTTGATAGTGTGCTTGTCGCAGCAGCGGATAAGATTGCTCAAGAAGTTGAAAAGCAAATGGCCGGGAAAGCCCCGGCCAAATGATCAGCGTTCAGAAGTCGAGCGGACGGTAGGCGATAATCGTTCATTGGCCCATTTGTCCAAATCATCTTTGTGGTAGAGCGGGAACCGGCCAACGTACTGCATCGCTGGACCGCCGCCGACACTGGCGAGCTTTTCCAATGTTGCATAAGCAATATCAATGCCGTGCGTGATCCGCAGGTAATCCGGTACGTCTTTCCGACGAAGGCGAGGGCGATCAATCATACTGCTCATGTCAAAACTCCCCTACCTTGCGCATGAGATAATCATCAATGATGTATTCATATCGATAGACGATTTCACCGCCCCGAAGGGGTATGCGAGGCGAGAAGCGGAAACATCGCCCATCGTTCGGATCATCGTAAGCGCTCCAACGAACGACGCTCAATATCTTAACGTTGTCACCGTCTAAGACCTCATATAGCCCGTCGCCCTGCCATTTGCTGGCGACAGGATCCGAAACGATTTGCATCATGGCTTCACTGGTGACCGCTGTTACTGCTGGAATGGCAACAGCAGCGCTTACGACAGGGAAAAGCTTGAGAAAAAAGCGCCGGTTCATATCTCTGCGCCCTTCTGCTCGTTCCAGCCTGTCACTTTCTCTAAATAGATCAATGCGGCCCGTAATGGCTCCGTGGCAATATCGCTAATGAGGGCTTGTTCAGCGAATGCCAGTCGTATTGCTTCGCGCACATCTTCAAGGCTTTCTGCGGGTGCGTCCCATTTTTCGAGCCTTTCCATAGGTGGGCCGTAGGTTCCGGCGATAGCTGCTTCCTCGTCGGGGTAATCAAGCTTCTCCCATCCCTGAAAAGCAACGCTTCCGGCCAGATACTCGTTGATTGCATCAGAGAGATTAGACCGCATTCGTGTTTTTGGGGCTAATCGTTCAGCCTTGTTCAGCACGTCGCGGACAGGGCCAAGAATATCAAGCGCTACGAACATGGTGCCGCTCAATGCCGTCAGTACGTTATTGTCGAGAAACGAATGCCCCTGCAAAGCCGCATGGACGGTACGCAACAAATCCATACCCATTTCCATCTGATCTATTGGCAGTCTTGTTTGTGACGGCGTGGTGATGTCTGGCAACGCACTCATGCTGCACCTGCCGTTTCTAAGCCTAAAAGAACGTTGGTGGCCAGATGTTCAGCGTGTTCCAGAACTTTCGCGAGGTCTGCCGGAATAGTTCTCGCATAATTTCCATCGTCTTCTTCAAGAAAATACGTAGCAGCGCGGCAAATGTTGAGTAGGGAGCAAAGCGTCAAACCAGCCTCAAAGGCTGCTTTGATTTCGTTTTCGCTTTTAGACAAGCCTTCGGCGTTAGCCGGAATGTTCTGTTCCGTCATTGGATTTCTCCAGGGATTTGAAAGGGTGGAGCGCGGCTGATCGCGCTCGCTGCTATTCTTCAGGAAAGGGTCGCTTGCCTGTAACGCTTGATTGCAGTTTGCAGCCTGCGCTTTGCATTTCGCTCGTCATTCTTGGCGGCTTCGAATTGCTCATATTCACGCTTTGTGGCAACCATCATCTGAACCCATTCGAGACTGTCACGCTCGACATGCTCTATCTGGTTCTTGTTCTTCCATTTGTTGTAAGCATAGAGAAGAACTTTGCGATCTGCTTTGCGCTGGCTCTCGAACTGATCAACGTCCAGCGCTCTCGATGCGATATCCGTCAATAGTGAGTAGCTGCTTGGGTCAAAGTTCATTTGCTTTCTCCCTTTACGAGACGAAAGCGGCCCTCGATGTAAGGATGCGTGCACATTGTAGGTGTGACCTGTACGCATTCAGAGACAAATCGTTTAAAAATCGCGGTTATTTCTTTTTTCGCATAGCCAGAATAGTGCGCTCCATCGGCGTCCAGATGAGTATTCCGGACAAGAACCCTCACGGTGGGAGCGTATGGCGTGTCGCGGACAACCGTCGTGCTGATCGCATGAGAGAGCCCGTAGGTTTTACCGATACGTTCTCTAATGCGCTCAATAGACTCGCAATCGGTCGGCATCTTGTCGAGGATGACGTGCGCATTCGAGACGATTTTCATTTCGTCCCTGACGGATTGGAGCTCCGCAGCCTGAGCTGCCTGCCGCTGTTCAATCGCGACCATCGTCTGGGCGCTGTGAAGAAACATTTCGGCTGGGGTTAGTGGCCGCTGCGTTGCGTGCAGTGCTTCCTCAAGCTCTCGCATGCGAGCAATGACCTTCCGACGGAGGAGGGCGCTGTACCCTAGCAGCAAAGTCTCAGTTAGTTCGCGATCAAGGAGATATTCGGTTTGGTCGCGATTTCGACTGTCTTGATAAATGTGAGCAAATTTGCTCACATCTTCTTTGAGCTCTGTCAGCATTTTCTCAATGTCACGCGTCACGTCTGGGTGACGCTTTTTCGTAAGCGTTGCGATTTCACGGCTGGACATGCGAATGCCGTTGCCGTTCTGTGCGCCTAGATTTCCGGGTAAACCCGTGCTATATGAATGATCAGTCACTTTATGGGTCCTAACCTTTTGTGACATGTCCGTCGTCGAATGATTTGAGACTATTTGTGCTTTTGAAGATTGGAGTTTCCGGCTCGGTTTGGGGGTTGATTTAAGCCGCTTTGGCCTGGTGGTTCAAGCGGCGTTTT
>NZ_JBDJNE010000021.1:0-32422 GCF_039674265.1 Brucella sp. TWI559
ATACGAACGGCTTCGCGTTTGAACTCTTCTGTAAATTCTCGCTGCTTCAATTCTAACTCTCCTGTCACTTTTATTTAACAGAAGCCCTCCACTTTTGAAGGGGAAGTCCAGATCGCATTCCGATCGGTGAGGTGCGCGGCCCCGAGGCACTCGATCTCTTGAAGGCGTGGGGCACCGGTCATCCCGGAGGTGTCGGCACCATCCATGCGGGCAGCGCCATCGGCGCGATACGCCGCCTCGAACAGCTCATTCAGGAAGCCGTCGTCACCGTGCCGCGCGCGCTGATCGCCGAGACCATCGATCTCGTCGCCGTGCTCGCCGGACGCGGCTCGCAGCGCCGGCTTGTCGAACTCGCCCACGTCGAAGGCCTCGGCCTCGATGGCGATTACCGCATCGTGCCGGCCGTCAGTGACGGCGGCGACATCCAGCCCGTCCTCAACCTCACAGGATATATCCGATGATCCATTCCCTCCGTCTCGGTCGCCAACGCTTGGCGCTGATGGCCTCCGCCGCCGTCATCACGGTGATGACTGCGCCCGCCGCCCATGCCTCCGGCTCGTCGATGCCGTGGGAAGCGCCGCTGCAATCCATCCTCCAGTCGATCGAGGGGCCGGTCGCCAAGATCATCGCGGTGATCGTCATCATCTCGACCGGCCTGGCGCTCGCCTTCGGCGACACCTCGGGCGGCTTCCGCCGTCTGATCCAGATCGTCTTCGGCCTGTCGATCGCGTTCGCCGCGTCGAGCTTCTTCCTGTCGTTCTTCTCGTTCGGCGGCGGGGCGCTCGTCTGATGGCGGATATGGTCGATCATGCCGGAGACGTGCCGGGCTATGCGGTGTCGGTCCACCGGGCGCTAACCGAGCATATCCTGCTCGGCGGGGCGCCGCGTGGCCTGGCCATCCTCAACGGCACGCTGGCGGCGGCGCTCGGCCTGGGCCTGCGCCTTTGGCTGGTCGGCCTCGTCATCTGGGCCATCGGCCACCTCGCGGCCGTTTGGGCGGCCAAGCGCGATCCGATGTTCGTCGATGTGGTGCGCCGTCATCTGCGCATCCCCGGCCACCTGTCGGTCTGAGGGGAGCGCTCACCATGATGAACCTCGCAGAATATCGCCGCACCGCGACCCGTCTCGCCGACTTCCTGCCCTGGGCAGCGCTGATCGGCTCCGGCGTCGTCCTCAACAAGGACGGTAGCTTCCAGCGCACCGCGCGTTTCCGTGGCCCCGACCTCGACAGTGCCGTGCCAGCCGAACTGGTCGCCGTCGCCGGGCGATTGAACAACGCCTTTCGCCGCCTCGGATCGGGCTGGGCGATCTTCGTCGAGGCCCAGCGCCACGAGGCCGCGTCCTATCCAGACAGCACCTTTCCCGATGCGGCGTCTGCGCTGGTCGATGCCGAGCGCAAGGCCGACTTCGATGAGGCCGCCTCGCACTACGAGTCCAGCTATTTCCTAACCTTCACCTATCTCCCGCCGGCCGAGGACGCGGCACGCGCCGAGACCTGGCTGTACGAGGGCCGCGAACGCTCCGGCGTCGATGGCCGCGAGATGCTGACCGGCTTCGTCGATCGCACCGACCGCGTGCTGCAACTGGTCGAAGGCTTCATGCCGGAACGCGTCTGGCTCGATGACGCCGAGACGCTGACCTACCTGCATTCGACCGTCTCGACGCATCGTCACCGAGTCCGCGTGCCCGAGACGCCGATCTATCTCGATGCCCTCGTCGCCGATCAGCCGCTGACCGGCGGGCTTGAGCCGCGCCTGGGATCTGCGCATCTTCGGGTGCTGACTATCGTCGGTTTTCCGACCGCGACCACGCCCGGCCTGCTCGACGAGCTGAACCGGCTAGCCTTTCCCTATCGCTGGTCCACTCGCGCCATCCTGCTCGACAAGACCGATGCGACGAAGCTGCTGACCAAGATCCGGCGGCAATGGTTCGCCAAGCGGAAGAGCATCGCGGCCATCCTCAAGGAGGTGATGACCAACGAGGCGTCCGCCCTCGTGGACACGGACGCATCGAACAAGGCGGCCGATGCCGACATGGCCCTGCAGGAACTCGGCGCGGACTATGCCGGTCTCGCCTACGTCACCGCGACGGTGACGGTGTGGGACGACGATCCCCGTATTGCCGACGAGAAGCTGCGGCTGGTCGAGAAGGTTATCCAGGGCCGCGACTTCACCGCTATGGCCGAGACGATCAACGCGGCGGACGCATGGCTCGGCAGCTTGCCGGGCCACGTCTACGCCAATGTCCGGCAGCCGCCGATTTCGACTTTGAACCTCGCCCACATGATCCCGCTTTCGGCGGTGTGGGCGGGCGAGGTGCGGGACGAGCATTTTGCAGCGCCCCCACTGATCTTCGGCAAGACCGAAGGCTCGACCCCGTTCCGGTTATCCCTTCACGTCGGCGATGTCGGCCATACGCTGATCGTCGGCCCGACCGGCGCGGGCAAGTCCGTGCTGCTGGCGCTGATGGCATTGCAGTTCCGGCGTTATGCCGGTGCGCAGGTGTTCGCCTTCGATTTCGGCGGGTCGATCCGCACCGCCGCACTCGCCATGGGCGGCGACTGGCACGATCTCGGTGGCGGCCTGTCAGACGGGTCGGAAGAGAGCGTGTCGCTCCAGCCGCTCGCCCGCATCCATGACGTGCCCGAGCGGGCATGGGCCGCCGACTGGATCGTAGCGATCCTGACCCGTGAAGGCGTCGCCATCACGCCCGAGGTCAAGGAATACATCTGGACGGCGCTGACATCGCTCGCCAGCGCGCCGGTCGGCGAACGCACCATCACCGGCCTCGCGGTCCTGCTCCAGTCCAACGACCTGAAGCAAGCGCTCCGGCCTTACTGCGTCGGCGGCGCGCATGGCCGGCTGCTCGACGCCGAGGCCGAGTATCTCGGCTCCGCCAGCGTTCAGGCGTTCGAGACCGAGGGGCTGATCGGCACCGAGGCGGCGCCCGCCGTGCTGGCTTATCTGTTCCATCGCATTGGCGACCAGCTCGACGGCTCGCCGACGCTCATGATCATCGACGAAGGCTGGCTGGCGCTCGACGACGAGGGGTTTGCCGGCCAGCTCCGCGAATGGCTGAAGACGCTGCGCAAGAAGAATGCGTCCGTCATCTTCGCCACGCAAAGCCTGTCGGACATCGACAGCAGTTCAATCGCGCCCGCCATCATCGAGAGCTGCCAGACCCGGCTTCTGCTCCCCAACGAACGGGCGATCGAGCCGCAGATCACGGCCATCTATCGCCGCTTCGGCCTCAACGACCGCCAGATCGAGATCCTCGCGCGGGCGACGCCGAAGCGCGACTATTACTGCCAGTCGCGGCGCGGCAACCGGCTGTTCGAGCTGGGCCTGTCCGACGTAGCGCTGGCGCTCTGCGCCGCCTCGTCGAAGACCGACCAGACCGAAATCGCCCGCATCGTAGCCGAACACGGCCGCGACGGCTTCCTCGCCGCGTGGCTGCGCCATCGCAGCGTCGCCTGGGCCGCCGACCTCATCCCCAACCTCGCCAACATGGAGACTTCATCATGATCATGCGTCGCTCGCGCGCGGCCCTTGTCACCGCAACCATCCTGTACGTGCCGTTGGCGCTGTCGCCGATCGTCACCACCTCCGCCGCCGCACAGTGGATCGTCTACGATCCCACGAACTACGTGCAGAACGTGCTGACGGCCGCCCGCTCGCTCCAACAGATCACCAACCAGATCACCTCGCTTCAGAACGAGGCGACGATGCTGATCAATCAGGCGCGCAATCTGGCGAGCCTGCCATATTCCTCGCTCCAGCAGTTGCAGCAGTCGGTCCAGAAAACCCAAGCGCTTCTGCAACAGGCGCAGAACATCGCCTATGACGTCCAGCAGATCGACCGGGCCTTTCAGACCACCTATGGCGCCGCCTCGACCTCCGCGACCAGCGCGTCGCTGATCGCCGACGCCAAATCCCGCTGGCGGAACTCGGTCTCCGGCCTTCAGGACGCGATGAAGGTGCAGGCCGGCGTCGTCGGCAACATCGACACCAACCGCGCTCAGATGACGGCGCTGGTCGGGTCGAGCCAGTCCGCGACCGGCGCACTCCAGGCGACGCAGGCCGGCAACCAACTTCTGGCGCTCCAGGCCCAGCAACTCGCCGATCTCACCGCCGTCGTCGCCGCTAACGGCCGGGCGCAGGCCCTGACCGAGGCCGAGCGCGCGGCAGCGGCCGAACAGGGCCGTGAGCAGCGCCGCCGCTTCCTGACGCCGGGCACGGGCTATCAGCCCGGCAATGCGCAGATGTTCAACAACGGCAACAACTGAGGGCGAGACCATGGACGGCAAGACCCTCGCGCGCCTCGGCGCGGTCATCTTCGTCGCCATCGCCGTGACCGCCACGGCGATCGAGATGACCCGCCAGGACGAGACGCCGGCGAACGCAGCCATGCCGAGGGCGCCGTCCGCCCCCGATCCGCTGCGCGAGGGGCAGCGCCGGTGCCAGCGGCTCGGCGAGGCCGGCGGGCGTGACGCCGAGTGCCTGCGCGTCTGGGCCGAGAGCCGCGACCGTTTCCTCGGTCTCGATCGTCAACGGCCGCCGACGGCACCGCAGGCCGCGCCGCCCGTCGCAACCGGTGACGATCCAGCCACCAAACAGAGCGCGCCGGCGGAGCCGGCCGGGGAGCGCTGACTATGGGCGGCACCGGCGTCATCGACCAGTTCCTGGCAGTTTTCACTCGCTACATCGATAGCGGCTTCGGCCTGCTGTCGGGCGAAGTCGCCTTCATCGCCACGACGCTGATCGTCATCGACGTGACGCTGGCGGCGCTGTTCTGGTCGATGGGCAGCGAGGACGACATCATCGGCCGCCTCATCAAGAAGACGCTGTTTGTCGGGGTCTTCGCCTACATCATCGGCAACTGGAACAATCTTGCACGCATCGTCTTCGAGAGCTTCGCGGGTCTCGGTCTCAAGGCGTCCGGCACCGGCTTCACGACCGCCGATCTCCTGCGCCCCGGCAAGGTGGCGCAGGTCGGCCTCGACGCCGGGCGACCGCTGCTCGAATCCATCTCCGGCCTGATGGGCTGGATCTCGTTCTTCGAGAACTTCATCCAGATCGCCTGCCTGCTGTTCGCCTGGGCGCTGGTGCTGCTGGCCTTCTTCATCCTCGCCATCCAACTCTTCGTCACCCTGATCGAGTTCAAGCTGACGACGCTCGCCGGCTTCGTGCTCATCCCCTTCGGCCTGTTCGGCAAGTCCGCCTTCATGGCCGAACGGGTGCTGGGCAACGTCATCTCGTCCGGCATCAAGGTGCTGGTGCTGGCCGTCATCATCGGCATCGGCTCGACCCTGTTCAGCCAGTTCACCGCAGGATTCGGCGGCACGGCGCCGACGATCGACGACGCCATGGCGATCGTGCTGGCAGCACTGTCGCTGCTCGGCCTCGGCATCTTCGGTCCCGGCATCGCCAACGGCCTCGTCTCCGGCGGCCCGCAGCTCGGCGCGGGTGCTGCGATCGGCACGGGTCTCGCTGCTGGCGGCATGGTCGCCGCTGGTGGCGCTGCGATCGGCGCCGTCGCCTCCGGCGGAGCCGCTCTCGCCGGGGGCGCAGCCGCTGCCGCCCGAGGCGGGGCGACCCTCGCAGGCGGCGCCACTGCCGCCTATCGCGCCGGCGGCGCATCGGGCGTCGCCAGCACTGGCACATCCAACGCCGGAGCCGCCATCGCCAGCCCGTTCAAGCGCGCGGCCGCGTCCATGAAGGACAGTTTTCAGGCCGGGGAGCGCTCTGTCACCGGCGAGGCCGCATCTGACGCGTCGGGTGAGGCCGCAGACGCGCCGTCCGGATCGTCTCCGTCCGCCACGACTGCTGGCGGTCCGCCCGCATGGGCCAAGCGCATGAAGCGCGGCCAGCAAGCCTCCCACGGCATTCAGGCCGCCGCCCATGCCGTCAAATCCGGCGACAGCCATGGCGGCGGCTCTTCCGTCAACCTCTCCGAAAGCGACCGCTGATGTTCAAACGACCCGCCACCCATTACGGCAAGACGCCGCAACCCGAGACGCCGTATCAGCGCGCCGCACAGGTCTGGGACGACCGCATCGGCTCGGCCCGCGTTCAGGCGAGGAACTGGCGGCTGATGGCGTTCGGCTCGCTGATCCTCTCCGCGGGGCTGTCCAGCGCTCTGGTCTGGCAATCCGCCAATGGCTCGATCGTCCCGTGGGTGGTGCAGGTCGACAGGCTTGGGGCAGCACAGGCCATCGCACCGGCCGTCGCCGACTATCGTCCGACCGATCCGCAGATCGCCTGGCACCTCGCGCGCTTCATCGAACAGGTCCGCTCGATCCCGGCCGATGCCATCATCGTGCGCCAGAACTGGTTGCGGGCCTATGAGTTCACGACCGATCGCGGCGCGATGGCGCTCAACGACTATGCCCGCGTCAACGACCCCTTCACGAAAGTCGGCAAGCAGCAGATCGCCGTCGATGTCTCGTCCGTCATCCGGGCGTCCCCCGACAGCTTCCGCGTCGCTTGGGTCGAGCGCCGCTATCAGGACGGCAGCCTCGCGGAGACCTCGCGCTGGACCGCCATCCTCACCATCGCCGTCGCGCCACCCCGCGACGCCGAAAAGCTCCGGGCCAATCTGCTCGGAATCTACGTCAACGCCATCAACTGGTCGAAGGAGCTTGGACAATGATCCGGCCGTCTCAACTGACCGCCGGATCTCCGGCGAACCGTATTCCCGCAATGTCGCCGATGTGCGGAACCGGAAAGGCGGGTTTCCGTAAAGCAGCGTTCGCGGCTCTGCTGCTCTCCGCCACGGCGCTCGCCGGCTGCGCCACGGCGCACAAGCCGCCCGAGATCGCCTATGACGATGCCGCGCCCGCCGTGCAGACCGTCGATCCGCCAGCGCCCGTGACCGTCGTCGAATTGCCGCGTCCCTTGCCGCTGCCCGGCCAGATGAAGCCGATGGAGCGTTCGCGTCAGACACCGGAGCCGGCCGACCCCGCCGCCGGTGTCAACCAGGCAAACGCCGCCGCACGCATTCAGCCGGTGCGGGACGGCTTCATCAACGCCATGCAGGTCTATCCCTATACTGGCGGCGCGCTCTATCAGGTTTACACCGCCGTCGGGCAGATCACCGACATCGCGCTCCAGCCGGGCGAAACGCTCGTCGGCTCCGGCCCGGTCGCAGCCGGCGACACCGTGCGTTGGATTATCGGCGACACGCTCAGCGGCTCCGGCGCGACGCAACAGGTCCATATCCTGGTTAAGCCGACGCGGCCCGAGCTGATGACCAACCTCGTCATCAACACCAACCTGCGCACCTATCACATGGAGCTGCGCTCGACCGAGCGGACCTATATGGCGTCCGTCTCCTGGCAGTATCCGCAGGACCAGCTCATCGCGCTACGCCGGCAGAACCAGCAGGCGGAGGCCGCGCAGCCGTTCGCCTCCGGCGTCGATCTCGCCAACGTCAACTTCCGCTATGCGATCGAGGGCGACCGCGCGCCGTGGCGGCCGTTGCGCGCCTTCGACGACGGGCGGCAGGTCTTCATCGAGTTCCCGCGCGGTATCGCACAGGGCGAGATGCCGCCGCTGTTCGTCGTCGGTCCCGAGGGCAACACCTCCGAACTGGTGAACTACCGGGTGCGCGGCCGATACATGATCGTCGACCGACTGTTCGCCGCCGCCGAACTGCGCTTCGGCACGGGAGACAACCAGAAGCGTGTCCGCATCACCCGCACCGATGGCAGGCCCGCATCATGAGCGACATCGATTCCGAGAAGGCGAAAGGGTCGGTGCCCGAGACACCTGACGATGACGCCAAGCCACTGACCGGCGAGCCGGTGGCGCCCATGCGCCTGCGCGCCGAGCCGCCGCGCGTCACCCGGTTGTCACGCAAGGTGCTGATCGGCCTCGGCCTGGTCGCCAGCACCGGGATCGGCGGCGCGCTGATCTATGCGCTTCAGACCCGTGATGGCGCCGGCGGAAATGTCGAACTCTATTCGACCGAGAACCGCGCGACCGCCGATGGCCTCAATGGTCTGCCGCGTGACTATACCGGGCCGGTCCTCGGTCCGGCGCTGCCCGGCGATCTCGGCCGGCCGATCCTCGACGCCCAGAACCGCGGCCAGCCCGTGCCCGCGCCGGGCATTGGCACACCCGCCGCGACTTCGCCGGGTCTCAGCGCCGAAGAGCAGCGCCGGCTTCAGGAAATCGAAGCGGCGCGGACCGGCCGGCTGTTCGCTTCGACCGAGACGCGGACTACCGCGCCGTCCGCCACCACGGCCGTAAACGCCACGCCGCCAATGCCGGACCTGACCAGCCTCGGTCTCGCGCCGCAGCCAGCGACACCGACCGCGCAGGAGCGGCAACTCGCCTTCCTCAATCAGGCGGCCGACCGGCGTACCGTCGCGCCCGATCGCGTTGCCGCCCCAGCCTCGCCGAACATCCTGCAAGCCGGCGCGGTCATCCCGGCCGCGCTGATCACCGGCATCCGCTCCGATCTTCCCGGCCAGATCACCGCCCAGGTCACGGGGAATATCTACGACAGCCCGACCGGTCGCATCCTGCTCGTACCACAGGGCACACGGCTGATCGGCCAGTACGACAATGGCGTCGGTTTCGGCCAGCGCCGTGTCCTGCTGGTCTGGAACCGGCTCATCATGCCGAACGGTCGCTCGATCGTTCTGGAGCGCCAGCCGGGCGCGGACGCCGAAGGCTATGCAGGACTTGAGGATGGCGTCGATTATCATTGGGGCGAACTGTTCAAGGCTGCCGCTCTCTCGACGCTGCTCAGCATCGGCGCCAACACGGGATCGTCCAGTGACGAGAGCGATCTGCTCAGCGCCATCCGCGACGGCGCATCCGACAGCATCGGCCAGACCGGCCGGCAGATCGTCCAGCGCCAGCTCAACATCGCCCCGACACTCACCATCCGGCCGGGTTTCCCTGTCCGTGTTGTTGTTACGAGAGATCTCGTGCTCGAAGCCTACGGAGCCACGCCATGACCAAGCTGAAACTCGGCCCGATCGCCGACGACAAGCCCGTGAAGGTGACGGTCCAACTGCCCGCCGTTCTGCACCGCGACCTCACGGCCTATGCCGAAGCGCTTGGCCGCGAGAACAACCATGCGCCGACCGATCCCGTCCGCCTGATCGTGCCGATGCTGAAGCGGTTCATCCAGACGGATCGGGCCTTCGCGAAGGCGAGGCGGGCTGCGCCGTCGGCCACGGGCGGGAAGGCATGATGCCGACGCCCGTCCATCGTCGCGGGACTGATCGCGGTATCCAATCGACGTATCGCAAAGCGCTGTCTTCACACGACGCGCAATCCGCCGATGCTGGGAGAATTGCGTGGCGTCAGGGCGAAAGGGCGAGTGTCTTTACGATTGATATTCTCACAAGAAGCGATTCCCATGTCCCGGCGCAGCGCTGATCACTCGCAAAGCCGGCTCTACGTCGCGTCCGGCATCCTGCCCGACAATCTCTATGACTATGTCCCGCAGGACGAGATCGAGACGCCGGCCCCGCGTACCGGCCGTCCCCCGAAACACGATGTCGAGACCTGGACCGTCACTGACGACTGGCCCGAGCGCGTGCCGGTGACGGAGGCCGAGATCGACCTGTTCGAGGCCTGGTTCGGCGACATCTTCGACGAGTTGTTCGGGCCGTCCCGTTGACGGCCATTTAAGCGACGACAGGTCGCGATCGGCCCGACCATTATCCCCCAGGACATTCATTCCGACCATCGTCCGAAGCCGTCCTGAGTATCAGGAGGCTTGCATTGTTATCTCAAACTGATATGTATTGGTCATGAGCGAGGGTCGCGATCCGAGCCTTGACGCCTTGCTGGATCTCGACGGCCAGATGCTCGTCGTCGATCCCGCAGGCGGTCACTGGGTAAAGTTCGTGGCGACGCGGATTCCGGTCTCGCCGGAAAAGCCGCACGGCCTCGACTACTCGCTCACGCTTCACGGGCCTTCGGGCGAACGGCTGGTCGGCTTCGACAATGCCCATCCGGTCGGCCGCCAGAAGCGGGGCGAGCCGCAGGATCATCGGCATCGGCTCCAGACCGTGAAGCCATACGACTATCAGGACGCCGGCACATTGATGGCCGACTTCTGGCAGTTGGCGGACGCGGTGCTGAAGGAACGAGGAGTTCTCCCATGACGACGCTGAGGGTCGGGATTGCCGATTACGAGGAAATGAAAGCCCGCACGATGCGGATCGCGCGCGGGGAGGAGAAGCCCAAGCCCGACGAGCCGAAGGTGTGGTTCACCTCGACCGAGTCCTTCGCCAAGGTGCTGTCTGCCGGGAACCGCGAGCTGCTGCGCATCATCGCCGAGCAGGCGCCGGGATCGGTGGAGGAACTGTCCGACATCACCGGCCGGGCCAAGTCCAACCTGTCGCGGACCCTGAAAACCATGGTCGGCTACGGCCTGATCCGTATGGAGCGCAGTGGGCGCAAGCTCGCGCCGAAAGTCATCCATGATCGCGTGGCGCTGGACCTGCCGCTCACTGAGCGCCATGCGCCGCTCGCCATTGCAGCGGGAGGCCGGTCATGAACGCTGAAACACCCAACATCGCAACGCGCGCCGCCCTGTATCTCCGCGTCTCGACCGCGCGGCAGGCCGAGCATGATGTCTCGATCCCCGACCAGAAGCGCCAGGGCGAGGCCTACTGCCTGTCGCGCGGCTACCAGCTCATCGACACCTTCGTCGAGCCGGGCGCGACCGCCACCAATGATCGCCGCCCCGAATTCCAGCGCATGATCGAGGCGGGCACGACCAAGCCCGCGCCCTTCGATATCGTCGTCGTCCATTCGTTCAGCCGCTTCTTCCGCGACCACTTCGAGCTGGAATTCTACGTCCGCAAGCTCGCCAAGAATGGCGTCAAGCTCGTCTCCATCACCCAGGAGATGGGCGACGATCCGATGCACGTCATGATGCGCCAGATCATGGCGCTGTTCGACGAGTATCAGTCCAAGGAGAACGGTAAGCACGTCATGCGTGCCCTCAAGGAGAACGCCCGGCAGGGGTTCTGGAACGGCGCGCTGCCGCCAATCGGCTACCGCATTGTCGCGGCCGAGCAACGCGGGGCGAAGACCAAGAAGAAGCTGGAGATTGATCCATTGCACGCCGACACCGTGCGGCTGATCTACCGGCTAGCGCTGGAGGGCAACGGCACTTCCGGCCCGATGGGCGTCAAGGCGATCGTGTCTCACCTCAATGCCCGTCGCATCTTCACCCGCGACGGCGGGCGCTGGGGCATCGGGCAGCTTCACCGCATCCTGACGCGGCGCACCTATATCGGCGAGCACGAGTTCAACAAGCGCTCCAAGTCCAAGGAGTTGAAGCCCGTCAGCGAGATCGTCACGGTTCCCGTGCCGCCGCTGATCGACCTTGAGACCTTCGAAGCTGTTCAGGCGCACCTCAAGGCCCGCAACCCCAAGGTCACGCCGCCGCGCGTCGTCAGCGGCCCGACCTTGCTCACGGGCATCTGCTTCTGCGCCAAGTGCGGCGGGGCCATGACGATCCGCACCGGCAAGGGCGGGCGCTATCGCTACTACACCTGCTCGATCAAGGCGCGGCAGGGCGAGACTGCTTGCTCGGGCCGTTCGATCCCGATGGAGAAGCTCGACGGCATCGTCGCCGGCCATATCGAGGATCGGCTGCTCCAGCCTGACCGACTGGAGGAGGTGCTGTCGTCCGTCCTCGACCGTCGGTACGAGCGGGCCGAGCGGCGACAGGAGCATATCGCCGAGTTGAACCGCCGGGCGGCCGAGACCGACCTTCGCCTCAAGCGCCTCTATGACGCGATCGAATCAGGTGTGGCCGATCTGTCCGATCCGGCGTTGAAAGACCGCATCACCGGTTTGAAGGCACTCCGCGACCAGGCGCAGGCCGATGCCGAGCGGGCGCAGGTCATGCTCGAAAACTCCGGGAATCAGGCCGTGACGCCCGCAACGGTGCGCCGGTTTGCCGACGTGGCGCGGGAGCGCATCCGCCTCGACGGGGGCGGTTATCGGCGGGATCACCTGCGCGAATTCGCCCAGCGGGTCGAGGTCGCGGAGACCGAAGTGCGCATAATGGGATCGAAGGGAGAGCTGCTTCGCACACTTGCGGCCGTTTCCGGAGGGAAATCGGCGGCAATCGGCGTGCCCAGTTTGGGACTGCAATGGCGGAGCGCGCGGGATTCGAACCATGCTTAAAGGAGGGTTATAGCGGAGACATAGTTCTCGTCTTCACCCGGCGCGGCGCACCAGACGGGATTCGAACATTCTCCTGAGCATTGAGAAAACTGTATGACGTACGTCTGCTTTTGGGAATTAGGAGTTGAGATTTGTATGACCGATTTTGCGCGCTAAGCGGTCCGGCGGTTAGCGCCCCTCTTTGAAGAGGTTCTATAGATTCAGACCTCGATATGCTGTGCCAAATCCAAAGTATCCTCTATGTCCACACCAAGATATCTGACCGTATTCTCAATCTTGGTATGTCCGAGGGGGATTTGGATTGCGCGAAGGTTGCCTGTCGCCTTATAGATCATAGCTGCCTTCGTTCGCCGGAGCGAGTGTGTGCCATACTCTTCACGTCGCAAACCAATCACAGTCATTCATTCATCCACCAACCTGGCATATTGGCGAGTGATAAGATGATCGGTGTGATCAATCCTGCTGGGAAAAGCGAAGTCATCAACAGTGCCACCTCTTCGTTCAAGCCGCGCAAGTAAGCTCACCCTGAGATCTGACGTGATTTCAAATTCAACTGGACGTCCAGCTTTTTTGCCGGGTGACCGTAGCGCGCGTCCGAATTTCTTGGCCACTGACCAATGTTCCAATCTAGATCTTAACCAGATCGCAGCCTCTTAGCTTGCTGTCGATCGCAAGATCGAACAGAGCCCGATCTCGCATGCGCCCCTCTCTATCGAGAAAGAACCAAATTTCCCAAATCTGTCGTTGTTTCAGGGCTTTTTGATGCCGACCTTCTGTCCAGCGTTCCACGCCGGACGACAAAGTGCAGCAGGATCATATTATGCAATACCCATCTGAGTTCTCCTACGGCCGCTATTGGCCATAAGAATAACGCACGAGCGCGAAAAAGTGGTGCGGCCGCTAGCGACCCAATGTCGGTCGTTCACTCCCCGGCACCAAAATGACTGCTTCGAGATTCCGTTCATTGCTTACCCGAAGATGTTCTCCTAAGGTTCCATACGAATCTGTCAGAGAGAGCCCGTCATGTCGAAAGCCAGCTCGCGGGGCGAGCCCGCCGATCACATTTCCATGGCGGTCAGCGTCATCATCCTGACCGTGCTTGCGCTTTCTTTAGGCGATGCGCTGATTAAAATAACAAGCAGCAGCTTTGTGATCTGGCAGATTTTCGTGATCCGTTCGCTGCTCGCGATCCCAGTCCTGCTTCTGGTCCTCGTTGCCACATCGCCTGAAAGGCTTCAGTTCCCGGATGTTCTCGGTTGGGTGGTACTGCGTAGCCTGATGCTGGTTGGAATGTGGATCTGCTACTATCTTGCGCTTCCGAAGCTGACACTTTCGGTCGCAGCAGCAGCCTACTACACGCTTCCCATCTTCATAACAATGTTCTCAGCCATTTTTATTGGCGATCGAATTTCCCGGCTTGGCTGGATTGCCGTGTTTGCGGGGTTTCTGGGTGTCGTGCTGATCCTTCGGGCCAGTGCGGGGGATTTCAACGCATATACAATCCTCCCGCTTGTGGCTGCCATGCTTTACG
Source organism: Brucella sp. TWI559 (assembly GCF_039674265.1). Classification (NCBI taxonomy): domain Bacteria; kingdom Pseudomonadati; phylum Pseudomonadota; class Alphaproteobacteria; order Hyphomicrobiales; family Brucellaceae; genus Brucella; species Brucella sp. TWI559. Next base: position 13,702 of record NZ_JBDJNE010000021.1, read on the forward strand.
CCGGAGCCATGATCCTGACGCGTACCAGATGTCGGAAACAACATCCTATTGTCCTGGCGCTGGCGCTGAATATTTGCTTTGTTATAGTCGGCGCACTAGCCGCCGGGGTGGTCAATCTACTGCCAGATGCCGCGCGGCATGGCTTTTTGTTGGCACCGTGGGCTGCGATGGGGCAGGCCGAGTGATTTCGATGGGACTACTGACAGCAGCTCTACTGATCGGCAGCATCGGGGCAGCTGTCGCCTATCAGAATGGACCGCCATCCGTGATCGGAACTTTCGATTTTGCGTATGTGGGGTTCGCCGTAATCTGGGGAATGATTTTCTTTGCCGAGGTGCCAGATGTGACCTCGACGCTCGGTATAACCCTTATCGTGGGAGCCGGCATTCTGTCTTTGAGGCAATGACCGCTTCGCCAGCAAAACAGTCAGTCAGCACGTGGCCGATCACATTTGTTACGACGCTGACTGCGTTTTTGAATCCCGGCGACGTTTCTCCGCTTGCATCTTCTTCTCCTTTGCGCATAACGTCAGTGTTGAGGCAGAACGCATCTGCCTTGGAGCGTCGAAACTCCTGAGTCCGGTTGTTGCTGGCCGTTACAGCATCACACTCTTTGACCTTATGGTCGGGGATCCTGTGGCGTATGCAACAGGCCTCCGGCTAAAGGCCACAGGGCCGTGACTCACGGTTTCGACCTCCCCGATCACCAAGGGGTCAATGAGCATATGAAGCGGGGGCGTCCCGCGGATGCTCCTGGAAACCGGCAGCGAAACAAGCCTTTCGGCATTTTTCCAAGCTCTGGTTTTCTGCCCCTTTTGCAAGCGCGAGGGGCAGTCATGAATACAAGCATGCATTTTAAGAAAGATCACCTCGTTTTGGTGTGCATCAACCTCGCTGCTTTCATCGTGCGTAATCGGTTTCGGACTGGTTCTTTACCGATGGCATGTCTTGCCGCGCTCAAGTCATTCATCACTGCGTATAAAGCCGACGCTGCTGCGGTTCTAGCGGAAATCAGTCTCTGCAATTGCACCGAGGTTGGCTTCTCATGAGACATCAGCGTGTTGGTGAGATTGGCTGTTATCTGAAACTATCGCTGCTGCGGGCCTTGTCTGATGGCCATCGCCTTGGCATCGCCTGGTATTTGGTGCCTGACAGTGGGCGACCAAGTGCTGGCCTGCAGACCGGGTATCTCGACTTACCCTATCGGTGGCGACAGCTAGATCCAGAAGTTTTTGATGCATTGCATTCACTCGTGCGTTCCGACCGGCGTTCCGTGCCTGCATTGCAACGATCAGGGGTTATCAATGCCATTCACTCATCTCGGCCTCTTGAATATGAACGCATGCACTGGACGCAACGCGTTAGTTATCGCCGAGCATGGTTTGAAGGCGTCCTTGTCGACTTACGTGACTGCAATCTGATCTTTGCGGATCCGGAAATGGGTTTGATCGAAAATGGCAAGCCGATGCGTGCCGATCATGCCCTTCGCATAACTTTGGAAGAAGCAAAAGCGCTAGCTAAAGGCCGAACCGCTATCATTTATCATCGAAATTCATTGCGAGCAGGCGGCCACGATGAGGAAGTTCAACACTGGCTCGACCAGTTTGGTCCGAACGCATTCGCTATTCGCGCGAATGCCTATAGTGCGCGAACATTTTTCATCATCAACCCAACGCCAGCAATCAAGCGCCGAGCTATGCGCTTTTACGCGCGGTGGCAGGATCTCAGCGTTAATCTGCAAGGTGCACCACCTATGATGCTGACTGCCTGAGGCAGCAGTTAGCAGTTGTCATAACCGCCGCTGACAGCTCGCCTCCCTCCACTTCGCTCCATGCCTTTTAATCAGCTCTCGGAAAGTCCGATTGCCTGGATGGTTTGGTGCGTCTGCAAAACCGTTGATCCATTCGCCCTCCTTCACAATCATGCCCATGAGGTTACAATGACCGTAAAAACATTCGCCACCCGCATCCTGGTCGTGCTGACCATGCTTTTAAGCGGCGCTGTTGCCCCCAGCTTTGCGCAACACTTAGATAATGTAAGGGGCGTGTTGAAAGAAGGTTTTGAACGGCAATCTCTGCCTCATAAAACCGATTGGGGATCAATCAACAGCGTTGTCCTACCGGAAAGACGCAATATAATGGACTTGGGACTACCGGGCGATCGGCCCAGTCGAGCCAACAAGAGGTTGCCTGTTAGGGTGGATCCGCTCGACCCGTTCGGTTTTAAAAATTACCTGATGAGTAAGAGTGACACGCAAGCCTGCCGGTTTTTGGTGGAGATGGACATATTCTCCTCCTGCCCGCCGCTTGAGATCATCCTTGTTAATCCACAAAACATCACGGAATTCATCACAATCTCCAAAGAGGTGAAAGCCGGATATCTTTCCAAATCCTTTGTCGAGAAGACGCTGCTGCCTGAACTCATCAAAAATCGACAGGAAATAATTGGCGACGAAACCATCGATGGAATGATCACCAAAATTGCGTTGATTGAACCGCCAGCTTTTACAACCGAGCATGCCAATCCGCGCATTTCTTTCAAAACACAGATGGTCATTGATAATGGCAGTGCGGTGCTGCGCTATTTTGAGCAAAATGTCTATGTGCTCACTCGCCATGGCTATATCGGGATCAACATTATCAATACCAAGTTTTTGGACAAGAAGCAGATCGATGAAATCATTGATCGCATCGTTGGGGTAGATGCGCCCAATCGTTACGAAGACACATCCATGTTCGATTTCAACGGCGCCGATATTAAAGCGGAAGACTTTGTGATTTTCGAATAACCGGGGCCCGGTGGCACCACGCGCATATGGCGAGCCCCTCCCCCACGTTCTTTTGATCGTCGACGGCTGGTTACAGCATACTCCAAGGCCGTGCGGCTGCGCTCTCAACAAAAACGGCAAATCAGTCAGCGGTCCCGCGCAGCCGTAGGCCGATCTGCACTCAAAAACTTTCACTCATCCTAATTCACAATGACTAGAGGAGTTCATCGGTATGATTATCACCGAAGACATTAAAATAGGCAGCGGAATCTATCACTTCATGGCAATCACGGGAACCATTGTTGCCACCGATCAGCGCAGCGATACGCATATCAGCGGTCATACCAACGTCAGTGTCAACGATGGTCGTGGCAGCGGATCGCATTCGATCTCATCCGAAGTCAAGGTAGTGCGTGATGTCTGGTTTAAACAAGAAAATGGTCAGGAACATCATGTTCGCATGAACCGTGACATGCCGATGCGTCCAGGACATCAGGTGGCACTGATTGCGGTTGGTGGTCCGCGTATCAAAGGGAAAAATGATATCGATCTGATGTTTTACAATAAAGACACCGATACCAGATCAATACTGAGTGGCTATCCAATCCACAAACCGGTCAACGTCCTTTATTGGTTCGCCTGCTTTGTGCCAATCGCAATCGCCATTTTAATCGCATGGGCCGTCTACGTCGGCACGCCGATCAATAAATTCGGGCTGTTCGTGACGGTCATCGGCGGCGGCTTTATCAACAATCGGTTATGCAATTACATCCGCGACAGGCGATTTGAAGCGCTGTTGAAAGCCAGTGATGAATTCATCGCAAGTGTACGCACACGCATGGATGAAACCAGACAAGGCCAACTCCAGCAGAAGTGAGAGTGGCTTCATCGGCAATTGCTGCTGCGTCGACATTCCATCAATCTGCCGTAGCCAATATTTTGACATCATAAATACCATATCAGTCCACACGACAGCTCGATGGAGACGCACTCAAGTAGGGCTATACCGCCCCGGCGTGATATGAAGAACTTCGGAGCTCTTCAAACGAAGACGCTTGTTGTTCGGCGGCTTTAGTCTAATGCCGAAGATCCCATATTTAGCCTTCCATTGTTTGCAAATGGCCTTCTCTTTTGCGGATCACTGGCTATATTGATGATGGATCCTAGGCAACACCCGCCACCCGGTTGCCTAGCGTCTAAAAGCTCCGGTTCAGGCCCCCGCCTCCGGAGCTTTTTCTCATCGCAGATTTATATTTTCAGCATGATGGCTGTAATGAATCTGCAAACGATTTAAGGTATCTTCAGGGCTTGCTAGAGAACCACATGTTTCGAACATGAAGCTGCCGGTGTGGTAAAAGGATTATTCTGTAATTTCAGCTAAACAGAATTAACAAAGATTTTTGATGCGGGGGCAGCATGTATCATGGCTTTTGAGCACTTATTATCGACAAGCAGCATGCAGGGGATGTTGAATACCGTTTCGACAATTCTAAGAATGGCTTTTTGTGGTTGGAGCCACATCTTCATCAGCCCGCATTCCAGGCACATAGACTTGCCTTAAACATCAACGACGCGGTCAGAGCGATCACAATCCGCATTTCAACTCCAGGTGAAGCCACACCATTTTGCTTTAAAAGCTGAAACTAAACCTAATTGCGCGCCCTCAAAGCCGTCATCGCAAAACAAATGCCTCTAACTGAACCAAGGTTTTAAAGACCAGAACCAAAAGGAACATTGATGAGCATATCCATCCAAACGGGTTCAGCACACCTGATCTGCGATAGCATTTATGAAGGCAATGTTGAATATAGTATTGCGGTTGCGTCCGATGGACCCGATCTTAATATGCGCGGCAAGGTATGGGGGAGTAAATCAGCAATTGCTAAGGCAATAAATGGTACATCGGTTAGCCTTAACACATCCGGCCAAACTACAATCGAAATTAAAGTCGAAGAACTTGATCGTGATGGCTCGGCGTTGTTCACAGTGAACACGTAATAATGTAGGCTTAATTGCGTGCTTCGGAAACAAATCCAAGCCTTTCAAACAAAACGATAATCCTACTAGCTACCACAATATCTGATCAACGACGATCTTGCATCACGAAATGCTCTCGCCATCCGCCCGTCCGAATTGGCTTGGGCGCGGCGCGAAGGAAAAGCCGCTGACAGATCAAACTGACAGCGGCCAATCTACAGCGTGAAAGCAACAAGCCTAAGACCATTGTTTGCGACATTCCTTGGATTTGACTGGGCCAAGATGACACGATCACGCGTCCCGTCTGAGCACCTTATCGTAAAAGATGCTGCACGATTTAACGCTACCCGCGCTTTCTTACAAATTCGGTGCGCAGAACCAGGCCTTTGATCGCATCATGTTTGCAGTCTATTTCTTCAGGATTATCTGTAAGGCGAATGGACTTGATAAGCGTACCTTGTTTCAGCGTCTGCCCAGCCCCTTTGACTTTGAGATCTTTAATCAGGGTGACAGCGTCTCCATCCACGAGAACATTACCTGATGCATCCCGGACTTCCGCTTTCTTCGCAGCGTCTGCTGCAATTTCAGATGCAGGCCGCCAGTCACCAGTTACTTCGTCATAAATGTAATCATCATTCTGGTCGGTCATTTTCTTGCCCCGTAAGTGATAATTGAACTGACGAAGGAATAGGATGTCAGCGCAGTTCAGGCAAATCATATGGCGTGAATAAAGACTTAAAGTTTGATTTTGGGCTGATCTGAGCATTGAGAGATGACTGAGATATCCCGAAAAAAATAGAAAAAGAGAATAGCGTATGATGGCCGAACGACATAACTGGTGTGGCAGATGAAAACATTGATTTGAAGTTTAAGATTATCGATCTGTGATCTCTTGATAGTTTGATTTCCCGAAAAAAGAAAAGGGTAACGCGCTTGAGAGATTATTAAAGCGCGCAGTCATTGAACGGTTTGAGTGGAAGATTTTATGGTTTCAGCTTTGCTGAGGCCGAGGCTTTTGCTTGACCAAAATTACAAGGAGTTAAGACATGCGAATAATTGGAATGTTTGATCAGCGGGGTAACAGCATCATTGGTCAAATGGAATTGATCGGACAGACGATTGATCTGGTGTTCTGGCCGCGTGAAAAGAAAAGTAAATTCAGCCCGGATTACGACATCTACAAAAAGAGCTTTGTCGTGGGTTCTGCATGGCGAAGGAAGACGCTCGATACAGAACGAAATTATCTCTCGGTTAAATTCGATGATCCGACCTTTACAGCACCCATCTATGCACGCCTTCTCGATAAGGATGCGGACGGCAAATATGCACTGGTCTGGCAACGTCCGAAAGCCAAGCCGGTTTAAAGCGCGCTTCGATCCGATACAGTCCGATAAACACTCTGCACTGTATTCTCAAAGCATCTCTTCCGAACCGCGTCTACACTTGGCGCGATGCGCTCTTATCTCTTCAGATTTTCCCTGACATCACCATTGTCATCCGCATGCGTGCGTCTGACGGTTCGTCGATAGCATTCATGCTCATCGGCAGCACTGAGGCAGAGGGTCAATAATTATGCCGCCTGAACGATCAGGCCGCAGCCCGTTCCGCCTCCCCTTCCAAAAAGACTAATCGCGCAATCCGCTTACTTACGTCGGGAGCATCACCGCTTCCAGCATGCCTTCGCGCGCGGTTTGTCAGCTCTCAACACATCATCAAACAACTCAAAAACAGAAAGAATGAAATTAATGACGCCTGCAAATACCAACATCCAGCTCACCATCTCTTTTGATGCTGGCAGTGAGCCCCAATCCGCAAACATGCACATTGAACTTGGGCAAGCCAGCATTTCGCTACCGCTCCCCGACGGGCTTCACTTTGAGGGTGAAAACCCATTGAGCATCAGCCTGTCGTTTCCCAACCATGTTATTCAAAACCAGGAACCACCCCATGCAGCTATTTCGTCAAAACCAGAAGTCACCGAAGAAACATCACGCGCAAAAGCCACAAAGAGCAAAGCAGACAAGACGCAACTGTTGCTGCCGTCTCCCGGTTCACCAAAAAAGTCATCAACATCACACTATCAAACACAATGGCCGATCGTCGGTGGTGACAATCTTCTTCTCGACACCGCGGAAATCCTGAACTCCAAGGCGTTTCAAGAGGCCTTTAAGCCAGGTATCAAGCGGGACATCTATATTGCTGGCTGCAGCGGTTTAAGTGAGCTGAAAAAACAACTCAGCATTCCAATCTTCAAGATCGGCGAATGTGGCGAAGGTCGCATTGCTGATCGTATCAGGCAGCAGAGCAAAGACCAGTACGGATCATATTACCAGATCAACGGCGATTGGCCTGTGCAAGACGAAGGCTATGATGATTATTCAGCGCTTCAGTTTTATCTGTCCGACGATTTGCATGCGATGAGCCCGGTTCAGCCATCAACGCGAGGGCTCACGGTAACCCTTCCCAAAGGAATGAGCCGGTACCAGTTCAGTCGCAGCTTTCAAAAGCGACTTGCCTCCTGCAGTTGGCTTGAATGGCGCAAGACTGACGATGCGCTTGCCCACTTTGATCGCAAAAACATCGATCAGGATATTATCGATCGCTATACGGATTATGGCGTTGGCGGAAAATCCGACATTGCACAGGCAACCGAGCTTTACTGCATTCGTAATCAGGACGTCAAAGATTGCAGACGCCTCACTGCGGTCATCGAAAATGTCATTCTCGAGCATTTGGGTTTGATCTGATTAAACCTAAAAGGGGCATGCGAATGCCCCTTTTTATCGACACTGAAGAAGTTTGTGTGATGTATACGAATAACGATTACGTTGCCGGTTACTTCCGAAGATAACGAGATCCTGTCACCGGTGACATCAATATTTCGGTTGGACTTTCTGAGCGACGCATGGGTGATCGTGCCGAAAACGTCGATTCGCCAAAGATTTAAGCCAAAAGGTCGAAATTAGCCTCATGAATCAGATCAAAATCAACGAGGCGTAAAATAAAAATATTTTTGCTGAATCAAGGCACCTAATGAAAAATTCAACTTACTAAAACCTGAAGAAGTTATATTATTGGAAATTATCTTCAGGTGACCTAATTAGAAAATTGCATTCATAATTTCGGCTTGTCAAGTAAAAAATACTATCCCGTCGAAGGTGTTATAGGCCACAACAGCCACATCGAATTGATTTTAATAAATATATTCTGTCATCATCGTTTACTCGAAATAAGAGGAAGAATGATGAATACAGAAAAATTTAAAGCACTCACACTAATCCACGCAAGAGAAGTATCTGTTAAAAAGGACACTTGGCTAACAAGATGGTTCCGATTGAAAGCATTTATTCCCAAACGTATATTAAAACAGAAGACTATTATTTGCATCCTTGTTGAAAAGATCTTTGAAACCACGCACCAAAAAGGTCGTCGTAATCAACATACGGATCTGGCGCGGCTTGAGTTCTTTATGGCGTATTATGTACACGCATGGATTTACGCACTGGTTAGTACTGGATGCAGCCTCACACACGCACAAGATCGCGTGACTTTTTATCTTACATCAACAGATGCGCACCCAAACGATTTAGTGTTTCCCAATGATCTGAAACTAAATAATTTAGAAAAGTTAATTCAGAGGCATTGGAGGAGCTATCTACCGCACTTTCAATCTGGAAAGGAATTGAATGATTTCTGTAGTGCGCAGGCTACGGGCTTTAAATCGCCCCGAAACTCACTAAGCGAATTGCTGCAATGGGAATACACATATATCGGCATTATAAACTTGCTGATCCGTACATATCAGCATGCATCGGTCCGCTCTTCTTCTACGCGCAACAGTTTGCGAGAATGCGTACGTCATCCCGATAGCGCATTTGCAAGGGGCGAAAGCCATTCTCAGGCAGAACGTGAAGTTTTAGGAAGCTCTTTGGAGCAGGAAAAGCTGGGCCAGACTTTCCATGAAAAAATCGAAGCGTCATTTTATGGCACTTTTAACGTTGGTATGTGGCGCGACGAAGATCACGCCTTTAAGTACATGTACGAAATCGCGGCTCATATTGGCTTTGCCCATCATAATATCTGCCCACCCGCACTATCTGATAATGCACATGACATCATCAATTTGTGGTGCGATGAAATTGAAGAAAATGGTAAAGAGGTACTACAATCCAAAGATATTTATACTCGCGCAATCGCTTGGCTGCTTCACAAGGACGTAGAAATTCACGCCCTCGCCGATCCGGCACACCAACGTCCAGAGGTGAATCTGATGGAACGCTTTAGTCAAGCAGCCTGCACTCACGCGTTCGCCTGATCAAATCAAACACAAGACAGCTTTTGGAATGAAAGGCTGTCTTGTGGCTATTTGAAAATATACTCTTTTTGGGGGACGTTTTGGAAAGCACATCGCCGAGCATTTCGATCTCCCTCATCTGACGACCGAGCATACGCTTCATCTCGCGGATGCGATCCTCAAGATTTTAACTACTGAATTCCCGATAACCAACTCGTTAGAATTCATGGCCGCGGCATCTCCCGCGCTTGAAAGCCTACACCTACAGGAAAGCGAACCATGCACAACGCCATCGCAGCAGGCAACGAGGAAGTCGTTTTGCCTTGCTAAAAACTCTGCGTAATGACTGTTCTGTTATCAATTGTCTGGGGCGTACAGCACTCGTTATCAATACTACGTGTCAGTGCTCGTTAATCATAAGCCAACCTCAATCCTGAAGTTGACCTCTTTTCTGCTTATCCCGACTGATTTATCCAAATGAGGCGCAGTCGATTGTATAAATATTCGCATAATCCCTTCCAGCAAAAATGTTGCGCAGGAAAAATAGCCAGAATGCGCGACTGCGCAATGACTGCCTATCCTCATCGCGCTCATCACAGGTAGCTCCTTGCGCCCACACTCATCCGCGTTGGCATCATCTTTATGGATGAGCTGACGGCTCGAAAGGCTTGCGCCATACAGCACAAATGAGGCTAAAGATGACCAACCACATTATCTACCCTCATTGAGGCCCTACTTAATCCGGTTGAAATAGCCATCCCGAAGCCCGCGTCATTTCCACGACGAGACTTGTAACCATCAGCGAGCAAATTGTTTCAACTCTGAATTTGCGCCGATCAATCAGTTATCTTGGTAGTCCCAAAATTAATTTCACGTCTTTTTCGGCGTAACTGCCGCGATTCCAATTAGTGTCCAACTCTTTCAATCGGATCTGGTTCACTTGATGGGCTCCACTAACAGGAGCGCCATATGCAGACCAAAATTAATAAATCCCGTCGCACCAACAACACACAACGAACGCTTAAACGGATGAAGAAGCAGCCGCGCATTCACTTAACGGTGGAACGCGATTGCGCAACTCATACTCATCTGATCGACAGAGCAACTTTGCACCTCACCGAGCTGATCGCTCAGCAAATCGCGCGTGATGTTTTTCGCGACAATTCTCCAAAAGACGACACCAAAAACCCAAGTCAAAAAGGAATATAAGTCATGAACCGCTTTGAAAATACCACATCTCTCTCACCAATAGCGAACAACGCAAACGCCACAAAACGTGTTGCAATTTACGGCCGCTATTCAAGCTCACTTCAGAACAAGGCATCGATTGATGATCAGTTTCGCCTCATCAGAGAATACGCCGAAAAGCAACCTGACTGGGTCATTGTCAGGGAATACGAGGATGCAGCCCTTTCAGGTTCAAGCTTTGTGACAAGACCTGGAATCAGGCAGCTCATGGCTGATGCTCAACGAGGGGAGTTTGATATCATTGTTGCAGAATCCCTTGATCGCTTTACGCGTGACCAAGCTGACGTGGCGACCCTTCATAAGCGCATGCGGTATATGGGTATTCAAATCTTTACCCTGTCTGAAAAAGAAATATCGGAAATACACATTGGCCTGCAAGGCACAATGAATGCACTTTATCTCAAAGAGCTTTCTGACAAAACACGGCGTGGTTTGCGAGGTTGCATAGAGGCAGGTCGTTCTGCTGGAGGGCGATGCTATGGCTATCAAGCCGTGGAGAAATTGCACTCCGATGGAAGCCCAATTCGTGGACTGCTAGAGATCCACCCAATAGAAGCCGTTGTCGTTCGTCGCATATTTACAGAATTTGCCGAGGGCCGCTCTCCGCGGGCGATTGCTCGCAGGCTGAATACGCACAATATCGCAGGCCCGCATGGCAGGCCATGGAACGACACAACCATAAGAGGCCATAAAAAGCGGGGAACAGGTATTCTCAATAATGAACTATATATAGGAAGACGAATTTGGAACCGTCTACGCTACCAAAAAGATTTGGACACAGGAAGACGGGTGTCCAGGCTCAATCCTCGCGAGAACTGGGTCATCAGAAATGAACCTAACCTTCGTATTGTAGAAAATACGTTGTGGCATGCAGCTCAACAGCGTCACGACGAAATTTCGACAGCGCATGTTCATATAACGGCAGCAGTCCAGTCCTACCACTCATACAATCGGCTTTCTGGTATGCGGCGACCAGTGTCTTTGTTATCTGGAAGAGTATTTTGCGCTCAATGTGGCGGCCATTATTCACTGCGCAGTTCCAAACGCTTTGTCTGTTCGAACCACATTGGAAAAGGCTCCTGCGATAATGGCAGAACGATCCAGCGCGATGCCTTAGAGAGCATGGTTTTATCCGGCATGAAAAACCATCTGGCAGATGCAGCAATGATCAGCATTGCACAGCGCGCTTTTTCTTCCGCTCAACGTCAGTTTGAGGAGGATGCGGTGAGCGGCAATACGGGTCTGAAACCACAACTCGTGCAAACACAAAAAGAGATTGCAGCGCTGTTAAATGCCATCAAAGCAGGCATGTTTCACGAGAGCATGAAGGCAGAACTCGACCGGCTTGAATGTGCCAAAGCAAATCTGGAAAGGCGGCTTTCGGCATCACCAAACCACAGACGCTCTGTGTCAATAGACCTCGATAAATCGTTTCATGACAAGCTCAACGATTTGACGCGATGCCTTAACCAACGAGAAGATATTCACGTGGCCGGCGAGATCATAAGATCGCTTATCGACAAGATTGTCATTCACCCCCATGCCTTACGAGGACACATGGAAATCCGTGTAACAGGTTCGATAGCAGCAATCTTCAAAAAGACCGAAAGCCCGGACGATACAATCTAAAAAGATCGCAGGTGTTATCTGTCTAGAACAATTCCTGTCATTAGAATTACCGATCCGATTATTCGGGTCGGCAATTTTCTAGGTATGGCATTCTATGGTCAGCGTACTGCGTTATGCAGCAAGTATAAACTGACATAACGACCTTTATGCGCCCGATAGGGCGGACGGCGCTTTAATGGTAGGCAATGCCAGAGTTCTTCTTTTCAAACATGAATTCATTCGCTGATACCGTTGGGAGCATGCGCGCCGCCTCGTTGAAATACCGCAATTCTCCCCAAAGCTTTTTGTCACCAACCATATAAAAACGCCGTTTGGCTCGGGTCATTGCAACGTTGAGAATGTTGGGTTTGGATGCGGCCCAGCGTGCTGCACCTGCATGATCAAAGTCTGCACCCAGAACCATCACTACGGTGTCTTCTTCTTTTCCCTGAAAGGTATGAACAGTGCCAACATGGGTCTTAAGCCACACCTGTAATCCCTGCGGCCTGCCGACATGCTGACGCTGCCATGTTTCTGCACTCGCAAGCACTCGCACAATTGCTGACTTAATTTCCTTGAAGGGCGAGATCAGGTATAAGTGAGGTAACCTACCATCGCCCTTATAGCAGTTGATGACCATATGGGCTGCAAACTGCACCTGCTCAGCAACGGTTTGTTTGCCCGATACTTTTCCGCTCAGATTAATCCAACAGCTAGGTCTTGTTACAGGTGGCCTCTCTTGACCAGGATGAGGTTTTGGTAAAGCATGGACCATCTTGCCGTTGTAAGCGACGTTGTTTGCGATAGAGAACATAGGGTCGAGGCAGCGTCGGTGAACGCGCAATGGGCTTCCAACCCAAATATCCTTATTATCGGTTTGTAGAACCTCGCCATAAATATTCGCAGCGTCTGAAAGCGCCTGAACAGATGTTTTTCCAGGAGAATAAAAACCGTCCTGTGTTTGATCAGACAGATCACACAACGCTTTGATAAGTGGCTGAGCAAGAGTAAGAACAGGTTCAATCTGCAAAGGGTCGCCGATAACGAGAGCACGCTTCGCACGCAACATCGCCCCGACGGCTGCTTGCGGGACAGCCTGGCCTGCTTCATCGATTAATACCCAGCCGAGTGCGCCTGCCCCTAATCCGCGAAACTGGCGGGAAAATGAAGCAAATGTTGTCGAAACAACGGGCACCATCATGAAAAAATTCTGCCAGAGCGCCTGATGGTGACTGACATCCTCGGGCTGCTTGCCACCAATCAACGCGCTAACTGCCCGCATCGTTTGATAGTATTTTAAGCTCTTGGGCTTCATGACTGCGGCCAACCACGCTTCGTGTAGCCTCATGGCAGCCTTAAACAGATCTGAGCGAAGTGTGTTAAACACCTCATCATGCCAAAGCCCACTTCGCTGGACATCCGCACGATCAATCTCCACTGAGGTTTGCAGTAAGCAGGCTTTGGGAAATGCCTTGGTGAATTCAGCAAGCCGCGTATCCCTTGAGTGCAGATCACCTTTCGCCGCTGTAAGCGCCGTCTCAAAGTCTGCGCATTGCGTCTGAGCTTCCTTCTGCTTTTGATTGAGATCATCGCTAAGTTGAAGCCGCACGCGTGCAATCTCTTTGCGAAGGCTGATCTGCACGGTAGCGTTTTCCCGACTGTGCTGGTCATATTCGCGTTTTCGGCTACGCCGGAATAACGCCTGAAGAAAGGATGGACGCAGGCGATCAATCTGTGATTGCACCTCTTTGAGGTCTAAAAGCTCAGCTTCCATTCCTGTAAGCCGGGCTTCCATTTCCACAACATTCTTATCAGCACACCCCAAATCGCCCCGTGCGGACTGCACTTGTCCCTCGAGAACAACAATACACTTCTCCAGTCGTCTCTCGATCGCGTCCTGATAAAGCGTGGCAAAGGCCTGCAATTCTTCTTGCCTGTGCAAGGCCTGTTTTTCAATTGCCCAAAATATTGTTTGCGCTTCCCTGAACGCTTTGCGCGCCTCAGTCTCATCTTGCAGATTACGCCACTGCCACAGCGTGCGCGGCCGTTCTGTGCCTGACCATGTTGGAGAAACATCGTCAGACAGATTTTTCCCCAGAACACGTTCGCGGAAAATCTTACGATTGTGAGAATTCCCAAGAGTACATGCGATCAACCCCCAAGGCATGCACAGGGCATCGAGAGATTTAAAATGCGTCTTTCCCTTCTTATCAACCCATTCTGCTGCTAGTTTGTGAGCAACAGGTTGTAAATAGCGTAAACGCTCCCCTTCGGAGAGGACAATAGATTCTGCTTTTGGCAAATCGCGTGAAATATTCTCGACTGCAGTATTATTCGATGATGCGACAACCATCTCGTAGCCCAGGAGATCGGGATGGAGATTACCGATATCAAAATTTTCATCCCCGATGCTCACCTTCGTGCGTGAAACAAATGCTTCTTCCGCACTCTTGAACCCTGCGAGCACTCGTGCACGCCGCACAAGGTTTTCGGCGATGACATCACGCAAAAGAGTAGTTTTGCCGGTACCAGGCGGGCCATTGACAGAAAATACTCCGCTCTGCTGTAAGCGAGCGAATGCAGCATTGATCGAGAATTGCTGCATCAAGCTCATGGAACGGGAAGGATCGGTCGGCCAGCGTCCAAGATTAACGCGATTGGGCTGTAGCATTTCGATGATCTGCGACTTGCCAGCAACTGTGTCTACGTGAACCTTATCTTCCTCTCCTTGAGGAGTGAGATAATCGCGAAGCGTATCCGACAAATTGCCTGCCTCGGCTTGCTTCATGGCAAGTTCAAGATCGGTCAGATAAAAACTATTCAGAATTCCTATTTCAGGAAGCAGATTGATTTCATCAGTCTCTTGCTCGCAACTGGCATTATCATCTGATTTGCAAAAGCCGACCACACGCTCATCAGCGCGAACGTTATCACCCAGACCATCGGTTGACAGCGTCTCATTTGCTGATGCTTTAATTTCCTTAAAACTTGCACGAACCAGGCCAAGCGGAAGTTCCGGGGCTGGCCAATAATTGGCCCATTCACAAAAGACGTTCAATAAGGGCTCAATATCGGAGGCGATTAGCGGAACAACCTCATCGTCATTCCTAGCACCATACTGCGCACGTCTGCGCATTTCAAAATTGTAGAGATGTTCAGCAAGTCTGAGTTTATCACTCTCGAATTCTTGCCACGTCAGATGAGCGAGGTTGCCATCAATGGCGTTCCCGATTGCCCACGGCAGCGTGGAAACTTCCAGCGATTGCAGTTGCAGTTCGCCCGACGCGCCTAATTTAATTCGAGCAAAACATGTGTTAGCTGCGGCTGGTCCTGTCGTTAGCGACCAGTGATCATCTTTTCGTTCTTGCCGATCAAAGGCTTCAAACTCTGTCTCTTCGCCAAGTTGCTCAACGAGCTTCTGGACATCATCTTTATCGAAGGTTCCCAGATACAGATCACCGCCGGCGAAAGTCATGTTCTCAGGCCGCACTGCATCCGCTGGCGCGATAGGATTTTGACGGGATATATAAAAAGCTGTCTGGTTGTCACCAAGGTTCTCAGCAACACTGCTTAAATCAAAGGGGATGAAAAACTCTGTCT
The DNA here is from genome assembly GCF_039674265.1 of Brucella sp. TWI559. Lineage (NCBI taxonomy): Bacteria > Pseudomonadati > Pseudomonadota > Alphaproteobacteria > Hyphomicrobiales > Brucellaceae > Brucella > Brucella sp. TWI559. Next base: position 29,195 of record NZ_JBDJNE010000021.1, read on the forward strand.
TATGCCAGCAATCGAGAATGTCTAAAAATCGGCGGTCGTCAGGCTTCATCATAAATACTGCTTATCAATTGATTAACTCACCAAAAAAGCTCTCGAATCTCGTAGCATATTCAAGCAGAAGTGCCACAGTCGAACAGAACTTTGTCAAAAAATCAGTTTGAAACGTCCTCCGCTTTGAAGTTTGCATGGCTTCTGCGAGCGGTTTAACTGGTCAAAGCCAAAAACCGTTTGACCATTTGTAGCCCTTAACGAAGGCTATCCAGCACTAGAATCTGGCTGGATAAGATCAGCGTTCTAATCAATTTAAAGCGTATCTTTTGCGAAAACCGTTTCACACTTTTCGGGATGCACTCTAAGATCAGACAAGCGCGCTCATTATCGCGCTCGTTTTTTGCGGTATAATTTCTCATCGACCTGCGCCATCATGTCTTTAAAACTCATTATCCGCTCACTTTTCGATATCCCGATCGAGACCGACAAACGTTGCTTTGCTTCGGGTAAGCGTTCGCTGAATATCTGAGCTGCCTCTTGATTGATCTTTGCCGTAATTTCATGTGTATGATTCATCGATGCCACATCAATGAATGCACAAAATTCATCTCCGCCGATGCGGCCGATCAGACTATCATCTGGCAAAACCTGCTGGAGCGCTTCTGCAACCGCCATAACTGCTTCATCACCGGAAAGGTGACCGTAGTGATCATTAATCGCTTTCAGGTAATCGACATCTGCAAGCAAAAACCAGCCTTTCACACCGATTTCTAACGCGCCTTCAAATTGCTTGATAAAGGCCCGCCGGTTGAGAAGTCCAGTGAGTGGGTCCGTACTGGCTGTTCTTGCAAGTTCATTGGCATGTTTGACCAAAGCGCGGTAGGTTCGCTCAAGTTTTTCCAGCCGGGTAAACCAGATCAAACCAATTGGAATAGCGATCAGAAACGGTAAGATCAGGCGGACAAGTATCGTTATTGTATCAGCTTGAGTATCGACGATGACACGAATACCCGTCGATAGAGAAATAGAAATAAACGCGGCGATCAGAGTAACTTTTGCCGTTTTTATCAACACATAATTCGATGGCAGTTTCACGAAAGCCCCCAATCGTAAACATCTTTATATGTAATAAATTACCCAAAAATGTGAAGTGAAGCCCGAGGATTGACCGCGCTTTTCACCGAAATGCCATAGAGATTCACCACAAAATTTCTGACAAACACTTCTAAAATTGCTCATTCGTCAGCGTCGGCTACATAAGCAACATTCTTAATCAAAGAAAGCTGCGGCGCAGATCAATGATGATTTCGGCGCCGAGGGACCAGGATTGTAACCATGGTGAACGCTATGCAATTGCTTGAGCACCACATTGACCGATCAACTGCTTTTCAAACACAATGATACTGGCCTTGGCTTTTGCGCTTTCCCAGTCATACTTCGTCAATCTCTTAATTTCAGTAAGGAGTCCCGATATGAAGCGTATCGCACTTTACGCCCGCTATTCCTCGGACAATCAGCGCGAGGTGTCAATTGCGGATCAATTCAGGATTTGCGAAGAACGCGCGCAGCGTGAAGGGTGGAATATTACGGCCTGCTATCAGGATGCGGCAATTTCCGGTTCAAGCATTGTTTTGCGCCCCGGAATTCAGGCATTGCTTGCGGCGGCGCATTCAGGAACTTTCGACATTGTGATGGCGGAAGCATTGGATCGCATCAGCCGCGATCAGGCTGACGTGGCAACCCTCTTCAAACAATTACAATTTCTTGGCATTAAAATATTCACACTCTCTGAAGGCGAGATTACCGAACTTCATGTTGGCCTCAAAGGCACAATGAACGCATTGATGCTCAAAGACCTCGCGCAAAAAACCCATCGGGGTCTGCGCGGACGCGTTGAACAGGGCAAATCAGGTGGTGGTCTTTGCTTTGGTTATCGTGCCATTCGACATTTAAATGAGGACGGCGTGGTATCTCGCGGAGACCGCGAGATTGTTGAAGCTGAAGCTAACATTATCCGCCGCATATTTACAGAATTCGCGAGCGGAATTGGTCCAAGAACAATTGCGCGCCAATTTAACGAAGAAGCAATTTCAGGCCCCGGTGGTAAGCTCTGGAACGACACCACCATCCGCGGCCATGTAAAGCGCGGTACTGGGATCATAAACAATGAACTCTATATCGGCCGTCTGATCTGGAACCGGCTCCGTTACATCAAAAACCCCTCGACCGGAAAGCGCGTCTCGCGGCTCAATCCAGCATCGGAATGGATCATCAAGGATGTACCGGAACTGCGCATTGTCGATGACGCACTCTGGCAAGCTGTGCGTGCAAGGCAAAATGAGATCGCGGAACAGTTCGCCAACGTCACCGAAGCGATCCGTGACCATCATAGCAAAAATCGCCTCAACAGAACCCGCAGACCAAAGTCACTTCTATCCGGCCTTGTCACTTGCGGCCTATGCCAGGGCCCCTGTTCTCTTCGCGGCGCTGATCGTTTTGTTTGCTCAAATCATATCAGCAAAGGCACGTGTGCAAACAGCCGAACGATTGCGCGCTCAGAACTTGAAGCACGCGTCCTTGCAGGTCTTAAACACCACATCATGACGCCAAATATCGTCGCTGACGCTATGCGCAGCGTTGTGGCAGACAACAATCGGCAGAACACACTACGGCGTCAGAATGCACATCTGTGGCAATCGGAGCTGGAAACAATCGGCAAGAAGGTTGCACAGATTGTCGAAGCGATCGCCGACGGCATGTATCATCCGTCGATGAAACAGAAGATGGACTTATTGGAAACGCGCAAGGCCGAGCTAACCGCCCTCCTCGCAAATCTACCAGATGACAGACCTGACATTCTTCCTAGCGCTTCCGCGATCTATGCAAAGCAAGTCGCAGCACTAACAAAAGCGCTGAACAATCCCGAAGAACGACAGGCTGCCTCGCAGCACCTGCGCCAGTTAATTGAAAGGATTGTACTCATGCCCGGTCCAAAACGTGGCCAGGTCGATGCGACATTGCACGGTGAATTGGGCACTATTCTCAATTGGATCGAGCGTCAAGGCATTGGAAAGTCTACAAAAACAACAAAACCCGCAGCGGATGCTACGGGTTTGTCGTTATCAGTGGTTGCGGGGGCAGGATTTGAACCTGCGGCCTTCAGGTTATGAGCCTGACGAGCTACCGGGCTGCTCCACCCCGCGCTATTTTTTGAACTATTCGGGTCATGATATTATT
>NZ_JBDJNE010000022.1:0-30585 GCF_039674265.1 Brucella sp. TWI559
AGCCATGGGCGGTGTGCCGGGCTTTATCGTCGAACGCCAGTTGGCGCACTTCAAGCTTGTACATCCTGATTATGAAGCCGGTGTGCGTGCGGCGCTCAAGACGGCGCACGGGTATCAGGCAAATACGATTGCAGTTAATGAGGAAGTGGATGCCGCGGAATAACCTCCGTAAGCTTCTTCATTTCGTGAAAAGCCGGATGCCCCCGCTCCGGCTTTTTGCTTTCAAAGAGCCGATCTGATTGAAACAGATTGGCGTTTTACGTGGGTTGGCTTATGTTCTAAGCGCTTTCTAAAATCGGTTCGTTTTAATTGTTGATTGCCTTTTCCCCTCAATGAAGGCTATGCCCGACACAACAAATGTGAAGGAGCTGAAATGCGGCTTGGCGGACGCCTTCAGGCGGCAATCGAGGTTTTGAATGATATTGAAGCAAACAAGCGCCCGGCTTCCGATGCGCTGAAGGATTGGGGTGCGTCGCACCGCTTTGCCGGCGCAGGTGATCGTGCGGTCATTGGCAATATTGTTTATGACGCGTTGCGGCGCAAACTATCCATCGCGTGGCGCATGGATGCTGATGATGCGCGCGCGCTTGCTTATGGCGCGCTGGTTTCAGAAGGCGGCATGGATTTTGATGCAATTGACGCAACGCTCAATGGCGATAAATTTGCCCCAGAACCTCTGGAATCTGCTCCCCGCGAAGCATGGGCAACGCGAGCCGTCACTGACGCCCCTGCTTATATCCGGGCCGATGTACCTGAATGGTGCGTGCCTTCGCTGGAAGAGTTGTTTGGTGAGCGCTGGGTAGAAGAAGCGGCTGCGCTTTCCATGCGTCCGCCGGTTGATCTTCGGGTCAATCTGCTGAAAACAACGCCCGAAGCCGTTCTTGAAGCACTGGAAAAAGCGGGGGCTGCCAAAGCGCCATTGCTTCAGCAGGCTTTGCGCATTCCTCCGATTGAGGCTTTGGGCCGTCATCCCAATGTGCAGACGGATCAGACATTTCTGGATGGCTGGTTCGAGGTACAGGATCTGGGCTCGCAGCTTGCGGCGCTTTTTGCTGGTGCAAAGCCGGGCGAACAGGTGCTGGATTATTGCGCAGGTGCAGGTGGCAAGACGCTGGCGCTGGCTTCGGCCATGTGCAACAGTGGCCAGGTCCATGCCTATGATGCCGAACGCGCGCGCCTTTCGCCCATGCATGACCGTTTGCAGCGGGCAGGGGTTCGCAACACACAGGTGCATGGCAATCTCGATGCGCTCGCTCCGCTTATTGAGCGCATGGACCTTGTGCTGACAGATGCGCCATGCACAGGTTCGGGCACATGGCGGCGCAGGCCGGATGCAAAATGGCGTCTCAATGATCAGCAGCTGGAGCGGCGTGTGCAGGATCAGCGCGAGGTGCTTGAGGCGGCGAAACATTACGTGAAGCCCGGCGGCAGGCTGGTTTACGTGACCTGTTCGCTCTTTGCCGAAGAGAATACGCGTCAGGTCGAGCGCTTCCTTGCTGAAAACAGCAACTTTACGGAAAAATCTCCCAAGGCAGTCTGGAAAGCCGTTACAGGAGATGCAGCCGGGGTAGAGCCGGTTTTTTCTGCGCATGGCGCCGTATTTTCTCCGCTTTCCATTGACACGGACGGATTTTATGTAAGTGTCTTGGAAAAGCACAATTAAGCTTGGGGGAGCTTAATGCCAGCGCATCGAATTGCGGAACCGGATTTCAAACAGCGTGTCGAGGAGAGTTTTGACCGTCAGGCAGCGATGAAGCTCATCGGTGCGCAGCTGACACGTTGTGAACCGGGCATTGTCGAGGTCGAAATGCCGTTTCGCGAAGAGCTGACGCAGCAACACGGCATTCTTCATGCCGGTATAATTTCTGCAGCACTCGACACTGCCTGCGGTTATGCAGCGCTTAGCCTTATGCCAACGGATGCTGCGGTTCTGACAATCGAATTTAAGGTTAATCTGCTTGCCCCCGGCAGAGGCGATCGTTTCCTGTTTCGTGGCGAGGTGACCAAGCCTGGGCGCACGATTATGGTCAGCGATGGACAGGCTTTTGCAGTCACAGATACGGAAGTGCGGCTTATTGCAACCATGACAGGCACGATGATGGTTGTTCAGGACCGCGAGGGGCTAAAGGGATGATCAAAACCCTTGCAGGCAAACGGCTTCTGTATGTGATGGCGACCGAGGCGGAATATGGCCCGCATCTCAGTTCGCTTTTTTTGCCGCTGATGATCGGCGTGGGTCCGGTCGAGGCGTCCGTCAATCTGACACGTATTCTGACTGTGCTTGAACAGCAGGGTGAATTGCCTGATCTGGTCGTCTGTGTCGGCTCCGCCGGATCGGCGAGGCTTCCCCAAACAGAGGTGTTTCAGGTTTCATCGGTCGCTTATCGCGATATGGATGCTTCGCCTATCGGATTTGAAAAAGGCCGCACACCCTTTCTTGATTTACCTGCAATGATTGATCTGCCTTGCCTTGTTCCGGGGCTGCCAGATGCGTCGCTGTCAACGGGCGCAAACATTGTTTCGGGCAAAGCCTATGAGACAATCGCAACCGACATGGTCGATATGGAGACCTACGCCTGTTTGCGCGCCTGTCAGGCCTTTGGCGTTGCCCTGATAGGGTTGCGTGGCATTTCCGATGGTACCCGTGAATTGCAACATGTCGGCGACTGGACAGAGTATCTGCATGTCATTGATCAGAAGCTTGCGGGCGCGGTGGAGGATCTGGAAAACGCTATTCTGAATGGTGCCGTGACACTTCCTGACAAGGATATGTCAGGATAGGTAAGTTTTCTTGGTTTGATTGTTGAAACGCGGCACTTCGACCATTGCATTTTTGTGGCTTTTTATCTAGATGCTCGGCATGAGCACCACAGCACATCCTGACACTATCCTTATCATCGACTTTGGCAGCCAGGTCACGCAGCTGATTGCACGCCGCGTGCGCGAGGCCGGAGTTTATTCCGAAATCGTTCCGTTCCAGTCTGCGGAAGATGCCTATAAGCGCATCAACCCGAAGGCTGTGATCCTGTCGGGGAGTCCACACTCGACAACGGACATTGGCAGCCCGCGCGCGCCACAGGCAATTTTCGAGGCTGGAATTCCAGTTCTCGGTATCTGCTATGGCGAGCAGACCATGTGCGCGCAGCTGGGTGGTAAGGTCGAAAGCGGCCACGACCGTGAATTCGGTCGCGCGTTTCTTGAAGTTCAGGAAGACAGCGCATTGTTCGCTGGCATCTGGGCCAAGGGCACCCGTCACCAAGTCTGGATGAGCCATGGCGACCGTGTCACCGCACTGCCTGAAGGTTTCAGGGTTATCGGGACATCGCCCAATGCGCCTTTCGCGGCCATTTCGGACGAAAAACGCAAATATTTTGCTGTGCAGTTCCACCCGGAAGTTGTGCACACACCTGATGGCGCAAAGCTGATCCAGAATTTCGTTCACAACATTGTTGGTATCAAGCCAGACTGGACCATGTCTGCTTACCGTGAACAGGCTGTAGAGGCCATTCGCAAGCAGGTGGGCAAGGGTAAGGTTATCTGCGCGCTCTCCGGCGGCGTTGACTCGTCCGTTGCAGCCCTTCTGATTCATGAAGCCGTTGGCGACCAGCTGACCTGCATCCTCGTTGATCATGGTTTGATGCGTAAGAACGAGGCTGCCGATGTGGTTGCGATGTTCAGGGAGCATTATAATCTGCCGCTGATCTTGGTGGATGCGCAGGACCGATTCATTGACGCTCTTGAAGGTGAGAACGATCCGGAAAAGAAGCGGAAGACCATTGGTCGTCTGTTTATTGAAGTTTTTGAAGAGGAAGCGAAAAAGCTTGGCGGCGCAGATTTCCTCGCACAGGGCACGTTGTATCCTGACGTTATTGAAAGCGTTTCATTTACGGGCGGGCCTTCGGTCACAATCAAGTCGCACCACAATGTTGGCGGCTTGCCAGAACGCATGAACATGCAGCTTGTCGAGCCTCTGCGCGAACTTTTCAAAGATGAAGTGCGTGTGCTGGGCAAGGAACTCGGCCTTCCTGACAGCTTTATCGGGCGGCATCCATTCCCTGGTCCAGGTCTTGCGATCCGCTGCCCCGGTGGTATCACGCGCGAAAAGCTTGAAATTCTGCGCGAAGCCGATGCGATTTATCTTGATGAAATCCGCAAGGCTGGCCTTTATGATGTCATCTGGCAGGCATTTGCCGTTCTGCTTCCGGTTCAGACCGTTGGCGTTATGGGTGATGGCCGGACTTATGAATTCGTCTGCGCGCTGCGTGCTGTGACTTCGGTCGACGGTATGACGGCGGACTTCTACCACTACGACATGAACTTCCTTGGCAATGCGGCCACCCGTATCATTAATGAAGTCCGTGGCATCAACCGCGTGGTCTATGACGTGACGTCGAAGCCTCCGGGCACAATCGAGTGGGAATGATTCAGGCCCATCCGAACGTCGCCGATTTTGCGCTGAAATACGATCTAACCAACTGAAAATAAAAATAAATTCCTTCTATGCCTATCGACATCTATCGGTGGGCATAGATCGCGTTTGGCAGCCTCGCTGACGGGCCTCGGGTCCCATTGATCGATGCAGCACTGTCTTGAGCGGGGCGGCGATTTATGCTGCGATCGCAAAATGCCTGCGTACTGGATTTGAGATACATTTAACGTATTCTCCAATGTTTTTGATCACATCATGTCTGGTCTCGAATACCTTGGGCCAGATCAGTTCCGAATTGATCGTGTTGAAGACGGTTTCCACCATCAAATTATCGCAAAAGTTTACTTTTCCGCTCATGGATGGAAGTGTTTTTGTGGACGTTGAGAATTCTGTGTGTACTCATAACACGCATTTTGGCTTGCCCTGTGCGAATGCTGTATCAGCTCGGGCTTTGGCTACCGGATTGCAATAGCCTTCTTCAAAGTGCAGATAGCCTGATCTTTCTTCATCCGAGCCGATAATGCGACAAGAATAAAGATCGGCAAAGATTGCCAGATCAAGCCAGCCTTCTACCGTCCATATGTCGCTAATGTCGACATACCATTTGTAATCCGATTTGTCACAAGGGAAGTCCTCATCCAGAAGACTGGGAGCGATAGGCGCGCCATAATTGCTGTCGGTTGTGCGCTTGATAGCCAAGTCTTCTGCCGCGCCTTCAAGCCAATTTCACGCATCAGTCGCGCCGTGCGGCGCGTCCTGTGTGAATGCCTTTTTTATTCAGTTCGCCATGCATGCAAAGGCAGCCATAGGTTTCACGCGACGGTACAAACTGATTGCGAATGCGGGGCAGGATGATCATAGCGTAGAGCCGCCGACGATTGGGCAGATATCATAACTGTTTATGCTAACAGCCGAAAACGCACACAAACGTGGCAGAGACATGTAGGCCTTCTCAGTCTCGATAAAAGCACATCTTATTGACTTGTCTCTGAGCGAAGAAGGCCGTCGCGTTGCATGGAGAAAACGATCAATGGATCGTTTTCTTATCGTCCTTAAATTCTAAGTATCCCAAATCCGTTCCGAGTGGAAGCCTATTAAAAGATCATGCCTAGACTAGCCAAAATATATCTAATCATTTCACTCTAATGTCCACCTAAATTGAGTGTAGATTGATTTATAGGTACTTGCAAATACAGCGTAAATCGTTTTTACATTATTTAAAGTGATATATCCGGCATATAACGACTTTCCATTATCTTTGGACAATATAATGAAGTTGTCGTTTTCCCATATAGGGTAGAAAAACCAAGTTGGCTTTTCATTGATTTTATACACGGCAGGATTTTTGGTGTCATAATAATTTATATAACCATAATTACTGTTGTTTATATAGTAACTACGTTTACTGGCGCCTTGATTGCTATCTTCGAATATTAATTTATCTCCGTTGTTTAAATATACTTCTTTATAGTCGCTGAAGGACTGTGTATCATCGTGACCTATTCGCATCCTATTGGGTGAATAGAAATTTGTTGAAATGTATCCATCTGTTGCCCCCTCCGTACTGGATTGTTGGGGGTCTACATGTCCATCCTTCAAGAAACTCCAATTCGCAAGCTGACTTGAATCATACTTCAGCGGAAGCTTTGATCCATCGATGCAGAAAAGGCCGGAATTTCCGTACTGGTCGAATATTTCCATATTAATGGGCGTATAAGAGGATGCGCCAATATCAATTTTTCCGAAAGTGCTAAATAGAGACATTTGTATAGCGCCATTTATGTCCTTAATATTACTCACTGAAATATTTCGAACGTCATACGTATCAACTATATATAGTGGGCGCGATTGTATTATAATTCCATTCTTATTTTTTATATTGTTTGGCCATAGATATAATTTATAATCATAAATATTTCTCCTGATTTCCGCTACAGCAAAATCAGGGGGGAGTAGAGCGCGGTCGGAAAGAATGCAGTCAAATATATAGCTACTATACGCAGTCGATCCAATTTGAATTATATAATCCCATTGCCTCCAGTAATTGTCAGGATAAAGAGATATGTTACTATTTTGAGAATCAGCAGGTCCTGCGTAGCTATTTATGCCTAATGAAGATATGTTACTTGTATTATATACAATATGATCTAATAAATTTATGGTAACTCTATCTGTAGGTGAAATTTTTATTCCGTTATTTGTGAACATAAGAGGGGCTGTTGGTGCGTTGGCCCCAATATTATAACCATAGGCGCCTTTATTTTGAGTTGAAATAACCTGTGGCCCAGTTGGCGTTATAATTACCCCAGAAGAATAGGTAAAATATTTACAATTGGTATAATCATTGCATGTAATATAGTAGTTTTTAGACTGTACGCCGATTGTACTGGCTGCGATCTGTTCCAGTTGGCCGCTGGCTGCAATAGGCGCATTGAACCGTGACCCGGATGGATTTGTCGTGTATCGCCAGTTGGCAAAGTCCGCAACGCCCAGTTCACAGCCACTCATATAATCAACTATCTTAGCCGTCTGGAATGGCCAACTGGGTAATAAACCATTTATAAGGTCGCCACTTGGCCCCGCAGCCTGAATGGATACCGCGATCCCTGTTTGATGGCGTCCATTCGCGTAAATTAAACGCGTTCGTTCTGTCGCGTTCGGAAAGTCAAATCGAACATTCGATACAGTCGTCCAGGGGTCATTGAAGTAACATGCATGTACTTGGCTTTTTATGTGACCGCCATCAGGTTTGAGTTCCTTCGGAGGAGTGCTCGCATTGGCTGAGCAAAGCCCCTGAGCGTCACTAACGACAGAAACAGTTTGAGTCCTGCCGTCCGATTGTGTTGTTAAGAGCGCCGTCTTTCTATCGCCCGATAACTGTACACCGTCTGGTTGTTGTAGTGCGAAAACTCCCACGCCAGTCAGGTCAATTTGGAATGGAATATTTGTGTAAGCCGTGCCACTTTCATCTTTAAGATCGACGAATAAATCTTGCTGCGTGACCCCGTCGGCCGCAGCCATATTAAATTCGACCCATTCTTTACTACTATCAGTCGTTTCTACGAGGCTGACTAGGTTGATTTTCAGAGTAGAGGGTACATCGAAAAAGAAGTATTTTTGGTCGTAATCAATATTTTGATCAGCTAAGCTAGCGTTTATTAATCCTGTTTCCCAAATCTTGTCAGAAAAACGAACAGACAGCGTACCGCTTTTGTCTGTATAACCAGTAGCCGACTTGCCATTATTCCCAACTGTGATTCCATTTTCTGGCACGAAGCATGCGCTACATTCGTTTGGGATGATTTCAAGATACATGCGTTTTCCGGCGGCTGGTGCAGCGTTAACAAAAGCCGTTGCCATTGCAGTAATCATTTGTTTGCCGCCAGCTTCAGCCCCATTATTATTTAAAGCGAGTTTGCAAAAGGTGGAGGATGTGGCATCAAAGCTAAATTGCTGCGTCGCGCCTTTGAGAAACTGCATATCTTGAGTCGTGCCTGATACTTGTACCATACCGGACTCGGCACTTGAGTCTGCAATCCCAACCTCAATAGTTTGCCCACCGGCGACGTTAGTTGTATAAACCCGAGGGCGGGCTGCAGGATTTGTCCTGTCTACAAACCAGGCGGTTTCTGAGTCATCAATCTGAAAAGTAAGGGTTGCCTGAACGCTCGGATCAAGTTCTTGTACTGTAGTTACTGCATAAATAATTGAACTTTCATTAGGAATTGTATTAATGTCATTCCAAACATTTGCATAATCATTACTTATTGAGAGATCGATATATGCTTCAGGAGTAAATGTAAAATTTTTAGTGTCGTTAATGTTATGATTATTTGACATTTGAGCTATAATATTACCACTCTCCGGCCTGGTGTCTGTAAAAGATACTTTTACAGATCCCAATATATCGGTAAGCTTTGTAATTTTTGACATTTTATTTTCAGTAAAAACTGCTGATCCGTCAAGAATGAGATCTATAGGCTCGTTGGGTGGGTATGTTCCATTTATATTTAACTGTGCTATCGCTATTATTTCATTAGATCCGTTAGCTATCTGGCTCATTGGTTCTATGTTAAGTGTTATTGTTTGCATTATAATTTCGTCTTCCTGTTTAATAATTGTTTCTAATTTAAGTTAATAAAGTTAAATTATAAAAAGTATTTTTATTTTTGTTGCAATTTGTAATTTTGTTTAAATTTATTAATATTAAATTGTAGTGTAGCGTCTATAGTGATTAATAGTACTTTTTGTAGATAATCTCGTATATTCGTAATCCTTATTTTTAATATGTGTATAGGTCCCTTCTGTATTTTCTTCCCTCTCTAAAAAAGATAGTGGTATTTCTCCTCCGTTGATATTAGGGGGAGGAGAATGTCTAGATGTAGATGATCTCACACTGCCTTGTTGACTATTTATTGAAGGGTCATTGTGTACACTTGGTTCTTGTGGATTATTATTTGGATCGACTATACTTGTATTTGATTCTATTGCACTTGGCGTCTCTCTCCGAGCAATCATAGAATCACCCCCCCCCTTCGGGGACGGTGAGTCCTTCTTTCGCGACCATTAGTGCATCAATTCCGCTCCACGCCGTCATGGCAATCATTGTAGCGAACAGCCCCCATGATACTCCAGCGAGCGCTTTGCTTGTTTTTGCGGCTTGATTTTCCTGCGTGACATCGCCATCAAGAGTATGCAGCACTCTCACCTGTGCATTTTGTCCGATGATTAAGGACGCGGTGCCCGTTGCAATTTGCCCGACAGCTGCTGTGGCGCCGGCAACTTTAACGCCGATTCTTACACTTTTCTTAATCTTGCTATCTGTTAGTGCCGTGCGATTTTCTCCTGTCCCGCGTGTTTCTTCCATCCCGCCTGCGCCACCAGTGTCACTTGCTCTCACAGTATCAGCAGTCATCGCACTGATATCCGTATAAGCACTATATCCAAGGCCTATCCCGATTATGGCACTAAGAACCATTGCTCCGATCAAAAAGCCTTGGCCAACAGTGACATGCCCTGAAGGGTCTGCGAAGTTTATAGGATCGCCTTGGCAATAAGCGTATGGATTGACACCGCCTTGCCCGAAAGGCGACAGGGAGTCTGGGGCATTGAAGCGCATAAGGATTGGATTGAAGGCGCGGTATCCATTTCCCAGGTGATAGTGGCCTGTGATGGGGTCCCTGATTTGTCCATTAAAATCAAGGTCGGCCGTTGGATCCGGGTCTGCATGCAGATAGCCATAGGCGGTGTATGCTCTCAATGCGCTCACGCCCGTCTTGTCGAGTTGAGCCAGGGTGGAGCCCATAGCGGTGGTAATTGCCGCTGAGATGCCTTGCGGGGTTTGATGGGCGAGATACTCACCATTGGCCCGCACCCATCTGTTGATTGTCTGCGTGCCATTTTTGGTATCAATGGCGCAGCTTAAGGCGTTGTCGCGATAGTAAAAGCTGGTTTGCTTGCCATCAGAAAGTGTCTGACTACTAAGCTTGTCAAACGCATCATAAGCATAGGTTAGTGTATTCGTAGCATCCTGCACGGAGTACAGACGTCCGAAGCGGTCATAAGTGAGTTTTCTGCCCGCTTCGTCTTTTACCATGCGCCCCCAGTTGTCATATTCGAGTGCAATGTCTGCAACGGAACTGTCGCTGCAATGCACGCTCAGCAACTGCGTGTTGTCAGTAGCGCTGAAGCCGTATGTAAACTGCTTTGTGCTGCCATCGGCATAGGTGTTCTGTGCCTGGGTGATGTTGCTGAACGCATCATAGGTGAACACCTGATCAGTGAGGGGGAAGCCCAGCGGATCCTGCGGATGGTTTACCCCTGTGCTTTTCCAGTTCGAGAGGCGGTTACGATTATCGTATTCATAAGAATATTTCTGAGTGGCAACAGGGCTTCCAGCTTCCTGAATGCTGCGCGACGACACAAGGCCAAGCAGCGGATCAAATGCCTGCCCCACAGTGAGGGCCTTTGGCATTTTTGTACTGGTATATGTTCTTGCGGTCTCTCTGAGAAACGCATCGCGTGTGATCGTCGCATTCAGCGTGAACGCATCTGACGAATTCAGTACGCTCCAGCCAGATATGTGTCCATTATTGTAGCTAAAATCTGCCTGAACGTCCGTCCCGCTCACCGAATTCAGGCTGCCATCGTTCTTATTATAAGTGAACTTTGTGACTGTACCATCCACATCTGTTTGGCTCAGTCTTCTACCAAGAACAGACCATTTCGTTTCTTCCAATAGGACTTTTCCCGCTCTTGCATACGTCTTTTCATTCACACGCCCAAGACTGTCGTAAGCATAAGTAGTAACAAGGCCACCTGTTTCGCTTGCGACAGACAAACGTCCAATAGAGCTGTAATAATACTTCTTGGAAGAGTTTGAAGCGTCTATCTGTGTAATAACTTCCCCGAGGTAGACGTTATATTTATACGTAAGATGGAAACCATCTGGAGAGTAGACCTGCGATGGTTTCTGTGAGATGCATTGATCGCTGTCACTGTATGAATATCTCCACTGCCGACCACCATTTGTAGCAGTTTTGAGCCGATCAAAGCCATCAAACTCCTGCTGCCCCATATCAACAGGCTTAGTCGTGCCTGGCTTCTGTATCTGAAGCGAGCAAGCCAACGACTGAGTGCTATAGGGAACATAAGATTTGATGACAACGCTACCATCTGGCAGGCCCGTGCGGACAACACGCCCCCAGCTGTCATAGCTATATGTTGTTTTACGACCCTTGCCGTCCACATGCTCGCGCAGGCGACCCGCACCATCATAAGCCTGTTTGATCTTGCTGATGGACGTGCCATCCGCTCCTAACGTCTCTTCAGAGAGCGGCAGGCCACGATTGTCATAGGTTGTAACTTTGGCAGCCTTGCTGCCGTCACTCCAGCTGTGTGTGACTGTTTGTCCAATCGGATCATTGATCTGAGTTTCCGTATAGCCACTGCTCTCAACGGAAGAACTTACACTCCCCCAATTGTCATAGCTGTATTGAACACTGGAATGAATAATGAGACCGTGTGAGACCTTATCGTCTGACACCTTATCCATATCATAATCGCTATAGGTCAATGCAGCGGTTTTACCGAGCCAGTTGTAGGCATATGTCTTCCCGGTCAGCCAGGTATCTTCGACCAGTACCTCCTCCCGCCAGGGACGCAGGCTACCATCATACCATCGCCGGACTTTATTGCCGTCCGGTGTTGTGAGCGTTTTTACCGGCAGCTTTGTATCATCCTTAAGGGGCGAGTCCTCAAAGGTCGTGTCAAGCTGATAGGTCCGTGCATTCGATGTGCCGTTGGCCAGTGTCCGCTTTGTTTCCTGTCCATAAATATCATATTCATACGTTGTCGAAACGCCAAGCTGATCAACCGCCTCACACAGCCGCCCCGTCAAACAGGAATGCCGCTCTATCGTCTGGGCAGACAGGGTATCAAACGTTTGAAGCTTTTTCGTAATACTGAGAACATTCAAGCTTGAATCATATGAATAGGTATATGTTGCCGTATAAGGATAGCTCTTCTTATCCTCACCATAGAATGTCTCTGTCTCTGTTTGCACACGCCCAAAATTTAAGGCAGAAGAAGTGTCTTTAAAATATGTAGTATCCAGCTGCCTGATCAGTTTTTTCTGATAAAACTGCTTTTCCTGGCTCTTTAAAACAGCATAGGAAACGGGCTGCGTCTCATCATCAGGGCTGCCACCTGTACTCAGCTTCGTATAGCTGTATTCTGTTCTTTCAACTTCACCAGGCCAGACATCACCATCAAGGCCAGTCGTTTGAGGCGTCGTCACTGTCTTTGACTTCATATAAGACAACAGCCCCTCAGGACTGACCGGGCAGTTCGGGTCTTCGGTGTTCCTGTCGTAGTAAGTCCAGTCTGTGCGTGTTCCGTCATCAGCGGTGTGTGACGCACGCGTTCCATCATCATTATAAGTAAAGGTGTCGGTTATAAGTCTTCCAGGAATATCATTCTTGATAAACTGGTTCGTAATACGCGATGGCTTGTTGTAATATAAGGGCAAATCATCAAATTTTGTGCCACTTGAATAACTGTATTCAGTCTTCTTGACATGAACACAAGTGTCATGGGTCAGCGTTTCTGATTCAATGAGATGATACTTGTTGAAGACAAGCTGCTTCTTTAAATTATGACCATCGGGAGCGATCGTCGTTTCAACCATGCTATATTTGTAATCTGCATCGTCACAATTATAGAGGTTATCGTGGGCGTTATCGGTCATTGGAAAGCTGCCGCCATAACCCAGATAATTATGCCCATGATATTCGGGTGGTGCAAAATCATATTCGATAAGCTGAGAGGGCTGCCCAGCCTGGATGGTCTTTGTATAAGTCTTGGCACATGGCAAAGCCGTGCGCCCCATCGCACTCGGGAAAGCCTGCGCCTCCGAACGATAAGAGACTTCTTCAATCAGACCCGTCGGATGCTGCACTTTGGTAAGAAAAGCGACAGAATCGCCAAATCCATCATCGTAAGAAAAGTCGTAACTGAAAATCCATTCTCTCTCCCCTATCGTCAGGTGCTGCATCATCCCCTGTTTCTGCACAGAGACAACATCAAAACATGCGGTTGTACTATCGGGAAAGAAGGTAAGCGTGGCGTCACCATCATCATAGGTCGCGCGCATGAAAAACTGGCCGTCATTATCAGAAATAGAGGCAATCTTACTGTGAACCTCCTCCGATTTAACCCAGGTCAAATTCAGTTGCTCACCAAGAGGACTGAAAAGAGTACTCGGATACCAAAGCCCGCTATTATCCGCAGCAAGCACCTCAACACCACCGCCCACATGACCAACACGGTAAGCATCCACACCATCAAAGCGACTTAGCTTTGCAGACGTTATTTTCTGCTGCGTCAGCGTAAAATTCTCGGCACCTTCAACACCATAAACCCCACCATCCGCCGAATAAAGCCGGCGCAGCCGACCGTCCGAACCTTCATCATACGTCGTCCAGTTAAAGCGCCAGCCACGACCAAATCCATAATCATCCACAGAAAGAGGATCATACCCAATGCTAAGTCCAAGATGAGGACCCTTGCCCTTGTTACCAACAAGATTGGCTAACTCAACAGTCGCTCCAAAAAGACCAGTCCGCGGATCAACACTACTATTCTCAGCAGGTCCAAAATTACCCGCATTCGTCGTGAAAGCACTCATAAAAAAATCCCTACGAATAAAATATCTGTAGAGTTGAGCAACATTAATGAGGCGCAGCAAGCTGGTATTTGTTGGGGGCGCGCGGCGGTGAATGCTTCTCATGTTAGGGGTGGGAAAATTTAGATAAGAAGCGCGGCAATCTGAATAAGTTAAACTTACCGCTTGAGGCTGAGCAAAAAGTCTGCCTGTTAATAAAGAGGCTGAAAGGTTAACGGGTGGTGATGGCACAGTGCAGCGCCCAGAAACTAAAGCGTGTTCTACAATCAGCTGTCAGTACAGCAAAATTTCACTACCTTTGACAATCAGATCATTTTCAAAGTCACTATAAGCAATATGAAAGTGATAGAAAATGTTACCCCAAATTACCCGCGGTTATCGGGTTTTAAAGTCGAATCTTCGATGAGCGATATGCGACTATTAAGTCAGCAATATCTAATATTGTAAATGGGCGCAAACATATGGCTTTTTGGATGCATCTCGGATCAGCCAGATAATGGCGTGGGAGGATAGAAGCCGGGAAAGCAACTGATCCATTGGATTAGTTGCCCAGAGATGTAAGTGCGGACTGAAGGGGATTGTGCGAAGATGAGTGTAAAAACAAAGCTTTTACAAAAGGTTCAGGGATTCATCGCACAATGGATTTGAGCGTATTACAATGAGCGCCCCCAATAGGAGCTTTCGGGATACCCCGCAAAGAGACTAAAAATAGCTGCGTAAACTTTTCTGAAAAACTCCGTTAAATACGGCCGGATTATCCTACGGCGCTGAAAGTGTGATCCCATATTGACTGGTATGGTAGTATGGTATAAGCAGAAAAATGAGGAGATTAAATCATGCAGAGCCCATTGGTGCGACCAACGCATGTCAGTGTCGTGGATCAGCTTTACGCAACATTGCGGGCTGCCATCATTGACAATTTATTGTCGCCGGGCACGCGGATTTCGGAAGCTGATGTGGCTCAACAATATGGCGTCAGCCGCCAACCCGTACGCGAGGCTTTTATTACGCTTGCCAATGAAGGCTTGCTCGAGGTTCGCCCTCAGCGAGGCACGTTTGTTGCAAAAATTTCACTGCAAGCGGTTATGGATGCCCGTTTCGTTCGCGAGGCTGTCGAGGCGGACATTGTGAAGCTTCTGGCCCAATCGCCTGACGAAGCGCTTGTCACAGAACTGCGTGCATTGCTTGTTCGTCAAGAAGAGCTCATCGGCGGATCGGCTCGCGATTTCATGGATGCAGATGAAATATTCCACCGCACACTTGCTGAAGGCGCTGACAAAGGCAAAGCCTGGCGGGTGGTGGTTGAAATGAAGGCCCAGATGGATCGGGTGCGTTTTCTTTCAAGTATGCATTTTCCTGTTGCGCGCCTGATCGCTCAACACCGTGAGGTGGTTGATGCCATTGCCGCAGGAGACGTGGCGAGAGCCGAACAATTCATGCGGCAGCACCTTCAGGGGATTTTGATTGATCTGCCTGTCATCGAGCAGGAGCGGCCCGAGTATTTTCTATAGTGCCGGAAAACAATGGCGCTGAAATCATTCCAGAGGAGGAAAGAATGAAGTTTCGATCTTTTAAACACATAGCAGCAACCTGCGCCATGCTTGCCGTGATGGGCGGGACCTCGTTTGCACAGGAGGTCACGCTTAAACTTGGTCATCTCGCCAATGAAGAAAACATCTGGCACAAGGCTGCGTTGAAATTTGCAGACGAAGTCAAATCCCGCACCGAAGGACGGGTGGCGGTCGAAGTTTATCCGAATGAATCGCTCGGCAAGGAAATCGACGTCATCAACGGCATGCAGCTCGGCACTGCCGATATGACCATCACCGGCGAGAGCCTTCAAAATTGGGCACCGAAAGCCGCTTTGCTGGCTTTGCCATATGGATACAAGTCGCTTGAGCATATGGACAAGGTTGCATCCGGCGATATAGGCAAGCAGATTGAAGCCGAAATTATTGAGAAGGCGGCTATTCGACCGCTGACATATTTCGCGCGTGGGCCGCGCAACCTTTCAGCCAATCGTGAGATCACGAAGCCTGATGATTTGAAGGGCTTCAAGGCTCGCGTACCAAATGTGCCTATTTTCGTGGCTGCATGGCAATCGCTGGGTGCCAACCCTACCCCTATGGCTTTTTCGGAAGTCTTTACCTCGCTTCAGAACGGCACCATCGAAGGGCAGGAAAATCCGCTTGCTCTGTTCAAGTCGGGTGGCTTTTATGAAGTTCAAAAAGTCGTCAACAAGACTGAACATGTTCGCTCGTGGATTTATCTCACCATATCAGAGCGTAGCTGGAACAAATTGTCGGAAGCTGATCAGGCCGCTTTGCTGGAAGCTGCCAAGATCACACAAGCCTACGAACGCGAACTGTTTACCGCTGACGAAAAAGCACTCGTTACCGATCTCGAAGCACATGGTGTGAAATTCGTGGACGTCGATCAGGCCGCTTTCGCCAACAAGGCGAAAGATGCCGTCATCGCGTCTGTGCCGCAGGAAATCCGACCATTGGCCGAACAGGTTTTCAACGACTGAGATAAAGGCTCTGCCGGATTAAATCCGGCAGCTACCCTGTCGAGGACACCATGACAAAAGCATTCAAAGGATTGGAGGGCGTATTTCGCCTTCTGATACTCGCAACATTTCTTGTGCTGATCGGCGCTGTTCTGCTGCAGGTTTACGCACGCACGTTCCTGAGCACGGCTCCTGTCTGGACGGAAGAGCTGACCCGGTTCTGCCTGCTCTATATAGGTGCGCTCGGCGCTGGCCTTGCCCTGCGCAGCGGCGATATGGTCAATGTTGATCTGATATGTGAGAGCTTGCCCGGACGGTTGCCCTGGCTGTTGCGACTGGTCAGCGCAATCTTGACATTGGTGTTTGCAGCCATCCTTTTGCCCGCCGCATGGGACTACACCACCATTGGCAGCCGTCAGACGGCACCTTCTCTGGGTTGGAGAATGGATATCATCCACGCCTCGCAGCTTATTTTGTTTGTTGCCCTGATCATTTGGGCGCTGATGCGTATCATTGAGATGCTGACAGGCCGCCATGATGGGCGCCCCATCCCCAATTCGGAGGAAAACTGATGGGTCTGACCCTTCTTCTTGGCACATTTGTGCTCGGTCTGGTCATCGGTCTACCCGTGGCCGTCACATTGGGCCTGTCTTCAATGGCCTATCTCCTGTTTGCCGATATTCCGCTCGTTGTCATTCCTCAGAAAATGTATGCCGGGATGGACAGTTTCGTGCTGCTCTGTATTCCGGGCTTTATTCTGGCGGGCAATTTGATGAATTCCGGTGGCATTACGGAGCGTATCATTCGCTTTGCCAACGCTTTGGTTGGATGGATGCGCGGTGGACTTGCACAAGCCAATATCGCAGCCTCCATGCTTTTTGGCGGCATTTCCGGCACTGCGGTTGCCGATGTTGCATCCGTTGGCGGCATGATGATCCCCGGCATGAAAAAAGTCGGATATCCTGCCTCTTTCTCGGCAGCTGTGACCGCGGCATCATCCACAGTCGGTCCAATGATCCCGCCGAGCGTTCCGATGATTATTGTCGGCTCGCTCTCCGGGCTTTCAGTCGGAAAACTGTTTCTGGCTGGCGCAGTTCCTGGTTTGCTGATGGGTTTTGCGATGATGGTAACAACCTATTTCATCGCAAAGAAAAAGAATTTCCCGCGTGAAAGCTGGAAGGGCGTTCGGGAGTTGTTCACGTCGTTCACTGGCGCGATCTGGGCTATTGCAATGACTGCGCTGATCGTCGGCGGCTTGCTGATCGGGATAACCACACCAACCGAAACTGCTGTGGTGGCATGTCTTTATGCAGCACTCGTGGGCCTGTTCATCTATCGCGAACTGCCGGTAAGCCGTATTCCCAAAATCATTATCGACAGTGCAATCAGTTCTGCCGGCATTCTGGTGCTGGTAGGCACTGCAAATGTTTTTGGCTGGATTTTGGTTGCAGAGCGCATTCCCCAGACACTGGCCAATGCAGTTCTTTCGTTTACGGACAACAAGTTCGTTGTGATTTTGCTGATTAACATTTTGCTTCTGTTCGTTGGCATGTTCATGGAAACGATTGCCGCGCTGATCATCCTGTTTGTGCCTTTGCAGGCACTGGCTATCGCCGTCGGTATTGACCCCATTCACTTTGCCTGTTTTGCAGTGTTGAACCTGATGATCGGTCTGACGACCCCTCCCGTCGGTGTTTGCCTGTTTGTGGCGTCAAATATCGCACGACTCCCTCTATCACCGGTGATCAGAGCGATTATTCCCTACATCATCACCAATATTATCGTTCTTCTCATGGTCAGCTACTTCGCGCCTTTGGCGACATGGTTGCCCAACACTTTGATGCCTTGAGGTTGTGATGACGGAACAATCGGTAACACGTGTCGTTTGCCTTCATGCGCAGGATGATTTGCGCATTGAGAACAGGCCGCTCGAAACACCGGGGCCAGGTCAGGTCCTGGTCGCAATTCAGGCTGGCGGAATTTGTGGATCTGATCTGCATTACTGGCTGGAAGGCGGTATCGGAACCATTCGTGTTCGCGAGCCGATCATCTTGGGGCATGAGGCATCCGGGCGCATCGAAGCGCTCGGTGAAGGGGTGACGGGTCTGAGGCCTGGCCAGCTTGTGGCCTTGAACCCGTCCCAGCCTTGCGGTACGTGCCGTTTTTGCCAGCAGGGCCTTGCGCGCCACTGCACTGCGATGCGGTTTAAAGGTTCTGCAATGTATCTTCCGCATCAGCAAGGCATGTTTCGCGACAGGATCGTCATTGAAGCGGATCAATGCTTTGCCGTGCCTGATGACATTGATCCGGGTGCTGCCGCCTGTTCAGAGCCGCTGGCTGTGTGTTTGCATGCAGCCAATCGGGGTGAGGCAATTGCCGGCAGCCTGTCCGGCAAAGTCGTGCTGGTGACGGGAGCGGGCCCGATTGGCGCGCTTTGTGTTGCCGTGGCAAAAAAGCGGGGCGCTTCCGAAATTATCGTGACGGATATTCAGGACGCGACACTGGCGATTGCTGCAAAAATGGGCGCTGATCAGACAGTCAATATTGCGGCCAATCCAACCGGCCTTGACCGATGGAAAGACGATAAAGGCAAGGTTGATCTCGTGTTTGAGTGTTCCGCCGCAGCTCCCGCAATCAATGATGCAATTTCGTGTTTGCGTCCACTCGGCACGATGGTGCAAGTGGGTGTTGCAGGGCCTACAACCATGCCATTGAATGTGATGGTTGGTAAGGAAATTCAGTTTATCGGTTCGCAGCGTTTCGATACCGAATTCGTTGATGCTGTGCAGCTTATCGGATCGCGCGCAATCGACCCACGCCCGATCATTACATCCACTTTGCCTGTGACCGACGCGCTTGCCGCATTTTGTGCGGCAACCGACCGTTCCCAATCGGTCAAGGTTCAAATTACTTTTGCCGCTGCATCTGCACGGCACTGAAAACAGAGAGACGACACTATGAGACAGACCTGGCGCTGGTTCGGCCCCAAGGACCTGGTATCCATCGATGATATGTTGCAGGCAGGAGTGGAAGGCGTTGTAACAGCCCTTCACCATGTTGCGACGGGCGTCGTCTGGTCGCCTGCAGAAATTGAAAAGCGAAAACAAGACGTCGCCTACATGAAGAACGGGGAAGCCTCCGGTCTTCGGTGGGAGGTCGTTGAAAGCCTTCCGGTTTCTGAGGATATCAAACGCCAGACGGGTGATTGGAAAACACATATCGCAAACTGGAAGACCTCCATGCGAAACCTGCGTGATGCAGGTGTTGAGGTCATCTGCTATAATTTTATGCCGATCCTCGACTGGACGCGCACTGATCTGGCGTATCGATTGCCAAATGGCGCCACCTGTATGCGCTACGACGCGATTGATTTTGCAGCCTTTGATTTGTTTCTTTTACAACGCAACGGCGCATCGGATGATTATAGTCCAGAGGTCTATGAGGCGGCACACAAGCGGTTTGCAGACATGCCTGAGGCACGACGTCTGGAGCTCTCGGGGAATGTCGTGTTTGGCTTGCCCGGTGCCGCTGAACGCATGTCGATGGATGATGTGAAGCGTCATCTTGCGCATTACGACAATATTTCGCCTGAACGTCTCCGGGGGCATCTGATTGATTTTCTGGCAGAGGTCAGCCCGCTGGCAGAAGAACTTGGTGTGCGTTTATGCTGCCACCCGGATGATCCACCGTTTTCGCTGCTTGGTCTGCCGCGCATCATGTCGACGGAAGCCGATTATAAGGCCGTGATGGATGCGGTGAATATTCCGGCAAATGGCATTACGCTTTGCACCGGATCACTGGGCACACGCGCTGATAATGATCTGCCGGGTATGATGAAGCGGCTGGGCGATCGGGTGCATTTTCTGCATCTGCGCAATGTCGCCCTTGAAGAACCGCATCTTGGTGGATCGTTCCATGAGGCCGCTCATCTGGAAGGCCATACCGATATGGTTGCCATGATTGCAGCCATTCTTGCCGAAGAAAATCGGCGCAAGCTTGCGGGCCGCGCAGACTGGCAAATTCCAATGCGGCCTGATCATGGTCAGGACATTCTGGATGATCTGAACAGAAAAGCGCAGCCGGGTTATCCGTCCATTGGTCGGTTGAAAGGGCTGGCGGAATTGCGCGGGATCATGACCGCCCTGTCGCATCCAGATGTCAGGGTGGTGGAATGACAAGACTTTCGGCGCAGGCAAATCTGGGTGCATCGGCCAGTTGGCCTGCTTACACACCGCAGAACCATGGGGCTGGAATTGTCCATTTGGGGCTTGGCAATTTTGCACGCGCTCATCTGCTTGCTTACACCGATGCTGCTCTCGCACAAAATGGCGGCGACTGGCGTGTTATCGGCGTATCGCTGCGTGGAACGTCTGTTGCGGAGAGTTTAAATCCACAGAATGGTCATTACACGCTGATCACACGCGGCGCGACCACAGAGGCACGGGTGATCGGCGCGCTTGAACGGGTATTGGCCGGACCTGATGTTAGTGGCGATGCATTGGAAGCCATGGCATCTCCTGGCTGCCGTATTGTCAGTTTGACGGTGACGGAAAAAGGATATGGTATCACCAGCGATGGTCAGCTTGATGATAGCCATCCTGCGGTCGCTTTCGACCTTGCAAATCCTGATGCGCCCAGGGGAGTGATCGGACTGATTGTCGGTTCTCTGAACCGCAGAATGCATTTGGGATTGCAGCCATTCACTGTGTTGAGCTGTGATAACCTGTCTCATAATGGCGAGAAACTGCGCAACGCAGTCCTGACTTTTGCACGCAAAACCCACGGTGAGAGGCTTTCCCATTGGATAGCAAACAATGTCAGCTTTCCTTCATCCATGGTGGATCGCATTACACCCGCATCAAACGCCGATACGACCAAACTGGCCGGAGAACTGAGCGGGCGGGACGATCATGCAGCAGTCGAAACCGAGCCATTCACGCAATGGGTCATAGAGGATCAATTCTGTGCTGGACGGCCAGAATGGGAATGCGCTGGCGTCCTGTTTGTCGATGACGTGACGCCATATGAACGCATGAAACTTCGCATGCTCAATGGTGCGCATTCCATGCTTGCCTATAGCGGGCAATTGGCCGGAAAAGCACTTGTACGCGATGTTATGGCTGACCTTGATCATGCCGCCCTTGTTCGGCGCCATCTTGCCGCAGCGGCCGCGACTGTCGAAGGACTAACGATTGATCTTGATGAGTATGCTTCAGCATTGGCCGAACGATTTTCCAATCCAGCTATAGCACATTCTACGGCACAGATCGCGATGGATGGGACGCAAAAGCTTCCTCAACGCATAACCGCACCGGCAATGGAGACGATTGCAGCGGGCGGATCCACGCGCCCTTTTGCATTTTCCTTGGCGGCCTGGCTTGCTTATCTTGTTCGCAAAGATAGGTATGGAAATCCGCAAGCGTTGAATGACCCGCGTGCAATGGAGCTTCAGAGCGCCTTAAAACATGCGGCAACTGCGGATGATATAATTCGCTCAGTTGCGCTCGTTTGCCCTGACATTCTTCCAGAGACGTTAATCAACGGCGTTTTCGGCGCCATGCTCAGGGATATGGTTGATGGCATCCAATCCGAAGGCATGGCCGCTTTCATCAAGCATGAGGCACAAAGGGTTGAATAAAGCATAATCTGCCCGAAGCGAAAGTCATGGGATTATGCTTTAACGCCTTCTAAGCAGCAGCCTTCATATGGTGGGTAACCTGCTGATAGGGTATTTTTATTCCCGCCTCGTCAAAAGAGGTTTTAACAGATTTGGTGGTGTTGCGAACGACGTCCCAATAATGATTGCTGTCAATCCAATAGCGATAGCACAAGATAACAGCACTATCGCCCAACTCATCAACAAAGAAGGTGGGCTTTGGCTCTTGAAGCACTCCCTCCTGTGACAAGACAATCTTCTGAATTATTGAGAACGCATTATCGATATTGTCGTCGTATCCTATACGCACTTTGAAGTCGTGCATCCTCATCTTGAGGCGGCTATAGTTGATAACCGACGTGTTCCAAAGCGTTGAATTCGGAGCCATAATGTAAATGCCGTCATAAGATTTAAGCTCTGTTGTAAACAAGCCTATCTCTTCAACTGTGCCGACAACACTGCCTGCACTTATAAACTCCCCAACCCGAAACGGGCGAAGAACAAGAAGCATAATGCCTGCCGCAATGTTTTGAAGTGTGCCCTGCAAGGCAAGCCCAATGGCGAGGCCTATTGCGCCCAATGCTGCAAGGATTGAGGCAGTCTGAACGCCAAATTGGCCCAGAACCATCACAAAAACGATGGCAAGAACACTGTAGCGGATGACGCCGCCAAAAAACTTTGAAATTGTCTTGTCGAGGCCGCGGATGCCCGATAGCGAGGTGACGGTCCAGCGTTGAAGGGTTCCCGCTAAAATCCACCCTGCACAAAGGATTACAATTGCGCCCAGGGTTGATAGCGAATAGCGCAAAAGCAGATCGGATATCTGGAACAGAAATTGATTGGTGCGTTCAAAGACTTCGGTCGCTTTTTGGTCCATTATTCCTATCTCGATTGTTGGTATTTAAAATTCTCACGTATCGACGATCACATGTCGGCTGAATGCTCCGGTGCGCTGTGGACCAATTGCGTTTCTGGTGTGTGAACCAATGCGAGATAGCGCTCGAACTGAACCAGAACGTCGGAGATCAATTGATCTTTCGTCATGCCCATGACATCGTAACCTCGTCCTCCACTCGAAAAATACGTTCTGGCTTCGTAGCGAAACTCAGGTTTTCCCACGGCCATAGCGGAGAAAGCGGGAATCTGGTGCGAGGCTGGCATTATCCCATAAATGAAGTCGCGAACGCCTTCTGCCGATGAACGCAGTGCAATTGAACCATTGTCTTCTGTGGCGACAACGGTGTCGCGTCCTCGATTGTTAAGTTCCGTTGCGACTTCGGAAAGCGCCTTCATTGCCGGGCCTTCGATAAAAGCGGACACTTCACGCTCGGAAGGTGCATGCAGCATCAACGATAACCGGCGTTGCCAGGTCAGGCCAGACGCCGGTTGTGCCGTGGGAGTGGTTGGAATTCCCGCATGTGCGACCTGTTGGGCGAGGTCGGCCCGCATCCCTTTGAAGAGCGACCAGACAAGAACGAGAATGACGATAGAAAATGGAAGTGCGCTTGCAATCGTCACAGATTGAAGTGCACCCAATCCACCCGCAACAAGCAGGCTCGCGGCAACAATGCCTTCAAGCGCGCACCAGAAGACCCGTTGAGCGGTCGTTGTTTCGGTTTCACCACCGGCGGCAATGGAATCCACAACCAAAGAGCCAGAGTCTGAAGAAGTGATGAAGAATATTGCCACCAGAATGACCGCAAGCGTCGAGGTCAATGTGGTCCACGGCAAATATTCGAAGAAATGAAACAGGCCGACCGAAACGTCTGCCGCTATCTCAGCGCCCAGCTTTCCGTTGGCAACAGTGGTGTCAATCAGGATTGCGGAATTGCCAAAGACAGTCATCCAAAAGAATGTGAAGCCTGCTGGAATAAACAAAACGGCTGTAACAAATTCGCGCACTGTTCGCCCTCTGGAGATACGCGCGATGAACATACCGACGAAAGGCGACCAGGAAATCCACCATGCCCAATAGAAAAGAGTCCAGGCATCGATCCATGGTGTTGGCTGATAGGCATAAATGTTGAATGTTCTAAGAACAATCGTATCCAGATAAAGCCCGATATTTTGAACAAAATCGCGGAACAGCTGCGAAGTTGGGCCCACGACGAGAACAAACAGCATCAGCAAAATTGCAATCAGAAGGTTCACTTCCGATAGAATGCGAACACCTTTATCAAGCCCGGTGACAACGGATATGGTCGCAAGGCCGGTAATGACCAATATTAAAGGAAGCTGAACCTGCAATCCGATGGGGACGCCCGTCAGATAATTAAGTCCTGCATTGATTTGCGAAACACCCAACCCAAGCGAGGTTGCGATCCCGAACATTGTTCCGACAATCGCAAAAATATCAACAGCGTGCCCAATCGGGCCGTTAATCCGTTCTTTTAAAAGTGGATATAATCCCGAGCGGATTGTGAGTGGAAGGTTGTAGCGATAACCAAAATAAGCAAGCGAAAGCCCCACGACCGCGTAAATAGCCCAGGCGTGAATGCCCCAATGGAAGAACGTCACAGCCATGGCCTGGCGCGTTGCTTCGATCGAGCGGGGTTCCGCTGTTGGTGGGGCCATAAAGTGAGACATCGGCTCACCAACAGCATAATACATCAACCCGATGCCCATGCCGGCGGCAAAAAGCATCGCAATCCACGACATAAAACTGAAATCCGGTGTGGAGTCGTCCGGCCCTAATTTGAGGCGTCCATATCGCCCCAGACTGAGCAACAGAACACTGGCCAGAAAAATCCCAACAACCAGAAGATAAAACCAACCGAAGTTTGCAAGAATACTGTTTTGCAAAGCAGCAAAAATTTCAGCGGCCTGATCTGGAACAATTACACCGATTGCAAGAAACAATCCTATGATAATAATCGAGCCGAAGAATACGGGCGGATTGATAATAAATTTTGCTGGCATTTTCTCTCACAAAATTGGGGCATAAATTCCAAACTTCAAATCTAGGTTTGGCCACAATTTTGTCAATGTGAAAGAGAGTATTTTTTATAGGAATCAAAAATGCATGGCTACATTGTAAAATGTAGAAAATAGAGAATTTTAAATTATAATATACTTATTGCTATAAATTTATATTGTTTAGTTTATTAAATGTATTGATATTTCAATACGAAAATAAACTTTTATAGAATTTTCTTTCGCGATTTTATTGGGTTTTGAATGGCGACTATCTCTGCCTGCCGCGCATGGAAGCCTATGCAAACATCACCCGGCAATGACACAATCAAGCATGTGCGACTTTGATCGTTGTGGTCACGCCATTGAGCCGAATAATCTCATGGCTCCATCCTCGGAAAAGGCTGATGTTCATGCTTGTAAGAAAACTCCGTCGCATCAGACCGCAGTATCTTACGAACCGTATTACGAGAAACATGAAGCTCTCTGGTGATCTTCTTTACCGACCAGCCTTGAAACATGGAAGGCGCGCCGGACACAAGCAATCATATCCACTCTTTTCAACTCCTTACTCCATCTGCTGACTAAAAGTGAGATCCTCGGATGAAATCTAGGGCGGGTTAAATTGAATAAGTATTCGCCCCCTAAAGGGGGCAGTATTCCACGCCGGAACACACCACTGGGGGGGCGCTGGTTTGTGATGTCAGAAGATTTAGGCCTAATAGCTCACAGTGAAGCGCTGCCAGACGTGAGCAGGCGTCTCGATGTCGCCGGCCACAGCGGTGACACCAGAAAGCGCAGCGATCTTGGAGGGGGCGCGGGGAATTGCGGAGACGTCGTGACTGCGGTTGGGGAGCTCGGCCAAGATGCGCGAGCCTGCTTGGCCCGAAGCACCGATTAGAGCGATTTTCATGGTTCTACCCATTGCTGGTCGGTTGCACGGAAGCAGTCAAATCTTCGATCGCTGCCGACAAACGGTCGGAGCCTTGATAGAGAACGTCGCCATTGAGCTGGAATGGCCAACCGTCCACGACAACGTTTAGTTGTGGGACGCCTTGAATGCCCAAGTCGTGCATTCGGGCCTGCGTCGCCTCCATGCGTTCGAGGGTGCGTTGGCGCAGATCGACATCGTTTTTCAAGCGTTCAGAAAACCCTTCGATAGCCAGCTCAAAGCCGTGTTTGCGGGCGACCGCGACGGCCACTTTGGCAACTTCTTCTTCTTTGGCCGTGTCGTGCCCTTCGACATAGCGGGCGATCTGGACCGCATGCAGGAAAGCAGGCTCGAGCGGTGCCTCAAGCTCGCCCAGGGCCTGAAGTGCCAACGTCGCGGGCGCTGAAGTAAAAATACCGGTAGAAGAGAGCAGAACGTTCTGATGGTAGGCCTCTGAGAATGGCTGGCCGGTCAGTGACTGGATACGTTGATCATTGCGCCAGGCATGATCCGATATCGCTGAGACGGGGCGGCTGCCATAGAACAGGCCCGAGGGCATCATGCGCAATGCGCCGGGAAACTTGCCGGCAAGACCTTCCAATGCCGGTGCGCTGGCGTAGCACCATCCACAGAATGGATCGAAGAAATACTGGAGTTCAATAGTATGGGTCATTGCGGTGTCCTTTTGTTTAGGACATATATACTGTTGCGTGGAGCGGAGGTAAGCGGCGCTACTGTCGACACAGTGTTGCATAAAATGAGCGAATGGCATGGACAGGATCACGGCAGCACGGGTGTTCATCGAGACGGTTGAGCGCGGCAGTGCTACGGCAGCCGCCGAAGCTCTTGACATGTCGCGAGCCATGGCATCGCGCTATATCGCCTCTATTGAGGGCTGGTCGGGCACGAGGCTGCTGCACCGCACCACGCGGCAGCTCAGCCTGACATCGGCTGGAGAGCGGGTCCTTGAATTATGCAAGGAAATGGTCCGGATCGCCGACACTATCACCGATGTGGCAATGGATGCGGGAACACCAAGGGGCCGACTTCGAGTTACGGCACCGAGCATTCTGGCCGATGCGTTGCTGATCCCGCTGCTGGCAAATTTTTCTGGTGATTATCCGCACATCAAGGTTGACCTTCTAATCTCCGACCGACCGGTTGATCTTGTTCAGGACCGGATTGATGTCGCCATCCGGATTGCAAACACTCTCGACCCCTCACTTATCGCGAGGCGACTGGGCTCATGCCCGTCACAGCTCTATGCAGCGCCTGCCTACCTAAAGGCTCATGGACAACCCGGCGGTGTGGAAGACTTGAAAGAACATTACTGCTTGACCTATACCAACCTGGGTGGCGCCGAGTGGACGCTGGGGAACGGGCGCGTTCAGATCGCGGTGCCTGTTGCCGGAAGCTTCCAAACCAATGATGCCTTGGCGCTGCGGCGAGCCGCGATCGCCGGAATGGGCATAGCCATGTTGCCGACATTCGCAGCCGATCAGGACGTTCGGGATGGCAAGCTGGAGGTGGTGTTGGCAGAATGGCAGCCGGAAGCATTAGGTATTCATGCACTTTACGCGTCGCGGCAACATCTTCCCATGGCTGCCCGGGTTCTGATCGACTTTCTCGCCGATACCATGGCCAACTAGGTGTTTGATCCCGAACTTTGATGGTGCACTATTTTTCAATGAATGGCAGGAGGCATGATGGGCCAAGTTCTTCATGGGAAACGAAGTGCAAGATACTGTTGACTGGTTTGGATAGCCGATGCAGATCTTATAAGAAAGTAACAGCCGCCAAGATTGGGTAGGCCGCTGGCGGCTATTGGGAACAGTGATTTCACCATGGGAATCAATCGGTGAAACAGGGAGCACGTCGTCGGTGTCCTGGATCTCCTGGCGCGGCTGTTACGTCATTTTTCATTATTGCACAGGCTATTTGTCATGGCAGACGTGTCTTCAGGACCCAAATCGTCTGCTCCCGTATTTGGGTGCATGCCAGACCTTTGCTCTGAAGCAACGGTTATGATTTGTAAATTTCGCATTACTAATATTCACGAAAAATCAAAATCATAAAATGGTTGCTTTAGTAGAAGAGTGATCCTTTTTATTTTAAATCATTAATGTATAATATTAGTAATATAAAATTATATTACAAGTTATTGTAGGTTATTTACGTTTTATATTTACAAAATATTCTTACTATAACATATTTGTTACCAATATTCTGTTGAATGGCCGATGGGCGAGGTTAAAAGGCACAATCGACCAGCATCTCGTTTTGATGGCGCAGGGCGATGTTTTATGCGGGGTGCGTGTCCTCACGCATGTTGAATGAGGTGATCCAATTTGGGCGTTGAAGCTGTCTGTAGGGGGAATGGTCATTTGCGCAGAAAAGCTGGGGAAGCGTCGCTGCGGCGTGTTCGCCTTGCCGTTTGCAGCCCGGGTCTTCTTCATGCCTGCTGCGGCTTCCGCGATGCGCCGCGTGTGTTGTTCTTGCCATCGCTACCGTGTTTTTCTTTAGGGCGGTCCGCATGTCGGGCGGGTCGCCGAACCCCGATTTTCCAGTTTTAGGTTCAACGCTGCCGGGCACGGCGGCGCTTTCAATGCATGTTGAAGAGGTATTGCGCAATGAGCGTCCCATATATTGCTTATAACCGTCGTTCTGTGGCCGCACCGTTGTTGGCGCAGGCCCCCGCTTCGGGTCAGATCGCCATTATGCCCACCCGATGTCTTTCACAGGCCCGCAGCATCCTCAGCGCATTGTCTCTGACACTGGCGCTCTCTGTCTCAAGCCTTGCGATCACAACATATGAGGCAAAGGCGACTGATTATACGACGCAAGTATCAAATCAGGATCTGAATCCGGGAGATACGGTTAATACAGTTACTACGTCCAGTACGGCTGGTTTTCCTTCTTATTCTGTTACTGCGGGAACATATACTGTAAATAGTGCAACAATAGAGATTACTCTTGGCTTAGTGAATGACGTTGCTTCTGCCGTTCTGGCGCGAGGTACTGGCGCTCATGCGATTATAACCGGTTCCATTATTCGTGCTCATACCGGTACTGGGATACAGGCTCAAGGTCTCCGTGCGGATCAAGGCGGCACAATTACTGTCAGTGGCACAACCGTAGCAGTAGATGGTGAGAGCGCAGTCGGCCTAGCGGTGGATGGTGCTGGCAGTACGATTAATGTGAATAGCAGTACGGTCATAAACGTGGCCTCACCGGGCACCGACAACTGGAGTTATGGCGTTGCTGCGTACGGTGGAGCTAGGATGTTGTTTGATGGCGGAGGCAAGGTTGCCGGCACGGTTCTGCCCACCATCACTTTAGGAGTGGGCTCAACAACAAGCAAGGCAGCGTTCGGTGCGAGTGGAGCTTCTACGCTGGAGTTCCGTGATATTGATTTCACGCGGGAGACCCTTACGCTGAATGGGGGGTGGACCGCAGATTCAGCGGATACTAATTCCATAATATCATTCACGCATGGCACAAATGCTGACAACCAGAGAGTTCGTGCTGAGCGCGGCGGGAAACTGGTGTTCACAGACACATCCAGCGCCACGGGCTCCACGTTTCTTATAAGTGATAGCGGTACGGCACTTGATTTTTCCGGGAGTACGTTGGGTACGTTTTCGGTCGGCTCTCTTTCTGGCAACAATGGGTTTGTGACACTTGGCACCAACACGCTTGAAGTAACGGGCAGCAGTGACGATACCTATAGCGGCGTGATACAGGGCACTGGCGGCTTCACCTATAGCGGCACGGGGACTTTTACGCTTGGTGGCGCGAACACCTATACGGGTGGGACCGTTGTCAATTCGGGTAAATTGATTGTCAGCGCCAATGCCAATCTTGGTGCTGCCACGGGAGCGCTCGGCTTCAATGGCGGCACGCTTCTGCTCACAGATAGCTTTGACAACAGTCGTGCGGTGACGCTTGGCACGAATGGCGGCACCATCCAGACGACGGCTGCGAAGACCAACAGTTTCTCGGGCAAGGTGACGGGCACGGGCAAACTAACGAAGACAGGTGACGGCACGCTTGTTCTCTCGAGCACGGCCAGTGACTATACGGGCGGCACGCAGATTGATGGCGGTGTTGTGTCGGTGAGTGCAGACCGCAATCTTGGCGCGACGACAGGTGCGCTCGGCTTCAATGGCGGCACGCTTCTGCTGACGGACAGTTTTGACAACAGCCGTGCGGTGACGCTTGGCACGAATGGCGGCACCATCCAGACGACGGCAGAGAAGACCAATAGTTTCTCGGGCAAGGTGACGGGCGCTGGTAGTCTGACGAAGACAGGTGACGGCACGCTTGTTCTCTCGAGCACGGCCAGTGACTATACGGGCGGCACGCAGATTGATGGCGGTGTTGTGTCGGTTTCGGCCAATGCCAATCTTGGTGCTGCCACAGGAGCGCTCGGCTTCAATGGCGGCACGCTTCTGCTCACAGACAGCTTTGACAACAGCCGTGCGGTGACGCTTGGGATGAATGGCGGCACCATCCAGACGACGGCTGCGAAGACCAACAGTTTCTCGGGCAAGGTGACGGGCGCTGGCAGTCTGACGAAGACAGGCGACGGCACGCTTGTTCTCTCGAGCACGGCCAGCGACTATACGGGCGGGACGCAGATCAATGGCGGCGTTGTGTCGGTGAGTGCAGACCGCAATCTTGGTGCTGCCACAGGTGCGCTCGGGTTTGATGCCGGCACGCTTCTGCTCACAGACAGCTTTGACAACAGTCGTGCGGTGACGCTTGGGACGAATGGCGGCACGATCCAGACGACGGCTGCGAAGACCAACACCTTCTCCGGCACGGTGACGGGCACGGGCAAGCTAACGAAGACCGGCGACGGCACGCTTGTTCTCTCGAGCACGGCCAGTGACTATACGGGCGGCACGCAGATTGATGGCGGTGTTGTGTCGGTTTCGGCCAATGCCAATCTTGGTGCTGC
>NZ_JBDJNE010000023.1:0-29847 GCF_039674265.1 Brucella sp. TWI559
GTGTCAAGCACGCTGCCATCAGCATTGTAGATCGTCGCTGTCCCACCCGGCTCCCCGGTGATCGTCAGCGTCACACCGTCAGAGCCGACTGTAACCGTTGGTGCATCCGGAGCTTCATTGTCACCATCTCCATCTCCATCTCCATCTCCATCTCCATCGCCATCCCCACCGCCTGTGCCCGGATCCACAGTGTCTTTATTGCCACCACCCGAAGAACTTGCAGCGACAGCACCAATAGCTCCCAAACCGGCTAGGCCAAGCAAAATTGGGGCGAAACTGTCTTTGCCTCCAGCAAGTTGATCGACTCCCTGAATTTCCGAGAAGTTAAAATCCGCCAGCCCATCGCTATGATTCCCAGCCCAGAGCTGACCGTCTTCATCTTGCAGGACAAGGTCATTGTCTTGGCCGTTGCTGTAATGTGTGTAATAATTAACGATGCGAATTGTGTCACCGTTATTCAATCTAATGAGGAGATCATCCCCAATTCTTTGGTATTCGGAAATAGACTTTGGATTTAACGAAATTTTGACAACGCTGGGTGCTGAAAGAATAATATCATTTCCAGCTACTGTTCGCGAACTACCACTCGCCTTATTCGTAACAACTGCAACCATGACGCTCTCCTCAATTCGCTAATAGCTTCGAGGGCAAAACAGCAAGTTCAGGCCGTTATAAATAAAGATCACTGACACATTATAGTTCTACAAAAATCCTAAGTTCCTATTCATATCACGTAATATTCTCTACAAAAAAGTCAGCAATCTTCATTCCAAAACAAATGCTGAGCCGATCCCTCCAAGACGATACCCTACACAAAACTTATTTATTACCGGCGTTTTGTATATGCAGATAACGACTAGGTTTGTCTGATAGTTACAACACCTCTAATTAAGTTAGCCTAGATTTATTATGATCGACGCCTTTTTTTCCTAAAGGATGCCGGACTTGTTCCAGTAATACGCCCAAAAAAGCGCGTTAGATGAACTTGATCTGCAAATCCACAATCATGCGCTATCTCGGCAATCGGCATATGCGTGTCTATCAACAGCTCTTTAGCCCGCTCAACTCTTCGTCTGATAATATACTGATGAAGCGTCACGCTTGTGGCTCGTTTGAACAGTCTGGCAAACTGCGCTGCACCAATACCAGCCGCCTCAGCCAAGCGTTCAATACCAATCCGCCGATGTAGGTTTTGATCAATTAAGTTAAACGTCTTTTGAAGGACGTGGACTGACAAACCAACGTCAGTGTTCAATTCTCTGGTTGTGTTTGTTGAGTATTTAGATACAAGGCGAGCGACAATTACACGTGCAATATACTGAACTTCAATCGCTGAAAACCGACCCCCGATGTGTATTAAATCTTTGAGAGAGCTAATTGTCTGCTCAAGCAATTCGTCGAATATACATAGGCTGTGATCGAGCCGTAGGAGGCTACTACCGGCCGATGAAAACTCTATAATAATGTCACTGAAAAGCTTTTTTGATACATAAATATTTATAAATTCGACTGGGTCCTTGATATCAACTGCGACACCACAATCTGGAGGCAGGATAATTATTGCACCAGGCTGAAGTAATGTTTCGGTTTCCAATCCATCTACGTTCCACGTGCCTCGTGCATGCCCCTTAAGAACCATTGAAACAAGAAGCGAATCAACAGCGTCAAACGAAGCACTGAATGGCTGCACTTTCACGGTAAAAATATGCAGATTATCCCATCCATTCCCAGAACTTGTCTTTGTAATTTCAATAGCGTCGACGGAATTTATATTATGAAATGAAACCAAATTTTCTAACGAATTTAGCATACATCCCCCCATATTATGCATACATTATAATTATATAATTTAATAATATTAATGAAAAATCAAATACATTCTTTTGACCCATCAAATCATTCATTTATATTTAGTTAATTAAATAATGGATGCAAGATTCACATTTTAATCCTCTCGCTCTGGTACTGGCGCGGTTGGATTCTGCCTATTTGAGTAGACTTTTGGTCATTAGGGAGGAGAGTTATGGCAGCCTTACATATTGATGTTGATTACTACTAAGAACTGATGGGCAGGGGTACGGAAGAAAACTGGACCTGTTGCAAACTCTTCATCAAGGATGGCTGTGATATATTTTTGACTTTTAAGCAGCTGAGTATTTTAGATATTCAAAGGCCGCCATTTTGATAAATCCGTTATCCTTCTGTGTGTTCGGTGGTACCTTGCTTATAATCTAAGCCTTCGCAATCTGAAGGAAATGATGGCGGAACGCGTATCGATCTGGATTATTCCACGGTGCATCGTTGGGTCATTTGCTTCAGCCCCAAACTGCTTAAACATTTTAATCGGAAGAAGCGTCAGGTTACACGCAAATGGAACCTTGATGAGACTTACAGTGCGCCTCGCCCTCTGTTTAGGATGGGGACTCAATTACGCCCATGCGATGATTGTAGAAACAAGAGCAATTGCGGCGAGATAGTTTATTGCGAGGCGATCATATCTCGTTGCAATGCATCGCCAGTTTTTGAGCCCGCAGAAAAGCCGTTCGATGACATTTCTACGCTTGTATGCGTTATAATCTAAAGGATAGGGTTTCTTTCGTGCTAGCGAAGAGGGAATGACAGCCTTGATGCGGCATTATTAATGCTAGTCTCGAAGACTATCAGCGTCATATGCCTTGTCAGCTAACAGACGCCCGCTAGGGCGAGCGACCTCTAATAATGGAATTACCATTTTTATGCCGGCAATGTTTCCCGGTGTTAAGCTGAACGCGACCGGTCTGCCGCAATCATCGGCCAAGCAATGGATTTTGCTTGTTCTTCCACCGCGCGACGTGCCAATCGCTTGCGTCCACGCCCCCCTTTTGAGCCTTGTGCCGAACGGTGCGCTTTGACGTGTGTGCTATCTATGGAAAGCTCCTGTGGAACCGGACCCCGGGCTGCCATCGTCTCAAATATACGATGCCAAATACGCCGTTGTGCCCAGCGGTGATATTGGTTGTAGACGGTTTTTGCAGGACCATATTCGGCCGGAACATCACGCCAGCGACAACCGACCTTGAGAACATGCAAGATACCAGAAATGACACGCCGATCATCGACACGTCGAGCTCCGGGTTGGTTCTTTGGTAAATGTGGGTTCGATTGCATTCCATGCAGCATCTGAAAGCCAGAAAAGATCGCTCGTAATAAGCCTCCCTATTGTCAAAACCTAAAAATCAATAAAAACACTCAATAAAGACAATTGTTTGATCAGGTCCCCATCCGAGCTTTGTAAGTTCAGTAAACTGGAGGGAATGTCCATGCACCAACGTCGCTTAAGTGCTTCATAAAGCTTGCAGTGAATCTGCACCATAACTCCACAAAGGCTTGATATCGACATGCTGCAGCGATGGCGCGTCTCTCTGAGAGGGCCAATACGAACGATCAATCTCAATAAGCAAGGTTGCTCCTCCCGAGTCGGCCGAGAGCTTTCATTCTAGGGAAATCGAATGACTGATAAAACTTCAGTAATTGTTTTTTTTCCTCCGGTTGTGGACTTGGTAGATGATAAGTTTTTCATCAAAGCGGAAGACATCGATGGTAAGCTTTGGGAGCTAGTTGGCCCGATATCTGATGATAAGGTCGCGATGTGGATTCGTGCAGCTCTCACCGCAATGGAAGATGGTTGGGGTTATCTTTCCGCTTTAAGAAATACGCTCTCTGGTACGTGTGGTGAGAGAGATTAAAAAAGCGACTTAGATCGCAATAGCACTTCTTTGGTATCGGACGATTGGCGGACTAGATATAGTGGGCCGCATCCAATCATTGGCAAACTGCTAACTTTTCCAGTCCTTAGGCACATACGAGTAATGCCCGTCGAATTGATTTGACGTCAGATTGGCTTGCACGGAGTGTCTGTTACATGAACGCAAAGAGGAACATTGTGCTCATACGCAATTTTTCGATCGTCTGCATTATATTGTTTTTGTTCGCCTTTTTAATGGCGTATCTTGTTAATACGACGCAAGAAACACATCTGCAATTGCCAGACGCTTCCTTCCACTACGCTCGTTAAATTATTGCGTTTTGCTGTGGTTCTTAACCCGCATTCGCTTGAGGCTTCGTAGTAAGGGGCGTTGTCTTCTTCGTATATCACTGCTTACGAGAAAATTTTCTGCAAGCAATAGCACAGCCTCCACGCGATCTGCACATTCCCTCAATATTATCTGAACGCAGCGGCGCGACAAGCGGGTAATAGATGCAATCTGGACCACATAATGTCTCACCGCCGCTTCTCCATTTTCGCTATCGTTGCAGGCGGATGTTTCATCGCTGCCATGCTTGCTTTGCAAGGTCGGAGCAGTTCAGCTCCGGAAGCCGAGGTTGCCTCATCAGCCGTCCCAGTGCGCGCCGAAACTGTTAAAGTCGGTCGCGAACGCGTTCTTCTTACGGATGAACTGCCGGGGCGAGTTGCGGCTTTTAAGAAAGTTGAAATCAGGCCGCAAGTCAGTGGGATCATTAAAAAGAAAGTTGTTGAGGCCGGCTCCCGTGTCAGCGCTGGTCAGATCCTTTTCGAGATTGAACCCGCTTTATTTTTGGCGGATCTGGAAACTGCACGGGCCGCATTGACGCGTGCAGAAAGTGCGCTGGAGCATGCTCGGTCGGGTTTTCAGCGCGCTGAAGCTTTGCTCGCGAGTAAAGCGGCAAGTCTCAAAAATTATGAAGACGCGCGCAATAATCTGACGACGGCGCAGGCAAATCTGGCCGAGGCACGTGCTGTTTTTCACCGTCGTCAGCTTGATCTTGACTTCGCCACCATAAGATCGCCGATTGATGGCTACGTCGGGCGAACCGTAGCGGACGAAGGCTCTCTCGCATCAATTTCGGGGCAGACCGAACTCGCAGTCGTTCAGCAGCTGGAACGTGTTTATGTGGATTTACGCCTGCCTGCGACAAAACTCGATGCCGTGCAATTTGCGGCAGAAGAGAAAATAGGCCAGATTGAGATACTACGTGCCGATGGCAAGCCATATTCCTATCCGGCGAAGCTGGTGCTTTCAGATGTTACGGTTGACACCGTGACGGGCAATGCAACGATCCGAGTGCTCGTTGAGAATCCTGAATTGCAGCTTTTGCCTGGCATGTTTGTTCGTGCCCAAGTGCCAAGCGGATTGCTGTCCGATGTAATACTTGTTCCTGAATATGCTCTCGTTCGGACAGGAGGAGACGACGCCAGTCTCATGGTCGTTGATCCCGACGGGCGCGCAAAAAGGCGCAAAATAACGCTTGGAGAGGCCATCGGTCGCCGTGTGGTGGTCAAGTCAGGGCTTCAACCGGGTGAAACCATCGTAATTCGCGGTCAGGACCGTTTGCAGGATGGGATGCTCGTAAACGCCGATCACTCACCAAACGCGACGACTGTGAAAGACAAGATTTAAAGGCCAGATCACCATGCCACAATTCTTCATCAATCGCCCGGTTTTTGCCTGGGTGATTGCCATATTCATTGCATTGGCTGGTGTTGTTGCGATCCCACAACTGCCGGTTTCACGTTATCCTGTTATCGCACCGCCGAGTATCAGTATTTTCACAACATATACTGGAGCTTCTGTTCAAACGGTCAATGATAGTGTGGTTGCTCCTATCGAAAAGGAACTCTCAAGCGTCAAAAACGTTTTATATTATGAATCGACTGTCGACTCGACAGGTGCTGCGAATATCACGGTGACGTTCAAACCTGGAACGGACCCCGAACTCGCTCAAGTGGATGTTCAAAACAGGTTGAAAAATGCCGAGCCTCGTCTTCCAGAAGTCGTTCGCCGTAACGGAATAAATGTGGAAGCGTCAGAGTCGGGCTTCCTTATGGTCATTGCGCTCAAGTCGCGCAGCGGTGAGACAGACGAGCTGAGCCTTGGTGACTATCTGACGCGTAACATCGCCGAGGAGCTCAAACGCGTTCCCGGCGTTGGACGTACCCAACAATTTGGTTCCGAACGTGCAATGCGTGTTTGGGTTAACCCGACGAAACTGGCTGCCTATAACCTGAGCATGTCCGACGTGACGAGCGCGATTGCCCGCGAAAACGCTCAAGTTTCGCCGGGCAGGGTCGGGGATGAACCGACCGTTCCGGGGACCAAAGTTTCAACGCCACTGATTGTGCATGGACAGTTGAACTCACCCGAGGCGTTTGCAGCAATACCTTTGAAAACCCAGACAGATGGCGCGCGGCTGCTGTTGTCCGATGTTGCACGTGTGGAACTTGGCGCACAGACTTTTGCCTTCAGCGTCAGCAGTAACAGCAAGCCTGCTGCTGCAGCGGCGATACAAATGTCGCCGGGTGCCAATGCCGTCAGCACTGCGGCGGCGATCGAAAAGCGGTTAGGTGAACTGCAGGCTACAATGCCGAGTGATCTCTCAGTCTCAATTTCCTACAATACCGCCCCCTTCGTGAAAGTGTCGATTTTGAAGGTGGTGCAGACACTTGTAGAGGCGATGGTTCTGGTGTTCCTCGTGATACTGCTGTTTCTGCAGAAGTTGCGGTACACATTGATCCCAACAATTGTCGCGCCGATCGCGCTGCTTGGCACATTCGCGGTGATGCTGGTTGCCGGTTACACGATCAATGTTTTGACCATGTTTGGCATGGTTTTGGCAATCGGTATCATTGTTGACGACGCGATTGTCGTCGTTGAAAACGTAGAACGGATCATGGCAAGGGAGGGGCTCTCGCCGAAGGAGGCCACTCGCAAAGCTATGCGCGAAATTTCGGGCGCTATCGTCGGGATCACATTGGTTTTGGTCGCCGTCTTTATCCCTATGGGATTGTCCGATGGTTCTGTGGGAGCAATCTACCGCCAATTCACAATGTCGATGGCAGTGTCGATCCTGTTTTCAGCCTTCCTCGCACTTACCCTTACGCCTGCTTTGTGCGCCACTATCCTCAAACCTGTCGGCCCCCACGCAGAAGTGCGTTTCTTTTCGTGGTTTAATACCAAGTTTGACCGTTTAAGTGCACGCTATACCGGCGCTATCGGCTGGATTTTACGGCGTGGTGTTCGGATATTGTTGGTTTACATTTTGCTCTTGGGAGTACTGGGCGTTGGTTACTCTCAACTGCCGACGTCGTTCGTGCCTGAAGAAGATCAGGGAAATTTCATGGCAATGTTCGAGCTGCCGGCTGGTGCCACAGCAGAGCGCACGCGGGAGATTATTGCAAAATATGAAAAACACACGGCATCGCGTGCAGATATTACGGAGAGCATCGTTATTCAAGGTTTCGGATTTTCCGGCTCTGGTCCGAATGCTGCTCAGGCGTTTACCAGTCTTAAGGATTGGAGTGATCGTAAGACAACGGTAAACGACGAGATCGCGGCGGCGCAAGCGGCGATGGCGGATATTCCGGAGGGAACTGCGATGATAATGAAACCACCGGCCATTGAATCGCTGGGAACAACATCTGGTTTCTCCCTTCGCTTGGAGGATCGGGGTAATGCCGGGCCAACAGCACTGAAAGCGGCCGAGAGCGAGTTGATAAGGCTCGCCTCCAAGAGCAAATTGCTCACGGGCGTGATGACGGATGGGCTTCCAGATGGGCAGAGTATTGCGTTGAATATTGATCGCCAGAAGGCGCTGGCTCTTGGTGTTTCTTTTTCAACCGTGAGCGACATGATTTCGACAGCAATCGGGTCAACTTATGTCAACGATTTTCCGAAAGACGGCCGCCTTCAACAGGTAGTCGTGCAAGCCGATGCACAGCATCGTATGCATATTGATGATGTGCTTCGCCTTGAAGTGCGCAATATTGATGGCGCAATGGTTCCCCTGTCGGAGTTTGTCCAGCCTGTCTGGCAAACGACGCCGCTTCAATTGGCGCGCTATAACGGCTACCCTGCTGCTCGTCTTTCAGGTTCCGCTGCGCCGGGCGTTTCGAGTGGAGTGGCAATGTCCGAGATGGAGCGATTGGCAAAACAGTTACCGTCAGGATTTGCGGTTGCGTGGACGGGGCAATCGTTACAGGAAAGACAATCCGCA
Source organism: Brucella sp. TWI559 (assembly GCF_039674265.1). Classification (NCBI taxonomy): domain Bacteria; kingdom Pseudomonadati; phylum Pseudomonadota; class Alphaproteobacteria; order Hyphomicrobiales; family Brucellaceae; genus Brucella; species Brucella sp. TWI559. The sequence goes on from NZ_JBDJNE010000023.1 coordinate 8,011, forward strand.
ACCCAGACGCCAATTCTTTTAGCCGCATCGATGCTCGTGGTATTTCTGGTCTTGGCCGCACTTTACGAAAGCTGGACAATCCCGCTGGCCGTTATGTTGGTTGTGCCGCTTGGCGTGCTCGGGGCTGTGCTGGCTGTGCTGGCGCGGGGCATGGAAAATGATGTGTTTTTCAAGGTTGGCGTCATTACGATAATCGGACTTTCTGCAAAGAACGCCATTTTGTTGATTGAATATGCTCGCCATCTGCGCAACGAGGGGCAAAGCCTCAACAGAGCAGTGCTTAAGGCATCACGATTGAGATTCCGGCCAATTCTGATGACTTCACTGGCCTTTATCTTGGGGGTCGTGCCACTCATGATCGCGCGCGGGGCCGGTTCTGAAATTCAGAATGCAATAGGAACAGGGGTTTTTGGAGGAATGTTATCCGCAACCGTCCTGGCTGTTTTCTTTGTACCCTTGTTATATGTAACAATCAGCCGACTAATCAGAGTAAGAAAATAACACCCGTCCGCCGAACTCAATCGGTGCCTTAAATAAACACCCGTCGAAAACGTTTCAGAGATGGTAGATAGCCATGAACAATGCTTTAATTCTTATTGTTGAGGATGAGCCCGAAATTGCTGAAATCATCGAGACGTATCTGTCTCGCGAGGGGTTTCGTGTTGTCACGGCAGGTGACGGAACTGTCGGGTTAGGGCATCATCTTCGTCTTCGCCCTGATCTCGTGGTCCTCGATATTAAATTGCCGGGACAGGACGGCTATGAGGTTTTGGCTGCAATCCGCCGCCGCGGCAATACGCCAGTCATTATGGTGACCGCTTTGGCCGAAGACTTGGATAAGCTGCAAGCTTTACGTATCGGAGCCGATGACTATGTTGTTAAGCCTTTTAATCCGCTTGAGGTCGTAGCGCGTGTGAAAGCCGTTCTGCGAAGAAGTATGGGCGTGCCGACTGAACGTTTGTTGCGCGTGGGACCGGTAACCGTGGACTTACAGGCGTATCGTGTCACGGTTGAAAGGGACACAGGTCCTCTCACGCTTGAGTTAACAAAGACAGAGTTCCGTATTCTATCCCATATGGCTGCGAGTCTGGGGAAGGTTTTTGAGCGCTCGGAGTTGGTTGATGCGTGTCTGCCCGAAGGTGAAGCGCTCGACCGGACTGTGGATAGCCATGTGAGCAATTTACGCCGCAAGTTAGCTGCCGTCGGAGCTGATGGATTGCTTACTGGAGTGCGCGGCGTTGGATACCGCTTGGACAATACAAATGGGTAAAAACTTAAACTCATTGATTGTGCGTGCGATGATAATGCTTACGCTGTTGGCGTTCGCTGTGGTTTACTTCGGGCTGACGGCTTACTTTTTTTTCATTTATGAATGGCTTTATCCCGATTTCACCAATGATGACGTGCTTCGGACGGGCGATATCATAACTCTGGGTCTTCTCTTAGGAGTGGGTATATCGACAGCTTCAGTGCTTGGGTGGGTTCTTGCAAAGCGGATTGTCGACCCGTTGAAGTCGGTTGCGAATGCGGCGCGCAAGATTGCAAATGGTGACTTCTCTGCACGCGCTAGTTTACGACACGAAAACTTCGGCGAGGCAAGGGATTTGGTTAATGACTTCAACCAAATGGCGGAGCGATTGCAGCGTGCTGAGGCTGAGTTGCAATATTCCAATTCAGCGATCGCGCATGAGTTGCGAACACCGCTGACGATACTTCGCGGCCGCCTGCAAGGTCTGCTGGATGGAGCCTTTTCACCCAGTAGTGAATCCTATGCACGCCTTATCGGGCATGTCGACGACCTGTCGGCAATTGTCGAGGAATTGCGCACACTCGCACTCGGTAACGCTGGCAAACTTGACCTGCAGTGCACCCAATTTGACTTAGCGACAGAGGCTGAGAGCGTTCTTGCATCGCTGGAAGATCAGTTCGAAAAATCTGGGATCAAAACGGTGTCCGCGCTTGGCCATGCAGTTACAGTCGCTGACCGTTGGCGTGTGCGGCAGGCTTTCATAGCCTTGCTTGAGAATTGTTGCCGTTACGCACCGCAAAGCACCGTGTCCGTCGAGACCGGCGTCGCAGGCGAACACGTTTTTTTCCGCTGTAGCGATACGGGGCCAGGCCTCTCCGAGGAAAGCCGATTACGGGCTTTCGAACGCTTCTGGCGCGCTGACGATTCGAGGGGACGGGGCAGGGGCGGATCCGGTCTCGGCCTATCAATTGTGAAAGCGATTGCACAGGCGCATGGAGGGGACGCCCGTATTCTCCCCCTTAAAAACTCCGGCTTTGGGATCGAAATCCGCATTCCGATCCGAGAAACCACGGCTTCGAATTGAGAGAACCAATGTCTCCAACGCCTCAAAACCCAGACGATTATGATAGTCTTGCCGCGCAGCACGTCTCATTGCGGCGTGTGTTAGCACTCTTCAGGCCTTACCGGAAAAGGATCGCGACTGTTATTGTGCTGATGTTGATCGCATCGGCAACCGGATTGGCAGGGCCTTTTCTTTTGCGTGCGATTATCGATGACGCATTGCCCCGAAATGACCTCAAACTGTTGAGCTTGCTTGTGGCAGGTATGATCCTTGTCGCGCTCGTGTCAGCCATAATCGGCGCATGGCAGGTGGTTCTAAGTTCACGTATCGGACAGGCTGTTCTGCATGACCTGAGGGTGAGATTATACGCCCATCTCCAGAATCTTTCACTTCGGTTTTTCACGGGCACCCGCGTAGGGGAGGTGCAGTCCAGAATTGCAAATGACGTTGACGGCCTTCAATCGCTTGTCAGTGATACGGCTAATGAGCTCGGGCGCTCGCTCAGTTCTGTCATTATGACGTCTATCGCCATTATTATTCTCGACTGGCGATTGGCGCTCCTCGTACTGCTTATCGTGCCAGGAACACTTATTATCAGCGGCCGTGTTGCCCGGGCACGCGAGGCTATCACCTTTCAGCAACAGGGCCGCGCCGCCGATTTGTCGGTTGCCGTGCAAGAAACACTTTCTGCCTCCGGTATCATCCTCGCTCGCACAATGGGCCGTGCCGCGCATTTAAATCAGCGATTTAACCGCATCTCAGGTGATCTCGCGCAACTTGAGGTGAGATCGCGCACGGCTGGTGAGTGGCAGTGGTCGCTGATCGGCTTCGCTCTTGCTGTTTTACCGGCATTCACTTTGCTTGCAGGAGGCGTGTTGATGCAAACACAGAACCCGGCAACCATAGGGACACTTGTGGCTATGATCGCTCTTCAAGAGCAATTGCTTTGGCCATTTGAACAATTACTCGAAATCGGCCGTGATGCGCGCAAGACACGGGCATTATTCGCGCGCATATTTGAGTATTTAGACAAGCCAGTGGAAATCACCGAGCGAGCAAATGCGAAAACTATTCCTCGGTCTGCGATGAAGGGAGAGGTGGAGCTGGACCATGTCAGCTTTAATTATGGCGAGGAGGGCCGTTCTGCTTTGCACGACGTCAGTCTTACCATTAAAGCGGGCAGCAATGTCGCGATTGTGGGACAAACCGGTTCCGGAAAGACGACACTTGGCTACCTTTTGGCGCGGCTTTATGACGTCGATAGCGGCGCCATCCGATTTGACGGCGTTGATTTGCGTGACCTCAGCTTCCAGTCTCTATCAGAAATGCTGGGGGTTGTTTCTCAAGAGCCCTATCTTCTGCACGCTACAGTCGCAGAAAACTTGCGTTTCGCGAAACCTGAAGCAACCGATGAGGAACTTTATGCTGCGGCTAAGACCGCCCAGATCCATGACCATATCATCGGTTTACCCGATGGTTACGACACAATCGTAGGGGAAGATGGCTATCGCTTTTCGGGTGGTGAAAAGCAACGTCTGGTTTTAGCCAGAACCATTCTCCGAAATCCTCCGGTGCTCTTGCTCGATGAGGCGACGAGTGCCCTTGATACGCGTACCGAACGTGCAATGTCATCGGCTTTGGCACGCATGTCGAAGGGCCGCACGACGATAACCATTGCTCATCGATTGTCCACTATACGCCATGCCGATGTTATTGTGGTTATGCACGCAGGACGGATCGTAGAACAAGGTAACCATGACGCGCTTGTGGCTCTCAACGGAGCTTATGCAGAACTGTTGCGAAATTCATAATTAAAATAGGCCTTCTTTCCATCGAGTACTGACGACTTTAATTTGCGCTGCAATAAAGCCAGCGCAAATTAAAGTCATGCTTTCTGTCATTGAGTTGGAAATTTTCTTGCCAGATTGGCAGATTTTAAGACGCTGATCGAACGGGATCCAACAAGGCTCCCTACGTTGGGGCGGCGCGAACTGAGTGAACTTGCATGGTTCCATTCTGTCGCAGATAAAATTCCTGACATCCAACTATTCTCCAATCTTCGTCGACGCAATCTCGATCAAAGCTTGTTAGCTCTGATAAAAATATTTGAGATTTGTAAAGGAAGAGGCGAAGAAACGGTTATATTTTAAAGCGCATCCGAAAAATTTCCGATGTTTTCGGTCGGTATAACATATATAATTGTAATATTATAAAAATACATCATTAAAATGATGTAAATAAATAAATTTGACTAAATACTGTGATGCAATATTAACACACAATATATTATAGCAATAATTATCAATAAATAGTAAGTTGAGTTTATTTAGCGAATCTTACAGTTAAGCGTTGTCTTACAAAAATGGAGATTAAAATTGAAAGCTAGAATAATCCTTTTCTCATCTGTAGCTTCGCTTGTATCTGTTACATCTACATACGCTGCAGACTATATTGTTTCACCTGAGCCTGAATCAGTCCAGTATGTCCGGGTCTGCGACGCATATGGTGCCGGTTACTTCTATATCCCCGGCACAGAAACTTGCCTGCGTATTCACGGCTATGTTCGCGCTGACCTGAAGGGCGGCGACAATGTATATGGACGCACGCGCCACAACGTTCCAGGCTTTACGAACAACAGTCGCGATACCTACAACTTTTTGAGCCGCTTCACCTTGCGTTTTTCGACGGCCTCAGAAACCGAACTCGGCACCTTGCGTACCTATGCCGAAACTCGCTTTCAGTATGAAAATGGCGCAGATTCAAGCTCGTCGGGCTCGTTGCGGTTTGGCTACATTCAGCTTGGCGGTCTGCGTGTTGGCCTTGATGAATCGGCGTTTACAACTTTCACCGGCTATGCTGGAAGCGTGATAAACGACGATGTTATCATGTTTGGCGGATATCGCACAAACGCGATCAGCTACACTTTCACGGGTGGCAATGGCTTCTCAGCTATTGTCGCTTTGGAGCAAGGTGGCAATGGTGACATAGATGCGGGCAAATATACGTTAAACGGTCGCAGCCATACGATAGACGGACGGATCGACAATTACACGCCGCACGTTGTTGCAGGCCTTCGTTACGAACAAGGTTGGGGCGCACTTTCGACTGTAGCGGCGTATGATTCAAAAAATGAGAAATGGGCAGGAAAGGTTCGTCTTGACGTGAACGTCACTGATCAACTGTCTTTGTGGGTGATGGGTGGCTATAAGTCAAATAAAGACCGTTATCTTGCGACAGAACTGAATTCTGATGGTTCGTTCTATCGCGGAATCCGTCTTCGTGACAGCTTCTACGGCACTTGGGGCGGAGACTGGGCAGTTTGGGGCGGCGCTAAGTTCAAGGCTACTGACAAGGCTCACTTCAATGTGCAGCTGGCCTATGAAGATGCGAAGACACTCGCTGCTACTGCAAATGTAGCTTATGAAATGGTGCCTGGGTTCACTGTCACACCTGAAGTTTCTTACACCAAATGGAATGACAAGCTTTCGGACCTCAAGGGAAAATCAGCCTGGCAAGGCATGGTGCGCTTTCAGCGTTCGTTCTGATCTGAAATTGTCGTGAAGAAAAAGTTGACCTCCAGTCCTTAGACTTGCGACAGGAGCGGCAGCAAAATGCTGCCGCTCTACTTTTATCAGCAACAGGCGGTTAGCATTTAATGAAAATAAGCTCGGCTGAAACATCGGCCTTCGCGACTAGATCAAGGATTATTCCCCTTCATCCTGTTCTGATGTTCTGTCTCGTTTTTCCTAACGAATGAATTGGCGCCAAACGACGATATGTGAACGTTCGTTAAGTCTCTTAACGCACGCTCTGTATATAAACAGGCGCTCCATGATTTCTCGATAATATCTCAACTTTATCTTGCTGAACATGGTGTTGAAGGGCGCTGAGCGCTCGCCAGCATTCCCGCCAGATAAGCGCCTTTCCAGTTTAAGAAGCTGATTAACGTAGAAAAAGCGCATTATGAACTCACGACCAAAAACAAATTGGCGGATAAGTGTTAATAGTATCACACTAAGTTTTCTCGTCACTTTATATCTTATTGTCTTTCACAATAATGCATTCTGGATTCGCTCTTCCGAATTGCTTTCTACATACAACATTTTAGCTCTATTCACATTCTTATTCTGTCTGATATTTGCGCTATGTGTCGCGTTCTCCGCGAAGTACATTACTAAGCCGATATTTATTTTTTTGATTATAACTTCGGCGTCAGCGTCTTGGTTCGGCGACAGATTTGGTACAATTATCGATGTCGAAATGCTGCAGAGTATTGCTGATACTACTCCGGCCGAAGCTGGACATCTAATAAGCTTTGGTTTTCTTGTTCATCTCGCGCTTTTTGGCTTGCTGCCCGCTCTTCTCGTGGCTTCGGTCAAAATTAAGCATCGACCAATAGCGGCCAAGATCAGGCAAAACTCTGTCTATATTTTCGGGGCTTTGTTGACGGCAGTTGCTGTATTTCTAAGTCAGGCTGGCACATTCACATCTTTGGGGCGTGAGCATCGTGACTGGATCGCCAAGCTTAATCCTGTAATGCCAATTGGAAATGCTGTTAAGCTTGCCTTGCGGGTTAGCAAGAGCAAAAATATTGTCGTTCAACCGATCGGATTGGATGCCAGGGTCACCCAAAATCAATCTGAATCACGCAAACCCCGGCTTGTCGTCGTTGTGGCAGGCGAAACAGCGCGAGCAGAGTCTTTTTCATTAAACGGTTACAGCAGAAACACAAATGCAGAATTAGAGAGAGAAAACATCTTTTATTTCTCAAAAACATCGAGTTGTGGGACGATCACTGCAGTTTCCCTTCCATGTATGTTTTCTTCATACACCCGTTCTGATTATTCCCATCAAAAAGGACTTGAGACGGAGAACCTCCTTGACGTCTTGGTTCACGCAGGCATTCAAGTGGATTGGTGGGAAAATAATACCGGACATAAGGGTGTTGCAGACCGAACCGGAAGTCAGTCAATGTCACATTCTGAATATCCGGGGTACTGCAAAAATGGAGAGTGCCAGGATGGCATTTTCTTGGAGAAAATAGATGAGTACCTCAATAATGTTAAGCAGGATGCCGTACTGGTTTTACATCAATTAGGTAGCCATGGGCCTGCGTATTATTTGCGATATCCAGAGGAGTATCGCCGCTTCACACCTGACTGCCGGACCTCCGATTTTTCGAAGTGTACAAAGCAAGAAATTGTCAATTCTTACGATAACACAATTGCATATACAGACCATATTCTCGCATCACTGATACAGAAGCTTCGTCCTCACCAAGAGGCACTCGAGACGTCTTTGGTTTATATGTCGGATCACGGTGAGTCACTTGGAGAGTTTGGCATTTATCTTCATGGGGCCCCTTACTTTATGGCGCCCTCGCAACAAACACATGTGCCTTATCTGCTCTGGCTGGGGGACAACACGCTCTCTGGCAAGCAGGATGCGTGTATTCAACATGAAACAAAAAAGTCTCAAAGCCACGACAACCTTTTTCATACCGTTCTGGGACTAATGCATGTAGAAACGGACGTGTATCTACCCGATCTGGATACCCTCTCATCATGCCGGAGTAATAAGTCGTAATGGAACAGTTTATTCCATCAAAGAAAAAAGGTGTTGGGCACCTCTTCGCTGCCACCACTTACTCTCTTGGCGGTGCCCGCCGTCTCTTTAAAGAAGAGGCGGCACGGCATGAGATGGTGGGCTTCATATTAGTTTCTATATTGTTCTTTCTAGCAGGCGTAAGTATTCAAAAGCATATTGCTTTTTTTGTTTTATTCCTGATTTTGATTGCGCTGGAGGCAATCAATACAGCTATAGAGGAAATTGTTGACGTCGTCTCGCCCACTTATTCGACTGCTGCACGCAATGCTAAGGATTTGGGTTCTTTCGCCGTTTTTTGCATGATTGTTGTCAATGTTATCTATGTCTGCCATGTATTTACAACGTGCTGGCTCTAATTGCTATCAAAGATAGAATTGGCAAATACTTTCTGAGGCAACGGCGCGCCACAACGCCTCAGTTGAACGACATTTTCGAGTAACGACAGCTGTCACGAAACACCGTAACAGGTCTGCCTTCCAACATTTGATCTATGATTAGCCGCTCTGGCAAGCGAGGGTCAGCACCAATTCGAAATACAGTGTCGCTGATTTTGACAAGCTCCATATCACAATCAGGGCCTTCAACCCCACCAGGTGATATCAACCAAAGTCTGCCCTCACGTATGACAATTCGAAAGGTTGGGCACCATGGGGAATAACTACGGTAGCGACCCGTTAAACCTATATAATCATTCTTTCGCGTTGCGGGGGGCATTTTATTTGGCAAACTGCCTACGAGCGCATACACGCGGGGACCAAAAAGCCATTTTGACTTCCCACTGCCATCAAAAACCAAATGAAAGTGCTCCATTTGCGGATGATCGGTCATCATGCGGGTACCCCAGCTGCGCCATATTTTGCCAGTTATTCCATTGGCTCGCAGATAAAGCCGCTGACTTTCTTCAAATATCTGTATTTCGGCAGGACCTGCATCGTGGCTTTCGCAAGATTGAAAGTAGCCGATCATACGAGGATCGTAACCAGAACAATCAGTACCAAATGCTAAATCCAATCGGGCGGCAGGCATCGCCTTAGATATCAAACTAGCATGTGTATGACGGGCAAGAGCTTCTCCGACTGCATAGCAACCATTGGCATTGGTTAGAACGCAAATACCCAAACCGGCTGTTTGATCAACTAAAAGAAAGGATGAGTGACCGATCATGCCGCCGCCATGCGTAAAGCAAGCATGGGTGCCCACTGTTTCCACATTGATACCATATCCGTATCTGCTTTGAGTGACTGGTAAACTGCCGAAACCCTCAATATTGCCCTCACCCTCATGGGTAAGGTCAGTCGTTGCACGTCGCAATGCAGCTGTCGAAATGGCCTGTTTTCCGTCGATTTGGCCGTTATTCAAGAGCGCTGTTATAAGCCGGGCCATGTCTCCGCTGGAAGCGGCAATACTTCCATCACCTCCTTCGGCTTCTATCCATGGGGCGGATGCGAGCGCAAGGCCGGGTCGCCAGGGAATATCATCACGTGCTGGCTGACCGCCAGTTGCAACATACCCGCGAGTAGCGCTTTCAAGCCTTGCGAAGGAATCTGTCATACCAAGAGGGGATAAAAGCGTCGCCTGTGCGTGGTCGGTGGCGTGTCTGCCTGTCAATCGGCTAATGATCAGTCCAAGAATGTTGTAGCCGAGATTGGAATAGTGAAAAAATGTTCCTGGTTGGCTGGCGGTTTGACTGTCACGTAAACTCCAGCACTGAGCCAGCTCGTCTGGCGGATCATCGGCGCCTTTTACCAGTCCAGCGGTGTGATGAAGCAAGTGGCGCAAAGACGGCTCAGGATAGTCAGAGCCGATTTTCAGCCAAGGCAAAATGTCTGAAGCTGGTCGATCTGGATCGCAAACGCCTTTCTCGACCAGATCGGCGATCATCAGCCCAGTAAAAAATTTACTGATAGAGCCAATTAGAAAGGGAGTGCGAGACGAAATTTCTTTGTGATCGAAATCTTGGCCAAAGGGCAGGTGATGGGTAACGCCCTCTTTGGTAACAATGCCTAGGATGCCACCAGTGAAAGGCCATTGACCGGGAAGGTCGGCATAGGTTTTGGCGAGTGTGGCGGGAATATCGAGGCTGGTCATGATACCTCGTTACAAAGGAATTGCGTGAGCGCGCGAAGCGGCGCACCGGTCGCGCCTTCAGGCCACGGACCTGTCTCGCGCAACAGCCACGCAGTTGAGCCGTTGTCGATATGCGCCCATTCTATCTCGCCGACAAATTGCGATAGATAACAAGCGGCAATCTGGCCGCTATCCGGTTCTCCTGCTGCTATATTGCTACGATCTGCGATGCGTGAGCGTAAGAGCGTACCACGCTCTTTGCGCAGGGGAAGACGCCAGCCGGGATCGCTCGTATTTTCACCGGCAATGGTCAGCTCAGCCGCAAGATTTGTGGAGTTTGACCACATGCCCCAGAATTCAGGACCAACACCGCCACCATCGCTAAGCGTACCGACATCTATCATAGTGCGAACATTCTGTCGGGCAAGCCAGCTTAATGCGTCGGCCAGCAAGAGCCGTCCTTCGCTGTCTGTATCCAAGACCTCGGTTGTGGTGTTGTCTGGGTGGCGAACTTTGTCACCGGGACGTAAGGCTCGACCAGACGGCATATTTTCTGCCAAAGGAAGAACAGCGATAACATCCTGCGATTGTTTCAGTTCTACCGATGCAAACAGTGCCCCGGCGACTGCGACTGCCCCTGCCATATCGCTTTTCATGTAGCCGATTTCTTGCGGATCCCGCTTAAGATTGAGGCCTCCGGTATCAAACGTAACACCTTTGCCAGCAAGCCCCAGCGATCTGTCACCTGATCCATGCCGTAAGACAACAATGCGAGGTCCCGCTTCCGCCCCGCGCCCGACTGCAAGCGTTGCGCCAAAACCCTCGGCTTCCATGCGTGTCTCGTCCCAAATCTCGGCATTGATGCCAAGAGTGGCTGCTTGGCTCGTAATTTCCTCGGCAAGTGCCTCCGGTCCCAAGTCTGCTGCTGGCCGTTCGACCATCTCGCGAGCCCAATTTGTCCAGCGTGCAACCACAAGTCCGGATTGTCCGGCTTGCATATGGATGGACTGCGTGAGGTGCTTTGCTACAATGACGCGCAACGTTTGATTAGAAGGCTTTTTCGGCTTGAAGCCACCAAGCGCTATTCCTTCGCAAAGGGCACCGATGTCCTTGGGGTCGATTGTTATGGAGGTGCGTAGATCAATCGCTATGAATGGCGTATCCGCTGCTAACCTGCCAAGGCGTATGCCGCAGTTACGATAGTCATGGCTATGGCTGGAAGGGTCCAAACCCAGTGCAAACAGGCGGTGTCCTCTGCCGTCGGGATGAACGATCCAAGCAGTTTCTACATGCCCTCGTTCTGGTGCCTTGTCCCCAAAATTCTCAGAGACGGTCCCATAAGGGACCGCCTGGAAACTATCGGAAAGGACGAGAGTGTCGTCGGCTGTTTCTAAAACAAGATGCACGGCAAACCTATTTTTTATGAGCGTTCAGAAGTGTGTCGACCGACAGATTATTGACAGAGCCGACAAGCGGGGAGGGGACAAAACCCGTCCAGTTCTGGCTATGGGCTTCCAACGTCTGCGGATAGACCAGAGCGATATAAGGCCGTTCCCGATATACCAGTTCCTGCATCTGATTGACGATTTTTGCGCGTTCTGTGCGATCGGCGATCTGCGCCTGCTGCATATAAAGCTTATCATATTCCGGATTGCAGTACCCGCTATCGTTATTGTTGCCGCGTTGAGCACATGTCAGGACGCTGAGGATGAAATCCGGGTCCAGCGGTGGTACCCAGAGCCACATCGCGATATCATAATCGCCATAATCCTTGTCTTCTCCCATTATCGCGTGATTGGCGGCATCAGCGTCCATTTTCCGTTGAGAAAGACGAATGCCAATTTGTTCAAACCCGGATTGGATAATCTTGAAGGTCCTGTCGCCGGCCCCTGCTATTTCGGTCGGGAAAATGACGTCATATTCCATCCGCTTGCCGTCGGCTAAGCGGATGCCGTCAGGGCCGCGTACGTAGCCGGCTTCATCAAGTATCGAATTCGCTTTTTCCACATCGTAACCTACAGATTTAAGGCTGTCATCATGCCACCCCGTGGCTGGCGCGATGATGGAGGTGCCGGGTGTAGCGTAGCCAAGCCAGACTTGTTTGATAATTGCGTCACGATCTATGGCAAGTTCGAGCGCTTCGCGCACTTTTGGGTTCAAAAGCTCGCGGTGCGCTTTCTTCTGCGGGTTAGTGTTGATGATCATATTGTGAAAGCCAGTACTTGGCGCAGATTCAATTGCCATTCCCGCGGCTTTCAATGCGTCAATTGCGGTCGGTGATATCGTCTGTCCAACCATATCCAGTTGACCGGACGTTAAGGCCGAAATCATCGCATCGCTATTGGCGAAAATCTGCAAGCCAAATCCTTCGATTTTTGGTTTGGTCGCGCCCCACCATTTGGGATTTGCTTTGAATAGCGCTAACTGGTTTTTCTTATATCCAGACAAAACGAATGGACCGCCTGAAACCCACGGGGCAGCATTTTCAAAGCTATCGATTTCAGAGCCGTCTTCGCCTGCGATTTTTGACCAAACATGAGCGGGCAGAATGGGAACGGCCTGCATCTTGACCGGCACATCGCCAGCTGGTCCATCATAGGTTAATACAACAGTATTATCGTCGGTCGCCTCAGCAGATTTCAAATGGCTGAGCCAGCCGGCGAATTTTCCTGTCGTGCTGTCCTTATATTTTCGGATCATATCGTAGGTGAAAGCAGCGTCTTTTGCTGTCAGGGGCGTGCCGTCCGACCATTTCGCGTCCTTGCGCGTATGGAAAGTCCAGACGGTGCCGCTGTGGGAGGACGACCAGTCCGTCGCAAAATAAGGAACAATTTTTAGATCGGCATCGTAGATCGTCAGAAAAGGATATCCATATTGATATGCGATGCTACTGTAGTCGGAACTTGCGACAAAGGGATTGAGGGAGTCGATGGGTTGGCTGATACCGATGCGTAGCACGTCGGCGAAAGCGGGCTGGGTAATAGCCCAGCTTGCAGTGGCACATAAGGCGATTGCTGCCGCTCGCACATGGTTTTTCATTTTACCCGGTTTGCGGGTTCTTGACCGAAAAGCTCCTGATTTCATTGTTCCCTCTTATTGTTTGCATTATGACCAGTATAACGATCATGCGAGATTGCACATCCTGGAATGCCGCATATCACCTTGCATACAGGCTACTCCTGCTTGACTTGTACTTATTATTCTTATTATGATGAGTACGAAAGTCAAGAGAGCATCAGGAGGTGGGGTTGCTCAGCCTTACATATTTTCTCAAGCGATTATTCGCTGCTGCTGTAACCATACTTGTTGCGGTTACGCTTAACTTCCTGCTGTTTCGGGTTCTGCCGGGCAATGCTGTTACACATATTTCGCGCATTCCGAATGCTTCCGCTGAAATGCGCCGTGCACTTGAGGTAAAGTTCGGCTTGGATAAGCCGATATGGGAGCAGTTTCTTATTTATCTGCGTGAAATGGCGCATGGAAATCTTGGTATTTCCTATGCTAATCGCCAACCGGTTTTTGATAATCTATTGGAAGCTTTTTCGAATACGATCCCGATGGTTGCTACAGGGACTGTGCTCGCGCTGATACTTGGTCTCATTGTGGGGACTGTTGCCGCCACTCGTCGTAACGGACCCGCAGACCACATTCTGACTGGCTCAGCTGTGCTTGCTTACGCGTTTCCCACCCAGTTTCTGGGGCTGATGATGCTCATTTTTGGCGCAGGTTACCTACCTGCCGCAGGCATGAGTGATCCGTTTTTGTTAGCAGACGGATGGTGGGAGGTAATGCGCGATCGTATGTGGCACATGGTGTTGCCTGTCTCGACACTGGTTCTCACACTTTACGCTGAAAATGCACTTATTACGCGCTCGGCAATGCTTGAAACGCTTGGTGAGGATTACATTCTGACTGCGCGCGCAAAAGGTGTGCCGCGTCGCCGCATCATTTTCCGCCATGCTCTGCGGAATGCACTTTTGCCGATTGTGACCATGTCTGCGCTATCACTTGGGTCCATCGTTTCAGGGGCAATCCTTGTCGAAGTAATTTTCTCATGGCCGGGCATTGGGCGTACTCTTTACGAAGCGGTTCTCAATCGCGATTATCCGATGCTGCAAGGTGGTTTTCTTGCAATTACTGTGGTTGTGACTTTGCTCAACCTTGCAGCAGATTTGTTGCATTTCTCTCTTGATCCGCGCGTTAGAGCTTAATGAAGGTGATGAATATGACCAAAGGTCGTCTCACGGGATTGGTGCATTCCCTTCTGGAAAACCCCGGTCTGCTGATAGGGATTCTGATCCTTGCAAGCTTTGCGATAATTACTCTCGCTGCACCATGGATTATACCCTATTCGATTACGGAGCCCAGTTGCGCTGTTTTTGAGGCGCCTTCACTATCACATTGGTTTGGTTGCGACGACGGAGGGATCGACGTGCTCAGCCTTACGATTTATGGTGGCCGCATATCAATCATGGTTGGAATTACAGCGAGCCTGATCGCTATTTTTGTGGGTGCGGCGGTTGGTGTTCTCTCCGGTTATTTTGACGGTCCGATCGATACAGTTTTGATGGGAATTACCGATTATCTCCTGGTCATTCCGCAGATTGTGTTGATGATTGTCGTGGCATCTGTCTGGAGCCCATCCATTGATCACGTTGTTCTTGTAATTGGGCTTTTAATGTGGACGTCGGTTGCCAGGCTTATCCGTTCTCAGGTGAAGTCGATGCGGCAACGTGTCTTTGTCCGTCGCGCCGAGGCAAATGGTGCGGGACATGTCCACATTATTTTGCGCCATATTCTGCCCCAAATAGGTCCTTTGTTGGCAGCAAATTGGGTGCTGGCTATCACGGTAGCAATTTTTAATGAGACTGCGCTCGCCTTCCTTGGATTATCTGATTCAAACGCCGTGACATGGGGCACGATTATGGAACATGCGTTTAATAGATCGGCTGTGAGTGCGGGTGCGTGGTGGGCAATAGTTCCTGCAGGCATAGCGGTCGCACTACTGGTGATTGGCTGTTATCTCGTCGGGCGCTCAATCGAAGACCGTCTCAATCCACGCCTTGCGGTTTCTTATCTTTCAATGCGCAGTTGGCGGCTACGGCCTACAAAGGAGCTCTAATATGACTAATGAGCAACCATCTGCGCCGAGCGTTCAACCCCTGCTTAGTGTTCAGAAACTCAATGTTTGGTATGGTGCAGGCAACCGATCAAACCGGGTGCGAATACAAGTTCTGCACGATGTTTCGTTTGATTTGATGCCGGGCGAGCGCTTGGGATTAATTGGTGAATCGGGCTCCGGTAAAACGACAATCGCCATGGCAACAATGGGACTCTTGCAGCCATCGGCAGAGGTTTCTGGCAAAATTCGTCTCAATGGTCAGGATATTCTGGAAGCGGGGGAGGCTTCCATTGCGCCGCATCGCTGGAAAGATATCGCGATGGTTTTCCAAGGTGCGATGAATGCGTTTAATCCTGTACGTAGTATCGGGTGGCAGATTGCCGAAGCCATGGACGTCCAGGGCATGGCAAAGGGTAGTCTTGGCATTCAACGCGTGGGAGAGTTGCTGGAACTGGTAGGGATTTCAGCTACCCAAGCGGGCTGTTTTGCTCACGAGTTTTCCGGAGGCATGCGCCAGCGCGCGATGATTGCCATGGCGCTTGCCTGTTCTCCAAAGGTTTTGCTGGCTGATGAGCCGACCACAGCGCTTGATGTGATGGTTCAGCGCCAGGTACTGGAGCTTTTGGTTGATCTCAGCCGCAAGCTCAATCTCGGTGTTATTCTAGTGACCCATGACCTTGGTGTTGTAGCTGAAGCATGTAGCCGCGCTGTGGTTATGCTGAATGGGCGAAACGTTGAAACCGGACCGACCTCGAACCTTTTTCATCGGCCTGAGCATCCTTATACGCGGCAGCTTTTGCGTTCTTCTCCATCGTTTGCGCGTGGATCTGCCACGCATTCCACGCAGCTATCGCATGACGCTGCTACCCGTTCATCATTGCTTGAGATGCGTGGATTGACGGTGAGTTATCCTCAGCGTCCCGGTTTGAAGCAAATACTGACATCCAATCGTCCGGAACCAAAGCAGGTGATTCAGGCGCTTGATCTGGATGTGGCGCCCGGTGAAATCGTTGCGTTGGTCGGTCGTTCTGGATGTGGCAAAACCTCCACATTGCAAGCCATCATGCGTATGCAGCCGGTTACCGGCGGGCGTATTCTCTTTGATGGCCAGGATATTACGCAGCTTGAAGGTCGGGCGTTACGCCGTGTGAGGCGTGATATTCAAATGATTTATCAAGACCCTTATGAATCTCTGGATAGCCGGTTTCGGGTGCAGCAAACTGTTCTGGAGCCTTTGGAAATCCATGGAATTGGCGGCACCCGTATGGAGCGACTTCAGCTTGTGCGTGAGGCGCTTGAACGGGTTGGTTTGACGCCGGTAGAGAATTTCCTTCGACGCTTTCCGCATGAGTTATCTGGCGGCCAACGCCAGCGTGTTGCAATTGCCGCGGGAATTGTACTAAAGCCCAAGCTCATCTTGGCAGATGAACCCACTTCAATGCTGGATGTGTCAATTCGTAGTGGTATTCTCGATCTTCTCGTTGGCTTATGCCGCGAGGGCGGGATGTCTGTGTTGATGATTACACATGATCTGTCAACCGCCGCGAGTTATGCGGATCGCATTGCAGTTATGTATGAAGGTCGTATCATTGAAGCCGGGCCTGCTCTAGATGTCGCACATGCGCCGCAGGCTCAGCACACGCGCGATTTGATCGCCGCTATTCCGCACGTAGATCCTGCAATAGCCAGTCTTATGTAATAAAGCGCATCGGAATAGCAGGGCCTGTTGACGACTGATTAAACTTATTATACAAAGTATAAAAAGAGGCATAAGTGTATTGATCGCATAGGGCGACAGGCGCTTTTAGTTTTTAAAAGGAGGAAAACATGTCCGTCGCAGCTTATTCCAGCAATCGTTATGAAAAGAGTCGCCAGCTTTTTGCGCGGGCCTGTGAAGTCATTCCGGGCGGTGTGAATTCGACAGCACGTGCGACTTGGTCTGGCTGGGAGCCGCATCCACTTTTTGTAGATCGCGGTGAAGGCTCACGCGTTTGGGATGCTGATGGCAACGAGTATATCGATTATCTTATCGGGCTTGGGCCAATGCTGCTTGGACATCGCCCGGAGCAGGTCACGGAAGCGGTAGTGCGTGCCATCCGCGAGGTTGGTACCGTATTCGCAATGCCGAGCGCACCTGAAACCGCGCTTGCCCATAAATTAATCTCGGCGGTTCCATCGCTTGAGCAGGTTCGCCTTTGCAATACCGGCACGGAAGCTGTGCTGTATAGCGTCCGACTTGCCCGCGCCTTTACAGGTCGCAAGAAAATCATCCGGTTTGAAGGCATGTATCACGGCTTTTCGGACGTCGTTTACTGGAGCAAGCATCCCGACCCGGATACGTCTGGTCCGGACAATGCACCGCTTGCAATTCCGCAAGGACCTGGCATGCCAGATGGCATTTCCCATGACCTTATAATTCTGCCCTGGAATGATATTGAAGTGTTGCGTGCGGTCATCGAGCGGGAAGGTGATAATATCGCCGCTGTATTGACCGAACCTGTTATGTGTAACACAGGCTGCATTTTGCCAAAGCCGGGCTATCTTGAAGCCATGCGGGAACTGACCGCACAACACGGTATCCTGCTCATTTTTGATGAGGTCATTACTGGCTTCCGTCTTGCCCTTGGCGGCGCACAGGCGCGTCTTGGCATAACACCTGATCTGTCCACTTTTGCTAAAGGTATTGGTGGCGGTTTCCCAGTCGCAGCCATGGGTGGTCGCCAGGATATCATGTCGCTTGTTGCAGATGGGCGTGTTTCGATTGCGGGCACTTATGCCGGCAACACAATCGCTGTCTCGTCCGCAAATGCCACGCTCGACATTCTGTCTCAGCCGAATTTTTACCATTCACTTGATGCTGTTTCCGACAGGCTGCGGCTTGGTTTGATTGAAGTGTTCAATAGCGCTGGCATCCCGACCCGCGTTGTTGGCATGGGCGCGGTTTATCAGGTTTGGTTCACCGAGCACGACATTCATAACTACCGTGATGCGGCGCGTTATGCGAACCATGAGATATTCCGCGTCTGGTGGGAAGGCATGTTGGAGCGCGGCATACTGTTCCATCCCGGTGCATTTGAAAATCTATTCATCACTTTTGCGCATACAAACGATGATGTAGACCGTACGTTAGAAGCAGCACGAGAAGTCGCACGCTTGATCCGGGCCAGCTAAGCCAGAATGAGCGTATATGGGATGAGAGGGCCTTACAGCATGACAAATTGGCGGTTGGGAATTGATCTTGGCACTTCTGCCGTCAAGCTGGTCGTATTGGATAGTGATGGACAGGTCCGTGCTGAAAGTGGAGCCACCCATCCCACGTTTTCCGAATATCCCGGTCAGGCGGAGCAAAATCCGTCTGACTGGATCATGGCTCTAAAAAAGGCGTTGGCAGACTTACCGGCGGAAACAGGTGGCCGAATTGGTGCAATCTCTGTTGCAGGTCAGATGCCAACACTGGTGTGCCTCGACGAAGACGGAGATTGTGTCGGGGCAGCGATTACCTGGCAAGATAGCCGTGCCGATAAAATGGCACGGGAAATCCTGCACGGGGAAGCGCATGCTCAGGTTTATGCCAAAACGGGCATGCCCGTGGATGGCAGATATCTTGCGCCGCAATATCTTTATCACTTTGATCGATGCCGGGATGACGTTCATCACATTCTTTCAGCGAAGGACTATATCACCTTTGTTCTGACTGGGCGGACAATAACGGATCCATCGACAGCCGCTGGCTATGGGGTCTATGCCTTAGAAAGCGAAAGCTGGGATGCAGAGTTGTGCAAGATCTGGAACTTGCCAATGTCCCTATTGCCAGAAGTGGCCCCAACTTCCGCGAACGTAGGCCCCTTGAGTGCAGCCGGTGCAAGTCTGCTGGGCTTGCCGCAATGCATTACTATCTACAATGGTGCTGCCGATTCAGCTGCCGGAGCTTATGCGATGACGGCACTCAATGCGAACAGTGCCTGTATTGCCATGGGTTCTAGTGCCATTATCTTTGGTGCCACTCCGGCCCGACATCTTGATCCCAAAGCGCGGTATTTATTGACCCCTCACGTTTCTACTGGCTGGTATGGGCGGGAAATGGACTTGCTTTCTACTGGAATTGGCTTCGCATGGCTGAGTAACATTCTGGGACTTACGCCAGAAGCGCTTGAAGCAGAGGCACTTTCTAGCTCTCCCGGCGCGAATGGCACGACCTGTGCGCCCTATATGACGGGTGGTGGTGAACAGGGAGCGTTGTGGGATACATCCCTTACCGGGGTTTTCCACGGGCTTAATGTCTCAACAACCCGTGCAGACTTGGCGCGCGCTTATCTCGAAGGCGTGATTCTTGAAATTCGACGCTGTATCGATGTTTTATCAGAAACATGGCCGGTTCGCCATCTTGTGCTATCTGGTCGGCTGGCTCGCAATCCTGCATTGGTGCGGATGTTTGCAGACATGACAGGTCGCTCCGTACAGGTTTTTGGCTTTGGCTCTTCGGCGGCGATTGGAGCAGCAGCTTTAGCTGGCGAGCCACTTATTATCAAACTGGTAGACGCACCAGTGATTATTCCTGATGGTTCTGCGCATGAGTACGAGCGCATATATGCGCGTTTCATGTCGCTTTATCCGTCAATCGCACGTCATATTGAAGAGAAATCGTAGAAGAGTTGGCTATGAAGATTCTGGACTTTGGTACACGAGCTGAACTGGATGAGGCTGCGGCTGACTATGTTGGTGATTTGTTGACGCGCAAGCCTCATGCGGTGATAGCTCTTCCGACGGGCGAAACGCCGCTCGGGCTTTACCGTAATCTGGCCACCCGCCAACATGCAGGGGTTATTGATTGCCATTCGGCGAGGTTTTTCAATCTCGACGAGTTTGAAGGTAAAGGACCTGCAGATGAAGAAAGCTATGCAGGGTTCCTAATGCGTCATGCTTTTGAGCCTTTGGGAATTGCGCCCGATCATTTACGGCTACTGCAGGGCGATGCTTTAGATATTGAAGCTGAATGTCGAGCATATGATGAGGCCATTGACGCGGCTGGCGGATTGGATCTGGCGGTTCTTGGGCTTGGTCGCAACGGTCATGTTGCATTTAACGAACCCGGCGATGACTGGAACCTTGGTACTCACCGTGTTGCTCTTACCAAGACGACCCGGGAAGCACAGACTGGAATATATCAAGTTGCATCTGATGTGCCAAAATATGGTCTGACAATGGGCGTAGCAACGGTGCTGTCAGCACGTAAGTTGCTCTTGCTGGTGTCTGGGCAAGGCAAGGAAGATGCGATGCAAGCTCTTTTGTCTGGTCAGCGTGATACAGCTCATTCGGTAACAGCGCTGCTCGTTCATCAGGACTTGACAGTTTTGCGTGACTTGTCGTCATTTCGTAGTTGATTGATAGGCGGATAGAGTACCGGAATAAAGCTGTTTATTCGTGCAGTATTGTTGTTCAATATGATACTAGGACTAATTACCCTTATGAGGTAGGACGGATAACAACAAGAGGCTGGCTGAGCTTTGACTGAGAAGAATGCTGAAACAGCACGATCGGACGCTACTGAACCCGGAAAGCTACGCTATCAGGTCGCGTATGACACGATTGTGGCATTGATCCGGGATAATAGTTTGGAGCCTGGCGACAAGCTGCCAAGTATTTCAGAACTGGTTGAGCTTTCCTCCGTCAGTACCATTTCAATTCGCCATGCTCTTGAGAAACTGGAGCGCGAAGGACGCATCACACGTCATCAGGGGCTTGGCATCTTCGTGGCCGAGCGTCGTATCGTTATGGAGCCAAGCCGTTCTGGGGAGTTACTACAAGCACTGGGTGCAGCACAGCCAACAGAAATCACAACAATGACAACGCGTCTGATACAGCTTGCAGTCGGGTTGCCGAGTTCTGGAGCGGCGGATGCCCTCTCAATTTCACAGGGACAACCTGTTTGGGAAATCGTCCGATTAAGGAGTTTGCGTGATAAGCCTGCTATCCTTGAGCGCGCTATACTCCCACTCAATCTCGTCCCGAATCTTGACCAGGATGCGTTAGCTAATGGTGGTTCACTTTATCGCTTTCTGGCAGATTGCCATGGTTTGAACGATGCGCATATAGAGCAGTTTTTTGAAGTCGTTCAGCCATCGAAAGTCGAGCAAATAAATTTGCAGATCGGAAAAGATGAGCTAGTGGTCCGCATTCGGGGAGTAAGCTTTACAGCCGATGATCTCGCATTTGATTGCTGGCAGCAGACTTACCGCGCGTCTGATTTTGTTTTTAGCATATCGGGCGTGGCGGAGCGACATCTTCTTAAACCCGCACAAATATTACCTTGGAGTGTCAGCCAATTCCCATCGACATTGTGATTGCGACGAAGTGGGAACCATTTTTGAGATAGGCGATGTCGACAAAGTGTGGCAGGCATATTCTGACGGCGGCGATATTTCAGAATTAGCAAGTTAATACCTGGAAGTTGCGCAATTTCGCCGAGAAAGATTTGCTTTCTAGGCTCAGGACTCATTGCTTTCCGAGCCAGAATATAACGGCTGCTGCGAGATCTATTGCTGCACGGAACACGACCGGGCAGCGATCATAACGGGTAGCAATTCTTCGCCAGTCTTTCAGTCTGCCAAACATGATTTCGATACGATTACGCCGCTTGTATCGACGTTTGTCATACTTGATAGGCTTCTTACGGTTTTTGCGACCCGGGATGCACGGCTTTATCTCTTTGTCTTTTAACCGTTTTCTGAA
>NZ_JBDJNE010000024.1:0-28992 GCF_039674265.1 Brucella sp. TWI559
TGACCGACCCTTTGGCTTTCACCTTGGGGCGGTCGCCTGTGTGCTCTTTCAAGGCGAGAAATGTTTCCAGCAATTCTTTGGAAAGGCGGGGAACAACCTCGCCATTTTCCAGAATGCCAATGATGGTATTGGAGTCACGGATGCGTTGCATGGCTTCCTCTGCTGCGGTTTAAAAATCGGGGGAAATTATCCGCGCCATTCCGGCGCAAAAGGGATTTCGTCATCGAGATCACGCGCGAAGCCCCCGCCGCTCTGGCTGGCGTAGCTTTCCGCCGATTGTGAATTGCTCTGATGATCGCGCGTGCGCGTTTCGCCATAGTCATCCGGGCTTGGTGTGCCGCGCCCGCTGCCATTGCCTTGCGGCAACAACTCAAGGTCGCCACCATAGGATTCCAGCACGGTTTCAGTCGAATAGCGGGTGTTACCGCTCTGATCTTCCCATTTGCGGGTTCGAACCTTGCCGGAAATGAAGACGATGTTACCCTTTTTCAGGTATTGTTCGGCTGTCTTGGCGATATTCTGATTGAAGATCACCACCGTATGCCATTCCGACTTTTCTTTCTTCTCGCCGGTATTTCTGTCGCGCCAAACATCGGACGTAACAATGCGCATGCTGACAATCATGTCGCCGCTGTTGGTTCTGCGCACTTCAGGATCAGCACCAAGACGGCCAATCATCTCATGACGATTGAGGCTCATGCCGCCCTCCAATCGATACCAAGGTAACGGTTGAGGCGATCAAGCCATTGTTCTTCGGCCTTCATGGCACCCCATGGTTTGATGGCGCCGGTAAGCTTCGGCGAAGGCAGAATGCGGCCTGACAAATTGCGATAACCAGACTTGCCAAAAAGCGCGAGCGCCTCGGCCTGCAGCATGCGATCATCCATTTCGCAAACAATCTGCGGCAAGACAGGCGACAAGCCAGCCTTATGAAAGATAGGCCTATCCAGATCGGCCTTCATCCCGCTGACGGCATTGCGCACCCAATGATGCGGAATGTCATGCATGCGGTAAAGCGCATCTGCCAGAAGCTCGGTCGCAGGCCGTGACTGATCACCAATCCAGGCTTCGTGCGCATCGTGCAACAGGAAGTAACCCGCAAGCACCGCATCACCTGTTTCATTGATCAAGGCATCGGCACCCATCACACTGTGCTGCGCAACAGAATAGGCAAGACCACTATAAATCCCGTTGAAACGGGCAATCTTTGAAAGAGCATTCCCCAGCACCTGCCAATCGACATCGGCTTCGATCGGCTCCGCCAGATTCATGAGACTGCCGTCAGGACGAAATGACAGAATAGAACGGCGACGTTGCACGGGCGCGGTGGCGTCATAAGGCGCCTGCTCCTGATCCTTTAAAGACTTGGCATTCATGCTGCTGCCCTCGCATGAGCAACGGCAATCTTTGGCAGCGACTTTTCTGCAGCCTGCGTCAGCCGCGCACGTTCAACCGGCAAAAGCGGCAACAGATTGAGGAATTGCGCCAGATGCACAATGCAGCGCTCACGCTGCGCAGCCCATGGATCAAGCATCAGCGCGGCACGGCCTGCACAATACCGTCCCCATGCTTCAAAAAATGCCGGTGACGTCAGATAGTTCTCGGTCATGGGTGGGCGGCTGGGAACTGGCTCGCGCACTTTCATCGCCATGTCTTCGATGTTGTCATAAGCCTTTTTGCGGCTTTCAGCCTTCCACTGTGCTGCGAGGTTCTGCGCCTGAATGCCAAATTCCAGAATTTCGGCAGACGTAAAACCGGCGCGGGTGAGATCAAGAAATGTCGCAGCACCATGCGAGGCTGCCATTTCCTGCATGGTCCGCGCCATTTCGATGGCGCGAAGATGTGGCGTATCCTCAAGAGCACGTGGATCATCATTGCGCACCGGAAATGCAGGGCGCTTGAAATGCGTTTTGATTGATTGCGGGAGATGCATCGTAGCCTCCATTTGATTTAATGGAGACATTAGTTGCCAAATAGGCAAATATTAGTCAAGCAATTTTTGACTTATAGGCAAATTATGTTTTTACTGGGTACACCACGCTTGACGATACGGCAAAGAAAAAGCCCGGGCACAAGTCCCGGGCTTCCTATTTGGCCATCTTTCCAATTTCCATTAGTCCGATTTGGTGCGTTCAAGTAAAAAAGGTATGTCTCCCCCCCCTCCAAGAAAACACGGATCAAGGTATTACCTGTATTAAAGTGAACGATGTAGTTCCGACCTGACGAGGATGAAATCTTTATAAGGTTGGCTGGCATTCCAATAAGTTTGAAGTCAGAATCGTAGCGTTTTGCACCAACGAACTGCAGCCATTTACCATCTACACTATTAAAGACCCACGTTTCGCCTGTTACCAATGATTGCCAAGAGCCATCAAGTAATTCATGCCCTTTTTTTTCGTCATATGAAATTGCTGGAGATGGTTGCATTAATGATGCTAGGATTGCCACCCCAAATACACGTTTCGTTATACGCAACGCCTGCCCCTATTTACTCTGTGCGGTCATCTTGCGCATCATGTTAACACGCTCTGATGACGGCAATTTTTTCCATTGACCCATTCGTATTACTGACTGGATTGACCCCGCCCATGAGATTTCAACCCCTCGAATAGGTGGTGCGTTATGACTTTCCAAGTCAAACGTTCCAGGCAGCGATCCGCGTAATATTCTCTTCAGGTAACGACGCCCATCTGATGTTTTCACTGCAGCTTCTGATCCAATAAGGTGGTCTGGAGCACTGCTATGACGCCAGCATATTATGATATCGCCGGGATCATAACGAGGATACTGAGAATCACCTTCAATCTCGAAAGCAATGGCATCATCTGGAAGCGGAAAAAACGTTTCAATCTCGTACAGCCCTTCTGGAGGTATCTGCTCTTCGTCTGGTCGAATTTCCGCACCAGCTCCAATGCGCCCCATCACAGCAATCGCCATCTTCGGCTTTTCCTTGGGTGCGACCAGTAAATCTCTTGGCTCAACAGCCAATGCATGAGCGAACAAATTCATATTGCGGACTGAAAGATTCCGCTCACCGCTCTCCAGTCGCGATACATAGGATACGGAAAGACCCGTAGCCTCCGCCATTTGCTCAATCGTCATTTCGCGCTCGAGGCGCAATTCGCGGATACGATTCTCAACTTTTTTGTCCATGCGGCAAATATCCGTCAGAGAATCCACCTGAACCATAGCCAAATAGGCAAAATCACTATTGACTTTATTTTGCCTATTTGGCAATTTCCGCCACATGAACACGCTCCAAAGCTATCTTAACGAAACAGGTGAACGGATTTCTGCTTTTGCAGAACGCATAGGCAGATCCCCTAGTACACTGACGCGCGCATTGTCCGGGGCCAGAAACCCAAGTGTGGATCTCGCTCTTGATGTGGAGCGCGGGACGAACGGCCGTGTCACAGCCAGTGAATTCATCTCTATTTGTATGCGCAGCAAGAAGGGTATGGCCGCATGATCTCCCTAGCTCGCCGTCTGGATAATGCATGTTGCGCCTTTCTGCACGGGCACTCACGCCGCGACCTGAATAGGGTGCGGCTGCGCCGTATTGCGTTGTTACTTTGCCGTGCGATCGCTCAAGAGCAGCGATTGCTTGACTGTGAGGGGAATGAACTGGCCCGCGACATCTTACAGCCTTCGGTGGACGCGCTTCGCCGCGACCTGGAATGCTTCGTTGAGAGCAAAGGCCGCGTCCCGAATAGCGCCTTTGCGCAATTCCTCCACATCCGTCGCGCCAGCCTGCAGAGCCGCCGTCTCCACGAGCTTACGCGCCGGTATGCGGTCGGCGAGATCACGCAGCTGCCTGCGCAAGATATCGAACGCCTTCGTGTCTCGACGCCCGAAGGATACGGACGCCTCTATGAAGGCCTCTTTGAAGATCGCAGCAAGGATGGTTTCCTTGGCAAGCTGTGTTTCAGCAGATGTGATCGGCATGGTTTTGCCCCCTTATTCAGACGGTTCACCCGTTGCTTCCGGACCGGAAGAAACTGCGCGCCGCCTTGATGATCTGACCCGGCCAAACTGACACGAAAAATCCATTCCCTTAACGGGAAAAAACAGCGGCTTTTCCCGCCACGGGAAAACTTTGCCTTTTGAGGACTGAAGGATGACGATTGCAAACGAGGCATGGTTTTTGCGGATCAAATCCGCGCAGCGCGACCTGATAAAATATTGCGGCGGGATTGAGCGCGTTTCCGAAATCACCAGTATTTCTAAGAGTCATGTCGGCAGATGGAACAACACCACCGATACAGATCTTATGCCGCTCAATGCCGTTTACATGCTTGAGCGTGAATGTGGTGTGCCGGTGGTAACCACCGCCATGGCCGCGCTGAACGGGCGGCGGCTCGCTGATTCCGATGACGATACGCGAGCAACCGGCAACCTTCTCGCGGCGCATTCCAGCGTCATGCGCAACGCCAGTGAATTGATGAGCGTGAGCGCACAAGCTTTTGCGGATGGGAAAGTCACCCATGCAGAAGCCACTCAAATGGACAGGGTCAGTTCAAGTCTTGAACGTTCAGTCACGGATTTGCGGACCAGTATTTCGCATCAAATGGCGAACGCCCGACGCGGCGATCCGAGCCTCCGCATTGTGGGGGAAGAATAATGGCGGTTCGTTTCTCCAGCCGATCAGTCGAGTTTACAAGGCTGCTGCTCCTGCTTTCTGCCGTCAGCGCTGGCAGCACTATCGGTGGCATGTATGCATTTTTGCTCTGGTGGGCGGTGTCGCGATGACAGTTTCAGCAAGCGGCTTGTTTCGCGCTATGGGTAAAAAAGCAAAAACTGCGCCCGTTCTACTTGATGGACAGATTGTAAAATCTGACAAGCGAGAACGTGAAAAAAACGAATTTTACCCCACGCCGCCAGAACCGACACGCGCAATAATCCATGCGGAACTGACCCGGCTGCGCGACTTTGACCGTATTTGGGAGCCAGCAGCGGGCAACGGCGCAATGGTGCGGGAACTCCAGACTGTCGGCCTCAATGTCTACGCTTCCGATTTAATCGACAGGGGATGCGGTGCGGAAATCCAGAGCTTTTATGACTACGGATCTGCTCCGGCCAAAGCGATTTTTACCAATCCACCCTTTATAGATTGCGGCTGGGGCACGCCTGCAATTCATGCCCTGGGGAAAGGCAAAGCGCGCTGGCTTTATCACGCCCTGGATCGACTGAATGTCGATTACATGGCCCTTTTGCTGAACTGGTCATGGCCAGGTGCTGGCGGTTTGGCTGCATTTTGGTCTGATTTTCCGCCTGCGCGCGTCTATCTCATGCGCTGGAAAATTGACTTTACCGGTCAGGGTGCCCCGCCAATGCTGAATGGCTGGTTCATATGGGACCGCCAGCATGTGGGCGAAACAGTTCTTCGCATGCTCGACCGTAAAGACGCACTCCAAGGCGAGCTTTTCATCGATGAGGCAGCAGAATGAGTGCTGTTGCAAAAACCGATTTCACCATTCTCGGCATGTATGTGGACCGCAAGCGCATTTGCTGCCGCATGAGGGAGGGCGAAGTTGCCCGCCGCTGCGCCATTCCGCTTGATGATGTCCGCCGCATAATCAGTGGGCGGCGCATCGGGCCTGAATCCACTCAAGCGCTCTGCAACTGGCTTGAACGCCCCATCAGCTTTTTTGACCGCAAAGAACTCGCCACCCGACGAGAGGTTTATCCATGAAAACGTTCGGCCAGCCCGGCAGCATCACGCCTGCAAGTTTCAGACCTGATCTGCATCCTGCAACCATCCTTGAAGGCCTCTCGCTGTTGCGCGAAATGGGGCTTTCGCGAAAGCACATACGCGAAGCTTCAGGTCTGAGTGACAAAGCTGTGCGCAGATACTTTTTAGCACCATTGGATCAAATCCAGCTCCCTGACGAGTGGGCGGATCGCATGGCAGACAACCAATGATACATTATGGCTCACTCTGTTCAGGTATTGAAGCGGCAACACAGGCCTGGCATCCGCTCGGCTGGTCGCCAGCATTCTTCTCAGAAATTGAACGCTTCCCTTCTCGGGTTCTCGCTCATCACTACAGCGCAAACATGCCGGGAGATGAACTGTCTGTAAACGGTGTCCCTAACCTTGGTGACATGACCAAATTCAAGGAATGGCCAGATTATGCAATTGACCTTCTTGTCGGCGGAACGCCCTGCCAGTCCTTTTCAGTCGCGGGACTTCGTCACGGACTTGCTGACCCACGCGGCAACCTCATGCTCACCTATCTTGCCATCGCTCGACGCTATCAGCCCCGCTGGCTGGTTTGGGAGAACGTCCCCGGCATCCTGTCTTCCAACGGAGGAAGGGACTTTGGAACCTTTATCCGAGGGCTGGAAGAATGCGGGTATCATGCGGCCTGGCGAGTGCTTGACGCTCAGTATGTCCGAGTGGACGGGTTTGGACGGGCTGTCCCTCAAAGACGAAGGCGTGTGTTCGTTGTCGGATATCTTGGAGACTGGAGACGTGCCGC
This sequence comes from Brucella sp. TWI559, assembly GCF_039674265.1. Taxonomy (NCBI): domain Bacteria; kingdom Pseudomonadati; phylum Pseudomonadota; class Alphaproteobacteria; order Hyphomicrobiales; family Brucellaceae; genus Brucella; species Brucella sp. TWI559. Next base: position 6,482 of record NZ_JBDJNE010000024.1, read on the forward strand.
AGCGGTATTATTTGAGCGTGAAGGCATGTCAGGGAATTCTGCGCCGAGCAGAGAGCCGGGGGAAAAAGTTGCCCCAACAATTAGCGCACGCCCTACAGGCGGTGGCGGACTTGGAACCGACTTCGATCTTGACGGCGGGATAATCTCAATGGCCACTGGCCAGAGTGGCGCAGAGATAGGTTTCAATTGTGGGCCGACGCTCAATTGCAATCATGAAGCGCCTATCGTTGCAGGTGCTATCTGTAAAGACAGCTTTATTGGCGGAGCAGGCGGTCGCCCTGAAGGTGCCGCAGCAGGTCACTTCATTCCGATAGCCTTCAACAGCCGCGAAGACCCCGAAGTAACCTTCGATCGGTCAGGCCCGCTTGGTGCATCTTCACCACAGGCACAGGCTGTCGCTTACGATCTGCGTAACGGGGCAGAAGCAGAAGTTGCGCAATCATTGCAGGCTGGCGGGATGGGTGAAGATCGGGGGCTGTGTCCGAATGCCATCCCGCATACGGTGACTAATTGGGCCGTTCGTCGCCTCACACCAACCGAATGTGAGCGCCTGCAAGGTTTCCCAGACGGATACACGAATATCCCTGTAGGCAAGAAAATGGCCGCCGACGGCCCGCGCTACAAAGCCCTCGGCAATTCCATGGCGATTAACTGTATGCGCTGGATAGGCCAGCGGATTGAAACGATGGAAGGCACGCAGATGGAGGCTGCAGAATGAAATCTGTCCTGAAGCTTTTTGTCGAAGATGCGCGCGCCGTCACAATCGCAGATGCTGCACAGCGCCTCGGACTGAAATGCAACCCGCGCGGAAATGAGCACCCGCAACCCTGCCCCGCCTGCGGCGGTCGCGACACATTTGCCTTCAACACCCAGAAGAACAAATGGAACTGCCGCCAAGGTGGAATAGGCGGCAATGACGCCATCGGCATGGCTGCGCATGTGCGTGGATTGAACCCTAAAACCCGTGAGGGTTTTTATGAAGCGTGCTCTATCCTGTTGGGCTTGCCTGTGCCGGATGGTGGCAAGCGGGAAACCGATGACGACAAAACTGCACGCCTGAAGCGGCTGGAAGAACAGCGCCAGCGCAATGCCGCGCTGCAGGCCGAACAGGCGGAAAAACACGCCGACTATCGCGAAATCGAGCGGAACAAGGCGCGCGCCATTTATGGCCGTGCCTCCAGTCTGCGCAGTTCTTCTATGCCTGAAGGCCGGTTTTATCTTTCTGTCCGTGGGGCCTGCGTACCCGGTGGTGATTGGCTTCGCATCAGCGCGGATGCGGCTTACTGGCATGCCGGGAACATGATCCATGAAGGCCCGGCCATGATAGCCCCGATCATTGGCGCCGACTTTGGTGTCATCGGCTGTCACATCACCTGGATTGACCTCAACAACCGCCCAAAATGCAGGCCATCAATCATCGCCCCCGCGACAGGCGAAATATTGCCAACCAAGAAAATGCGCGGCTCCAAGAAAGGCGGATTGATACCGCTTGCAGGAAAGCCAGATCTGGCGCGCTGGGTTGGCGGTGAAGGCATCGAAAACACGCTGGCGGTTGCACGTGCAGAAAACCTGCGGCCTGACACCTTCTATTTTGCTGCTGGCGACCTTGGCAACCTCTCCGGCCCCGCCGATCCTGCTTCAAAGTTTGCGCATCCCACACTCAAAAAAGAAGATGCCAAGGGACGCCCGCGCCCTGTCATGGTGCAGGGCGCAATCCCCCGCCCCGATCAAACCCCGCAGGATGGATTTTGGATCGGTGAGCATGTGCGTGATGTGGTTCTTCTTGGTGACGGGGATTCTGAGCGCATCATGACCGCCGCCGCCATGGCCAGAGCCAAGGCGCGCATAATCAAGCCAGACAGGCGGGTGGCAATTGCGTGGCCACCAGCAGGCATAGATTTTTCTGAAATGATGGCAGGTGCCGCGTGAATAAGCCAATCAAAGACATTCCAGCGGCTGTTCGCGCCATAATGGATGAAGCATCGCGGCAGGCGGAAGCCGCCGATATTGAGCCCCGCAACCCCGATACCTATGGTGTGCCTGATGCACACTCCCCGGACGATGGTGAGCCAGCGGCCACCGCGCGCGGGGACAGGATAGTGGACCGCGAGGTAGTGCGCGCATGCTCTGTGCTTGATCATTCTGACACAGACAATGCAGAACGCCTGAAACGCCACTTTGGTGAGGATATGCTCGTGCTCGCCCAGAGCAAAGCCCGTAAGGCAACTTATGCGATTTGGGATGGTACCCATTGGGATATCGACACCGGCGATCCGCGTTCCCTTGCTATTGCACAGCAGCTTGGTGGCCGCATCTCCATGGAAACCGAATTCCTGCAATATACCCCTGCCGAGGAAGAAGCCGTCAAAGCGGGAAAGGAATCCCTCAAAAAGGGGGAAGATGAGCGATCAAAGCCGGAAAAAAGGCTGGCTGACGCGGCGTTGAATGCAAAGGAGAACCTTGCCAAGCGCAAGAAACGGCGCATGGACCATGCGGTCACGTCGAAAAACCGGGCGCGACTGGAAGCGATGCTGACCTGTCTCGCGCCGCATGTGATGCGCTCGCCGGATGATTTCAACGCTGACCCGCTCAAGGTCGCTTTACTTGATCATACGCTTGTTTTTTCGCGCAAAGTCGAAGAAGTGCGCAACCCGGCTTTTGACGATCCCGACGATAATCGCGAGGACATCCCGGAAACCATTGAGCGCAAAACCGCAAACGTCAAAGTTTTAAAAGGGCACCGCCGCGCCGACCTGATGACGCAGATTGTGCCTGTCGCTTACAACAATAATGCCAAATGCCCGAAATGGGATGCCTTCCTTAAACGGATGCTGCCAAGCGATGATGTGCGTCGCATGGTTCAGGTCGCATCTGGATTGGGTCTGGTTGGGATCACTGTACAGAAATTGTTCTTTCATTACGGTTTCGGTGCGAACGGCAAATCGGTCTATATGGAAACCCTCTGCCGCTTGCTTGGTGACGTTTCGGTCACCCTTCCATCCGAGTCCTTTATCGGTGAAGGCAATTCAGGCGGTGCGGCCTCGCCTGATATGGCGCGTCTCTATGGCCGGCGCTTCCTGCGTGTCAAAGAACTGCCCGAAGGCGAGGATTTGCGCGAAAATCTGGTCAAGGATTTGACCGGCGGCGAGGACTTTACCGTCCGTGACCTGTTTCAGGGGTATTTTGATTTCAAACCCATATTCACCGGGCACATGTCCGGCAACGGCTATCCACGCATCACCGGCACGGACAATGGCATTTGGCGGCGCATGGTCGTGGTGCATTGGCCTGTGACGCTCAAAAAAGAGGAACAGCGCGAATTTGAAGAAGTCATTTCGGAATTCCAACCGGAATATCCCGGAATATTAAACTGGTTGATTGAGGGCGTGCTGATCTTCCTGCGTGAAGGGTTGGTTATTCCGGCTTCGGTCGAAGCAAAAACTCAAGAATACCGCGACGAGATGGACCCCACGTCCGCCTTCTGTGCCCGATGTATCGAAGCTGACGAACACGGTGAGGTGACCGCCAAGGACTTTTATCAGGCATATGTTGACTTCACGGTCGATCAGGGTGGCAAGCCCATTTCGTTGACCAGATTCGGATTGATCATGAAAAAGAAGTACCGACGCGAGGACGGGCGGGCGGTCAAATACCATGGCTTGCGCCTCATTGAAGTGCCGAAACCCGCGCATACGTCCGGCTCTGATGACTATGAGGCGCATTTGCGATGAAGCTCGCCAATCCTCCCCGCAACCCCGCTTTTGGCTCGGCTTTCACCCCTGAAAACCGGCAAGCCCTTGATATAATTGAATTTATGCTGTGCAGTAGTTTGCACCAGTTTGCACCACTCTGCACCAGTTTAAACAACGGGAATAATATAATGATTACAATAGCTTGCACCAGTTTGCACCAGTTTTTCTCACGTATATATAAGGGAAAAAGGGGGATAGGGGAAAAAGCTTATTATATACACAAGCCAAAACTGGTGCAAACTGGTGCAAATATCTGATTTTAATATATTATTTCCAGTTTTCCAAGTGGTGCAAACTGGTGCAAACTATCGCAAGTGGTGCAGAATATGAAAACCGTAACAATTGAAGAACTTCTTGTCTGGGCTTTCGTCCACGAACTACCAAAAGGCGGTGGCACCGATGGACTGGATAACATTCATTCCGCCTGGCGGCAAATGGAAGCTTCGTCTTGGGGTAAAGTTCTGGGGTTTGCGGAACTCATGACACTGGTCGACCGTGATCGCCCTGAGCCGGGCATGTGGATCGAACAGGGCGCGCCACATGAGGATGCGCTTGAGATTGGGCGCGCTGTTGCTGACCTTGCCGGATTTGACGTTTCTTTCCCGGAAGGCTGGAACCCGGTAGCCGACTGGCACGAACAAGGCGATCTGACGCGGGATGCTGTTGCACGTGCTGTCGAGCGGTTTAGCCTTCGCACTGCAGATAAACGAGGCGCAAGTATCGTTGCGCTCGTAATCTCATCGGCAATTCTTGGACGAACCCCCGATTTTGGTGCCTTGGAACCTGATCAGGCCCTAATCGAGCGCAATGGCAAACCGGCATGGTTTATGCTCCGTTTCGCCAAGGATGCATTCGGAAGGGAATATTCGCTTGAAGTTGATGGTTACAACCATCGCACCAAACGCCCACAGCATGGTGCTTATTTAAAATACGAATTCCTGCCCGACCCACTCTCCGACATTCTTGGTCGCATCGATTACCAGATTTGGGTTGCAGCACTTTTGCAGCTGGAATCAGCCCTCGCAAACAAGCTGACAAGCCATCGCCTGACATATTCAACATTTTCAGCAACACCATGGCTTGAAGAAAAAGACATGCTGGGCGTCCAGCTTTTCCGGGCTTTTGAAGGCATAAGCGCTCACCATCTTGAAAAATCTTATTGACGTGCGGCAGTAAGTTGACTTACACCTTGGATGCTAAAAAAGATTAGACGAAACCCCGGCGCACTCGCGACCGGGGTTTTTGTTTGGGGAGTTCATTCTTATGTTGAACGCCCGATGGGTGAACCTGGAAGGCCTGCGCAAATACGCTGATGGCATAGAGCGGCTGAATGCCGAATTCCCGAAAGTCTTGCCGCGCATAGTCAACCAGATAGGTCGAAGGGCGCGCACCCGTGTTGTCCGCAACCTGACGAAACAAACTGGGTTGCAGCGGCGGGTTATCGTCCGCGCCGTCAAAAACGTGGATACGGCAAAACCGGGAAAGTTGTTGTATTCACTCAAATCCCGTGGTGGATTTGTCAGATTGAAATACTTCAATGCTCGTGAGACACGAAAGGGCGTTGCGGCCAAGCCGTTTGGCCAGCGTCAAATATTCGGCGGTACGTTTATCATGGGTGGTCTGTTCCCATACCGCCATGTAAAACAATGGAATTTGGACGGCCATGTTTATCGGCGGCTCGGCTATGGCGTTCGAAAGAACGGCTCAAAGGGAGAAAAGCTGACACAAGTGCGTTCTGAGGTCCGCATCCCTGATGAGATGATACGGGGCGAGACACGGGATGCATTCGAACGTGAGGCTGCGGTGACGATGCCGCCAAGGGTCGAGGCGGCCATTCGGAAGCTTTTGGCCTGACCCCTCCCCCTTTTAGGGACCGTATGCCCCAAAAACCCACCCCACGGGCGTGCTCGACTGCCGGATTTCACCAGTAGGTCGTTTTGAAAGCGATACACGCATACACGTGCTTGCACGCGTGCATACACACAACATTGAACGGATCATCATGTCAGACGGCGATTGGATTTCGATATCGGAAGCCGCGCAACGGCTGACGGAAATGGGCGATCTTGTCGAACGCTCAACGCTATCCCGCTACATCAAGCAGCATGGCGAAGCGATAGAAATCCGCGAAGAAGGCAAGGCGCGTCTGGTCGAATTCAACACTCTGGTTGCTCACCGGGGAGAGAATATTCGTATTCGCGCGACTCCTCCCACAGCGCGGACGCCCGCGGCGCAGGGCACATTCCGCCCTGCGCCGCGATTTAGCGGAAGCCAGTCAGATGGTGTAGCCAGAAAAGCGCAGGCCGATGCTGAGTTGCGCGAAATGGATCTTGCCGAACGCCGCAAGACGCTGACCAAAGTATCCGAGGTTGACCGGGCCGGTCGGGATGCTGTCGCTCTCATGCAGAGTGCTTTCGAACGTGCACTGGAAACCGAAGCGGCAAATGCGTCGGTAAAATACGGCTTTGATGAACGTTCGGCGCGGATCGTGCTCAAGGCATTCATGCGCAAGGGGCTGGACGTATTCAATCAAAATATCCTCGGAAGGATCGATGCCATGAGTCAGCGCGACGAGGCCGATCTTGCCGATGAACTGAAAGAGGAAACTGAACTGCCATGAACGCCCTTGAGCCACACGCGCAATTTAAAGAATTGCCGCGTGGTGAATTGGTGTTGTTTCGCGGACTGGAAGCTGCAAGCCGCCCGATTGAAAATCTGTCCATCTCGGAACATGCGGATCGCTATCGAAAAGTCTCGCCGGAATCGGGTTCGCCCTGGCCGGGGGACTTTCGCACCGACCGTGTGCCCTATCTCCGAGAGCCACAGGATTGCCTGCATCCCGATCATCCGGCACGCCGTTGCACGGCACGGTGGGCGGCACAGCTTGGAAAATCGACGGCCATTGAAAACTGGTTTTGCTTGATTGTTGACCAGGCGCCAGGCTCCATGATGATCGTGTTGCCAACGCTTGAAGAAGCGACCAAGTTCAATCGCATCAAACTGCATCCGACGATTGAGGCAACGCCGCGCATCAAGCACAAGGTGCTGCCGGTCAACAGCCGGGATGAGCAAGGTTCGACCACGGCTTTCAAGCGCTTCGCCGGTGGGTTTTGTCAGATTGTGAATGCAGGTTCATCCAAAGGCTTGCAGATGGTCTCCATCAAGTATCTCGCCATGGATGAAATCACAGGCTATCTGAGCGATGTTGACGGGCGCGGTAGTCCTCGCGATCAGGCGCGCGCGCGTCAGAAAATGCATGGCGACATGGCGAAGGAGTGGCAGGGGTCGACACCCGGCATTGCCGGGAGTTGTGCCATTTCCGAAGACTTTGATGCGGGTGATCAGCGCTATTATTATCTGCCCTGCCCGCATTGCCGGACCTATCAGGCGCTCGACTTCGACAATATGCTGCCAGCTGACACCGACAACGGACTGCCGGTTCATTTCCGCTGCATATCCTGCAACGAAGTTATCATTGATGGCCATAAGCATGAAATGCTGCCGCAAGGAAAATGGATTGCACGCCGGGTGCGTGAAGGGGAGCCACCGGTACCGCTGGCTATTCCAGAAGAGCAGATTGAAGTCTGGCGCTGCGATCCTTGCGAGGGCCGTTGTCGTGACTGGCAACCGTCCTGGCATCTGTGGGCGGGTTATGCCCCGCGTGAACGTTGGGCTGATATTTGGACACGGTGGGCGGATGCGCAAGGCAACGTCACCAAGATGCGCACCTTCTTTCAGCAGGATTTGGCCTTGCCATATGACCCTGTTGGCATTGCCGTTGAGCATGAGAAAATCGTTGAAGCCGTTCGCAAGGAGTTGCTGCCGTCACGCGTTATCCCGTCATGGGCTGGGCTTGTTGTTTCTGCCGCTGACGTTCAGGGCTATGGCATCAAATGGATGGTTATCGCTCTGGGGCCAAACGGTCAGTATCAAATCATTGACCGCGAAATATTCGAAGGTGCGCCCGATCAGAGTGATGAACCATGGATCGCCCTCGCCAATGCTTTTGAGCGTGAATATCCAACCGCAGGCGGTGGGACAAAAGGCATAGACCTTTCGGGCGTCGACTCTGGCTTTGCGACAGACCGCGTTTATCGTTTCTGCGCACCGCGTCCGAATGTTTATGCACTCGATGGGCGCGCACCGCAGGGCCTGCCTTGGCTTGGCACCCCGGTTAAACGGGACATCAAAGACAAGAACCGGCGCATTATTGCGAAGGTGCTTTTGTATCCGGTGGGCCTTTATGACGTAAAAACCGCTGTCGTCGCATCGCTTGCCAATTTAATCCTTGGAGCGGATGAGCGCGGACAATGGCCGCGTAACACTTTGCACATTGCAAACGATATCTGCGACGAAGACTTCGCTCAGGAATTGACGGCAGAAAGCCTGATCGATCCCGACGAGGAAGCGCTGTCTTCACCCTCACGCGGCAAGAGAAAACTGATCCCGTCAAAGGCGGGACGCATCTGGAAAAAGATCGCGGGGCGCAAAAACGACTGGTTTGACACCACCGTTTACGCCTTCGCACTCGGCTGGCACCTGGAACGCAAACTTCGTCTGACCGCCGAGCGGTGGGCCGACCTGCTGGTCAAGGTTCATGGCGTGCCAGCCGAGGACGATTTGTTCGGCCATGCCGATACAAGCGTTTTCGACAAACCGCAGAAACCCAAAAAACAACGGGACAGAACAGCCCGGCGCGATGAATGGAAAAAACGATGAAACTGGTAGAACGTATCAAGGGGCTGGGTCGTGCCCTGCGCTCTGGCACGGCTCTGTCTGTTTCATCGATGCGTCCGCTTGCTCGTATGTTGCGGGACACAAAGTCCGGTGCACTCGCCTCGCGTCAGGTTTCCATTATCGATAGCCGCGATGAAATCCGCCGCAACTGGTCGCGCGTCGCGGCTTATGCACTGGATTTCATCCAGAATTCCGGCAAGCTCAAAGGTGCTTGTGATCAGGTCATCGCCGATACGGTTGGCGTTGAACTCATTTTACAACCGCAACCGGATCTTGAAGAGTTCGGCTATTCGCGTGAGGAAACTGCCGAACTCGTTGCTCAGATCAAAAAGCGCTGGAAGAAATGGGCGTGGAACCCTGCCGAATGCGATGCACGCGGAAAGTTCACCGTGCCGCAAATGGTGGATATTGGCCTGCGCTGGAATATGGCGTTTGGCGAAATCACCGGGATGATGACCTATATGAGCCGCGCAGAGCGGCGCAAATATGGGATCAAGTCCGGCCTCAAGGTCTGTATGGTCCCGCCAAACAAGCTTGTGCAGGATACCAATGAAACAGAAAACCTGTTTCAGGGTGTTTATCACGACGAGAATGGCCGGCCCGTTGGGTATCTGTTTGAGGAAAAAGAGCGCGGCTTCAGCAAAAAAGTCCGCTACCCGGCGAAAGATGCTGATGGACGCCCGATCGTGTTGCACATCTTTGACCCTGTTGATGCAACAGACGTTCGCGGCATTTCTGTTCTCGCATCTGCGATGCGCAAACATGCACAGAAAGAAACGCTTGATGACGCCACATTGCAGACCGCCATTCTGCAGACGGTGTTTGCTGCTGTTTTAACCAGTGAAGCGCCATCGCGTGAAGCTTTCGAAGCAATTGAGGCGATTGATGACGATGAACTCAAGGAAGATTTGCGCGAGGATTTTGCAGGCTTCTTTCAAGCCAAGATGGATGAGGCGAAAAAGTCTGCCATCAATATAAACGGCACACCAACTGTTTCGCACCTTGGCCCCGACGAAGATTTGCAGTTCCGCACGGCTTCGACGCCGGGCGGCAGCTATCTCCCGTTTGCAGCCAGCCTTGACCGGGAAACGGCGCGCGCGATCGGCGTCACCTATAGCAGCTATGCGATGGACCATTCGAACGCGACATATTCCTCCGTGCGTATGGAAACAGCTACAATCTGGCCGATTGTGCTGCGCAGGCGTGAGCGTCTCGCAGCGCCGCTCAAACAGGCGATTTTTGAAAACTGGCTGGATGAAGAAGTTGGCGAAGGACGCCTCAAGCTTAAGGTCAGCTACGAGGTCTTTGCCGCCAATCGCGACAAGTTCACCTGGGCGCTTTGGTATGGCCCCGCCGCACCAACGGCTGATGATTATAAAAGTGAGCGCGCCGTATCGGAACGCATTTCAAACGGCACGTCCAGCGTTGCCATGGAATGCGGTGTGAAGGGCATTGATCCTGACGAGTTGTTCGAACAGCAGGAACGGGAGCACAAGCGTTATGTTTCAGCCGGAATGCGCTCCCCTTATGAACGCCCCAATCAGCAACCGCTTCCAGATGATGAGCCGGAACCTGAAAAAAGCGGAAAGAAAATTGCATGACCAATGTCAGAATCCGCAAAACAGAAATCGATCTGGATGATCCCTGCACCGCTGCGAAAAAGCTTCGCGGGTTGCGCATTCAGATTGTTGCCGGTGGCCAGACAGAAGTTGTTCGGTTTGGCGATGACGAAGTTCGCTACGGCAAAGCCAACATCGTCGCACTCGACCGGGAAATCGAGCGCCTGACAGCAGAGTGCCAGAGCATCACGGGCGGCATACGCCGCCGATATGCAAAGCGCATACGCTTTTGCTGAGCTAATCGGAGTTTAAATTATGGCTGTTCTTCAGGACGGCGAACTCGTTTTGTACGGGTTCGTCGGTGAAAACTATTGGGGTGAAGGATTCACGGATGTTGAGGTTCTTTCAGCCCTTGCCGAGGTTGGGCGTGATAGCGACATCACCGTGCGCATCAACTCTGCTGGCGGTTATGCCTATCAAGGTATCTCCATCTACAACGCGCTCATGAACCACAAGGGCAACGTCACAGTAATTGTTGATGCTTTTGCGGGTTCTGCCGCCTCTGTCATCGCAATGGCTGGTAAAAGTCGCATCATGCGCGCCGGATCACTGATGATGATCCACGATCCAGCCTCTGTAACACATGGAAATGCATACGATCATGGGGCTGCACAACAGTACCTCGACAAGCTCGGCGATCAGATGGCCGGGATATATGCGGATCGTTCGGGGGGCGATGCATCTGAAATCCGCTCAGATATGCGCAAGGAAATCTGGCTCACGGGTGAGGAAGCTGTAGAGCGGGGCTTCGCTACCGAGACAGATAAAATCAAGGCCGTCGCCTTCTCTGCTTTTGATTACCGAAAATATAGCAATGCGCCAGCCGCCCTCACGGCACTGGCCAAGAAAAATTCATGGTCCCTCGACCATGAAATGCACGCGGCTGCACCCGCCGCCGCGCCAACCAGTCAAAAGGAAGACAATATGACTGACAAGCCGCAGGCGGGCCAGACACCCGCCGATATCGCCACTGCAACCGCCAATGCCGAAAAAGCGACCAAAGAGCGGATCAAGGCGATCATGACCAGCCCGGAAGCCTCCGGGCGCGAAGGTCTGGCCAGCCACTTTGCCTATGACACCACCATGTCGGCAGACGATGCCATCAAGGCTTTGACCGTGGCCCCAAAAGCCGAGGCCAGCAATCAGTCCGAACCGGACCCGGCTCAGGCTTATGAACAGCGCCGCATGCTGGCGTCTGGTCAATCCCAGCCGCAACCGCCGCGCAAGCCCGGCACACCAACCGCAAAAATCAACACTGGCGAGATTTACGCCTCCCGCCGTCAAGCGGCCAAGTAGGAGAAAACACCCATGGAAAACAAGGTTATGGGCCTGCGTCCGCTCGAATTCATCCTGCATGAAGGCGACGGCCATATCTCGCGCGATGTTGCGACAATCCCCGCAGGCACCGGCAAGCTTAAACCCGGCACCGTTCTCGGCGAACTGACAGCCGCCAAGGGCAGCTTCATTCCATCACCTGCTGGCGAAATTGCCGGTCAGGAAGGTGCCGAAACCGCCACAGCCATCCTTTGCTATGCGGCTGATGCCACTGACAACGATGCTGAAGCCGTCATCATCAATGTTCATGCCGAGGTGACAACCTCGCTGCTGGTGTTTGACGCTTCCGTTAACGACGCTGCCAAGCAGGCGGCAAAACTCGAACAATTGCGCGCCGTTCATATCAAGGCGCGCTAAGGAGAAACCCATATGCCAACCCTTGATATTTTTAATGACGATGCATTTTCCGTGCAGTCGCTGACTGCTGCCGTCAACAATCAGCCTTATCGCCCCGGCCAGATCGGCGCTTCAGGCATGTTTGAGGAAGATGGCGTCACGACAACGACGGTCTCCGTCGAAGAACGTGACGGCTCGCTGAGCCTTGTAGAGCCGAGTGAACGTGGTGGACCTGGTGAAACCGCCACAGGCGAAAGCCGTAAACTGATCCCGTTCAATGTCGATCATTACGAGCGAAACGACTCTGTGAAAGCGGACGAAGTTCAAAATATTCGCGCCTTCGGGACAGAAAACGAAGTTGAACAGGTAACGGACCGTGTCATGAGCAAGGTCGACCGTCACTTGCTCGATCTCGACATGACACTTGAACATCAGCGTATCGGGGCGATCAAGGGCATCGTAACCTCGAAATCAGGCCGTGTGCTGCACGATCTCTATAATCGTTTCGGCATCGCCGTTCCCGCGCCTGTTTCGCTTAATCTTGCCAATGACGCTGCGAAAGTCGATGAAATCCTTGAAAAAGACGTTGCCTGGTCAATCGAAGATGACCTCGACGGCTTTTATGATCATTTTCACGTTTGGACCGGGCGCAACCTTCACCTCAAGCTCTGGGGGCACAAGCGCATCCGCGAAACCTTCCTTGCAACCAATGGCGCAGGCCAGTTGCGGGAAGCCATCCCTGACAAATTCACCGTCGGGAAGTTTGTGTTCGAGCGTTACAAAACGGGCTCGCGTGCAACGGCAAGTCTGGGTGCCGCCTATATCGATCATGATGAAGGCCGGGTCACACCAATCGGTGCCCCCGGATTGTTCATCACGCGCTTTGCCCCTGCCGACTACATGGAAACGGTCAATACCAAGGGGCTTCCGCGTTACATGAAGCAGATCCCGATGCGAAACGACAAAGGCGTCGATATCGAAGTTCAATCGAATCCGATTTCGCTCTGCACCAAGCCCGGCGCGCTGCGCAGGATTACCCTCTAACCGACATCATGTTCACCGGCCCGCTTACACTGAGCGGGCCGCAGTGCTCATAAATGAGGAACACCCATGTCGAAGAAATCCACGATCCTTGTCGCGTTTCCTAACGGCGGCATAATCCCTGCAAATGTTCTGGAGATGAAGAACAATGTTAGCGTTCTTCCTCATCAACCAATCGAAGTCCCAAAGGTCTATGGCGACCATTTGATTTCTGACCGTATCGCCTATGATTACGCGGAGGCTGAAAAGCGAAAGAAGGCTATTGCGGCAGCGGCAAAAGATGCTGAAACCACGCATGCAGATGCGGATGACCCGGAAGCCCTCAAAGAAGAAATCACCCGGCTTGAATCGGAACGAGGAAAGCTTGTCGGTGATTTGCAGCGTGCGGACACCAAAATCACCGGGCTGGAAGCCTACAAACTTCGCCTTTCCGGTGAAGTCGGCTCTCTTCAGGCTGACTTGAACGACGCCAACCAGGCACTTGCGGATCAAGCTGACAAGCTTCGCAAGGAACTGGAAGCGGAACGCAAACATGTTGCTGCATTGACCGAACAACTGGCAGAAGCAACCAAGCCGCCTCAGCAACAGCAAGAAGCCCTGAACATTGATAGTGATGGCGGCAAATCAAAATGACCTCTTCGCGTTTCGATGAACACCGCGATGCGCTTTATGAAGAGGTCGACGCCGAGTTTGCAGAACCTCTTCGCGTTTTCCCGCTACGAAACGGCCAGACAATCGCCGATCAGCCGCCTATCGAAATTGAGGCTGTTCTGCGAACGGAAGATCGCACCTCCCTGCAGCCGGATGGTGGCAACAACAGTAATTGGAATATCAAACTTGCCGCTGGCAAGGCAGCAATCGCCATTGACCGCGCGCGATATCCGGCGATTGCGCTGCACAAAGGTTGTCGCGTCTGCGCGCTCGCGCGTCCCGGTCTGCCAATGTTTGAAGTGCAATATGTCGATCTGCGTTCGCACCGCCGTCTTTATGCCACCCTTGGCGAAGTTGCTGCCGGGAAAACAGGGAATGCCTGATTATGAGCCTTGCCCGAATAGCCCTCCGTGCCGCCGCCGTCGAAGCTCTGAAAGGCCGGACGCGTGCGCAGAACAATGTTCTGGATAGTGAAATCGGTATCATTGACAATGATGCTACGGGAAAAATCGAGATCGGATCCGACAGCTATTTCATCGCTGTTTATACCGATGCCGGGAAAGCGCAGGTCGGAGACAACGAACTGCGCGCCTTGCTGTTGAATGGGCGTACAGAAGTTCTGTTTGAAACGGGTGTTACCGCCAAAATGCTGGAAGTCAGCCCGAAAGATGGCACGGCTATGATGCCGGAAATCGGCATTCCCGACACAGACGGAAATTTTGAGTTCACCCTTGATCTCATCTCGCGGGAAATAGCACAGGCCCTCACCGACCCCGATAATGTCTGGAGCCAGATTTTTCTAAGCTTCATCTATAAAACGTCTTCTATCGAACGCGGGCGGGTTGGGAATGTCAGCGAAGGCATTCGCCTCGCCGCGCATCAGACGAAAATAACCGTCAATTTGATTGATGATCCAGAGCCGCAGCGCGCGCTTGATCCTGACGCACCGTTTGCCCGGTTTATCGCTATGGCAAAAGCCAGCGATGACAAAAGCTTGCAGAAAAAAGCAGCCTTCATCGAAGCCAAGATAACAGGCGAACGCGAACCGTGGGAACGACTGCAACAGGATCACGGCATGACGGCACAGGAATTGCTGGCGCTTGGATTGGGGCCATTGCCATCTGATGTCATGCGCGAAACGCCAAGCTGGACCGAAAGCACAATCGACATGGATGGGATTTCGCAAACGCAAAAGGTGCCATGATGCATCGCAATCTTGTTGGCATGAAAATAGACATCGAAATGCTGAAGACGGCTTTCGGAAAGTCTCTCAAAGTCGGACCTGTCGCCGTGATCGATGCAGAAAAAGGCTATCGCATCAAGTTTGGTGAGGACGAAAACGGGCAGCCGTTTCTTTCGCCCTGGTATCCGCATCCTGAATCCGGTGGTGCTTCCAGCACATGGATGCCGCTTTCGCTGGGCCAGATAGTCGGCATGATGAACCCCAATGGCGACCCGCGTCAGGGATTGCTTATCAGGGGCGGTTTTTCGGATGCCAACCAGCCGCCAAGCAATGACCTTCTGGCCAGTGTGTTCCGGGCCTTTGGTGTCAACGCCACCGTTAAAGACGGAAAAATAACAATCCAGGGGGATTTCGTCGTTGAAGGCAACGTCGATTTCAAGGGCGGACACGTCAAGCATAATGGTGCCGACATAGGCGACACGCACATCCATAGCGGCGTTGAACGCGGTCGCGACAACACCGATCCTCCCGCAAATTAAAGGGCTGAGAAATGACCGTAAAAACCTATCGCGTCCGTCCGGGCGTTGAATGGGTCAATGGCGCACGCGTGCCTGCGACCCGCAAAGTGAGCCTGAGCGACACTGAGGCCCGTTTCGACCTCGACCACGGACGCCTTGAACGGCCTGAACCCAAACCACGCACGAAAGAAACTGAAGGCAATCAAGATGGTGGGGATTAGCCGTCATACGGGATTGCCGATCTCCAATCTGGAATCCGCCTATCAGGGTGTGGAAGTCATCCTTATGCGCCGCATTGGTTCGCTCATCCTGCGCCGCGAATTTGGTGCCGGTATTGTCGAGCTTCTGGGGCGCAAGATGACACCCAATCTGTTTGCCGCTTTCCAGTCTTTGATTGCAACCGCAATCGACCTCTGGGAGCCAAGGTTTCAGGTGCGGCGCGTGAGCGTTACCGGCAGCACCGATGAAATCAGGCTGGGCCGGGCCGGTTTTGTGATCCTCGCAGATTTTCGTCCGCGTGGTCATCTTGGAGACCAGACTGTCGAACGCGCCATTTCATTTAGTCTTTCAGTGTCGTCGGGGAAAGTGTTGGTGAAGTCGCTATGAGCACAGTTGCATTTGATTTTTCCAGCCTGCCACCGCCCGAAGTCATCAAGACATTCTATGTTGAGACGATCCTTGCAGACCGCATGGAGGATCTGCGCCAGCGTCTTGTAGCGGCTGGAATCGACTATGACGTCGGCCATCTGGAAACGGATTTATTCAAAACGGTTCATCTTGCAGATGCCTATCGTGAAACCGATTTGCGCGCTGCCATTAATGATGCGGTTAAAGCCAATTTGCTGGCTTTTGCCCTTCGCAGCGATCTCGACCATCTTGGCGCATTTTATGATGTTTACAGACTTGTCGGGGAAAAAGACGAGGCTTTCCGGTCTCGTCTTGTCATTGAGATTAAGGGGCGCTCCCCCGGTGGTAGTTCGTTTTGGTATGAAGCCGCTGCCCGGCGTGCTGATGTCAGAATCCGCAGCGTAAAAGTCTATCGCGAAGAATTCTGGCCAATCATCCATATTGCTGTTCTGTCGCAGGAGAATGGCGGCATACCCGATCAGGCAATGCTTGATGCCGTTGAGGCAGAGGTCATGAGCGAAAGGGTGCGCTTGCTCAATGACACATTGATCATAGAGCCAGCTGTTGCGACTGGCACAGATATTGAAGCGGACATCTGGCTGCTGCCTGATGCAGCATTTGGCATTCTCGACGCCTTGCCAGAGCTTCTGCGTCAGGCATGGCTCAATGAATCTGAAATCGGCTTTGATCTTGAACCTTCATGGATAGAGGCTCGCCTTCACGTGTCGGGCGTGAAGCGTGTCGACATTCTCTCACCAACAATTTCGGAAATTGCGCCACCAAGCGTGGCAATTTCGCTCGGCAATATAAAACTCAATTATAGAGGACGGGATTATTGATGGATCGGCAGCATCTCCTCGGCGACGATGCTGCGCCGACCACTCTGGAAAGAGTGCTCTCTGAATCTTTGGACAATCTGCCCGTACTGATGCCCGGCGTTCAGGCACTGCGCGGCTTTAAGTTCAATCCACCGGATTCAGTCGTTCCCTATCTCATTGCAGAATACGGGCTGAATGAAATTGCCGATTTTTTGCCCGACCTTCGAACAGCACTTCAGGAAGGCATTCTCTGGCAACGGCTGATCGGCACACCGGCAGCCCTTCATCGCGCGCTGCGCTGGATCAATCACGATGGTGACATTGAGGAATTTCAAGCCACCAAGCGCAAATGGTGGTGGTTTCAGGTGCATCTGCCTTTTGAAGTCAGGAATACTGATTTCGTCAGGCCGATGACGCAGCTGATCAAGGCATCCAAGCCTCTGCGATCAGAGTTTGCGCGCGTCACAAGCGGATGGGATGTCCGGGCCTTTCAGTTGAACAAGCATCGGCTCAATGGGGATGCTTTTCTCAATGACTGGTCAGGCATTCGCCGCTCCCCACATGAGCCGGTTCTTTCGCTGCGCGTCAATCGCAGGCAACGGGTCATTGTGCCGACAGGTGGTCGCGTTGTTGTCCATCATACGCAGCACCTTCTTATGGTGCGAAGCGTTGCCCTCAACATACCGCGCAATCAGCCTGCCACGCGCTTTGCTGCAACCGCAGCCGTGCGGGTTGATTATCGCAACCGCGCAACCGTGCCTTTCCAAAATGCGCCCTTCGTCAATCAACCGTTTGGCGCTCCGGTGCCACGTATTCAAACAGGATCAGAATAATGGCTGTGTTCACACAGGACGGTCGCACTGTCCTCACGCAAGCGCTTCTCAATATGACTTTATTTCTCGCTGTGGGCGAAGGAGATCCGGCATGGGACAGCGAACCATTGCCAACCACGCCGGAAGAACAGGAAAGCCGGGACGCAGCCCTTTCGGGTCTTTCTGACCTTGTCAGCAAGGTCGGCATCACCCGCACCCGTGAGAAATTCTTTGTCACGCCGGACAATGCAGGCAGCATCTTAATGAGTGACGGCGCTGCTTATTCGCAGAGCGAGACGCCAACACCTTATGTGGTTGTGCGCTTCCAGCTTGATCTGCCCGATGCAGCCGACAGCACATTGCGCGAAACGGGCATCTTTGTGGGAACGCAGTTGGCAGAAAGCGTGCCAGCCGGTCAGCAATATATCGCAGCCGCCAATGTGGTGAGTTTCGGCAAATTGATTGAGGTGGATCGCTTCGCCCCCATCGTTCGTGACGGCTCTATCGGCCAGACCTTCAGCTTTATTTTGACCCTGTGAGGCGCAATGAACAGCATCATCAAACGCGAAGGCTATGGAAGCCGCTTTGATCGCTCCCAGAAGCGCCATGCCGTGGCCTTTCCCGACAGTCCAATCTATCTGCAATCCAAGGATTTGAACGAAGCGCAGGATATTGCGCTCGATCACACCCGCCGTGTGGCCGACTATATCCTTCAGGATGGTCGCATTGTGGATGGCAGCGACCCGGTTGTGACCGCTCCCGATGAGCATCATATCCGCGTGCAAATTCCAGCCTGCGCCATTTACTTTGGCGGCATCGTCCATGATGTGGCAGCGGCTGATTTCACATTACCGAACAAAGGCGAGATCGTGATTGGCGTTCGCCATTCCGATCGGCTTGTCACCGATGTTGAAGATGCGACACTGAAAGGCGATATTGAAGGCACGGAAGCCTTTGCCGAAGACGGCCCGGCCCGTGTTGAAATCACGCTCACATGGGGCCATTCGCTCGACGGCCATGCGCAAGATGTGCTTTCGGTGTTTCAGGTGCGCGATGGTGTTATCCTCACCACGTCAACCAACACCGACTTTTCCGAGATCTACAAGGCGATGGAAACCGTTACGCGCGAAAGCAACGGCTCATTCGTCAATAGCGGCTTTCTGGTCACAGCCCTTGGCCCGAACGCCGAAGGCAAACAGGTGTTTTCGGTATCGGAAGGCACGGCCTATGTGAATGGTCGCCGCGTCATTCGTCGCCAGTCGTTTCGCTTTGCGTATGAGGAAAATCCCGATCTGCGTATGATCGATGCGGAACCGCATCCGTTCACCGCAGCCACAGACGGCACACAGGTCTTTACCGTTTCAAAGACTCCGATTGCCGAGGTGCGCCGCATCACCGTCGAAAAGGAAACCACTGACACAATCGTCCACGGTCCTTATGCCGGTGTGACCGATCCGCTGCCGCATTCCTCTGTTACCGCGATCCTCGAAATCAAATCGGGCACCACGGTTTACACCACGCCTGCCGACTGGCTGCTTTCGCAAGGGCAGATTGACTGGTCGCCATTGGGCAAGGAACCGCCGCCCGGTGCGTCTTATACGGTCAAGTATCGCTATAATGAGAATATCCAGCCCGATGCCGTGGACCGCGAGACGATCACGGTGACGGGTGCTGCCAATGGCACCAATGTGCTGTTTGACTATCGCTACAAGCTGCCGCGCATCGATGTGATTGCGGTCGAGCCATCGGGCGGCATGGTCTATCTGACGGGCGTCTCGGCGGTTTCGCGTCCGCGTCCGCCAGAAGTGCCCGCTGATCGGCTGGAGCTTGCCCGCGTCTATAATGATTGGGGCCGTCCGCCGCGCATTGAGATCACACAGGTGCGTAATTTCGCCTATGACCGCCTCACGCGCATGGAGCAGATGCTGATCAATGTTTATGATCTGGTGGCGCAAGAGCGATTGAAGAATGATATTTCCTCGCGGGAAGTCGCAGCCAAGCGCGGTCTGTTTGTCGATCCATTCATTGATGACGATCTGCGCGATCAGGGTATTGCGCAGAGCGCCGCAATCGTCGGCGGCAAGCTTCGCCTGCCAATCAAGCCAACGCTGCATGAGTTTCCGGCATTCATGGAGATTCAGCATCTTGATTACAGCGAAGTGATTGTCATTCGTCAGAACCGCCGCAGTGGTTCGATGAAGATCAACCCGTATCAGACTTTCACGCCGATGCCGGGCCGCGCCAGTGTGGAGCCGTCAACCGACTTCTGGACGGAAAAGCGCACAAGCTGGACGTCACCGGAAACGCAGGCCTTTGAAGCATCTGAAGGGGAATATATCAGCGGCATTTCGCTCGAACAGCAGGTCGAGAAGGTCCGTGAAACGATCATCTCGGCGGAATTCATTCGCACGCGTGATGTGAATTTCCGGCTGGAAGGCTTCATCGAAAATGAAGTGCTTTCAAAAGTCTGGTTTGATGACATTGAGGTCGCCTTCACCGTTTCGGGTCCGGCAGACAGCGATGGGGTGATGACAGGTGAATTCACCATTCCCGCCAATGTGCCAGCCGGTTCGAAATCTGTCTTCTTTGAAGGCAGCGCCGGAACCGATGCAGGCTGCACCTATGTCGGGCGGGGCGAGATCACGGTTGAGGAATACCGGCTGACCAGTTCGCTCGAAACCTCGACCGAAAGCATGCCGCAGCCGGTTATCAACAATACCGTC
The DNA here is from genome assembly GCF_039674265.1 of Brucella sp. TWI559. Lineage (NCBI taxonomy): Bacteria > Pseudomonadati > Pseudomonadota > Alphaproteobacteria > Hyphomicrobiales > Brucellaceae > Brucella > Brucella sp. TWI559. Next base: position 26,634 of record NZ_JBDJNE010000024.1, read on the forward strand.
GTCAACAACGTGACGAACGTCACCAACGTAACGAATATTGCAGCGAATAACGCCAGTTCTATTTCCAGCAGAGAGCCAAGCGGTGGCAGTCATGACCCGCTGGCTCAGACATTCACGCTTGACCAGTCGTGGTGTCTGGCTGGCATTCGTCTGATGTGCGCGAAAATTGGCTCACCCTCCAATTCCATTCTGGTGCAGATCAGAACGGTTGAAGTGGGACTGCCGACGTCGCAGGTGATTGCGGAAGCTTTTGTGCCAGGCACAGCGCTCAGGCAAGGTGAGATATTCACCGCCATGTTCAAATATCCGGTCTTTATCCCCAGAGGCCGTGAACATTGCTTTGTGGTTCTCACCGACGATGGTGAACATGAATTGTTTGTCGCGTCCATCGGCAAGATCGACCTCGACACCAATTCGATCATCACCGGCCAGCCGTTTACGGTTGGCGTGCTGCTGTCGTCATCGAATGCTTCGACATGGACCGTTCATAATGAATCGGACCTGTGGTTTGAAATGATTGGTTGTACGTTTGAGCCGATTGAAAAGATCGTGCCGATCGGTTCATTCACGCCGCTCAAAATGTCGGATGTGATCATCCGCGCCGGTGTTGAATATCCTGATGCATCGGTTGATGTCACCATAAGACTGACCCGACCGAATGGCGAAGTGATCACGTCAGCGCCGCGCCAGATCATCAGCTTTGATCATTACATTCAGAACGAGACCATTCAGGTGTCGGCGGTTCTGCGCGGCACGGAACGGGTGACGCCGTTTCTGTTTCCGAATGTGCAGATCATTGATGGCGAGTTGCAGACCACAGCCGATTACGTCACGCGCGCGGTGGATGCGACCGATGCAAACCGGGTGCTTGTGACATTTGACGCGAAGCTTCCGGCCAATTCATCGGCACAGGTGCAGATTGGCATTCCCGGCAATTACGAGACGGTCAGCGTGTCAGACGCCACTCCGCTGGGTGACGGTCTGGTTGAGCAATCATTCACGCGCGCAAACTATCCAGCGGCCAATCTGGATGCACGCACGCGTCTTGTTTTGACAGGAACCCCAGCCGCGCGCCCGGAAATCTCCGGCCTGCGCATGTTGCTTTCAAAGGTGTAATAGATGGCAAAGACAACAAACTATGAGTGGGATTTGCCCTCGCCAAAAGGCCTCCAGCTTGGCGAGATTGCCAAGATTGCCACCACGTTTACCGCAATTGATGTGAAGATAAAGTCGTTCGAAACGGCTTTATCGACTCACAAACATTCCTTTGCTGATCTCACCCACAAGCCGACGACGCTGGGCGGTTTCGGAATAACTGACGGCATGACAGCCGATGAGGTGGCGGATACGATCAGGGAGGCCGTTGACGATGTGATCGATGGAGCCGGTGAAGGCCTAAATACGTTAATGAAGATAGCCAATGCTGTGGGAAATGATCCCAACTTTGCTGCTTTAGTCGGCGCCGCTTTGGGGGTTCGCGTTCGTGTCGATGCAGCAACAAACTTCAGCCTTGCACAGCGGGCGCAGGGCCGAGCCAATATCGACGCGCTTGGAACAGTGGACAAAGGCGCAGCGGGTGGCGTGGCATCACTGGACGCTAGCGGGAAAGTTCCGTCTGCACAATTGCCTGCACTCACGACAACTGCAACCGTTGGTGCGGCTGTAGCCGGGGCAAACGGCAAGACTACACCCGCTGATGGTGATTTTTTCACTGGTGTCGAAGCTGGCGGCTCGACCATGTTCAAAACGACATGGGCGAACATCAGAGCTACGCTGAAAGCATACTTTGATACCATTTATCAAAAGGCGCTGGGCTTCACACCCGTAAGGCAATTCAACAGCGGAGTAGTAAGCGTCGGATGGGGCAGTAGTGGTCTGGAACTAAACGTTGATGCAACGTGGTTTGGTAATAATTGGCCGATCAGTATCAGCGGCCGAGCAAACGGCGGCGCAAATTGGGCCGATGGCGCTGCATATGCTAACACGCTGGGTAATGGCGGGTGGTCGCTTGACACAATTAAGGATCAGCTCAATTGGCGCCTAGCTGACGCTCGTTCGGCGGGATGGGTTGAATGGGACCTAAACAACAATACCGTCTCAAATGGCGTTTGGCTTGACTCAAACGGGTATTATTTAACGTCTTTTGTGAAGCAAAAAATCACGACTGGTGGGTATACATTTCCCGTTGTGTCCCGCTTTGCCGCACGCCAACCGCAAATTTATATCCCAAATGTTGGATGGAGAGCTTTAGGTCGTGCACTCATAAATAGTCTAGCTATTTGAATGGATTAGTGATTCAAAGGTTTCGGATTTGGAGGTCTTTGATGTCACGTCGCCGCTATGAACTTACAGAACGCGA
>NZ_JBDJNE010000025.1:0-27515 GCF_039674265.1 Brucella sp. TWI559
AGCCCGGTAGCTCGTCAGGCTCATAACCTGAAGGCCGCAGGTTCAAATCCTGCCCCCGCAACCACTGATAACGACAAACCCGTAGCATCCGCTGCGGGTTTTGTTGTTTTTACAGCCTTTCCAATGGCTTGCCGCTCGGTCCAGTTCAGGATCGTGTCCAGTTCGCCGTGCAGTGTCGCGTAAATCTCGCCGCGTTCCGGCCCCGGCGTCAGTGAAATCTTCTCAATTAGGCCACGCAATGTCTCCGCTGCTTCCTGCAGAGTGTCTGCGCAGGGGATTTGAGAGCCCATCAATATATTCGCCAATGGCATTGATTACGTCATTTCTGGTCTGGAATACAGGGTGCCAGATCCTTCTTCATCCGGTCACGTGCTTCCCAGCTGATAATACGGCGAGAGAAAAGATCGACAATGATTGCCAGATACAGCCAGCCTTCGGCCGTCCATATATAACTGATGTCGACCCCCCATTTCTGATCCGGTTCATCACAGGTAAGTCCTAATCCAGCAGATTGGGAGCGACGGGTTCACCATGATTACTGTCTGTCGCGCGTTTGAAACGTGTTTTCTGCCGGGCTTTAACACCGTTTTCTTGGCACTCAGTCGTGCCGTACGGTGACGGCGTGCTCGAATACCTTCTTCATTTCAATTCGCTATGCATAATAGCCGCTGATGCTGACATCTGCGAACGCACATAGCCGTAAAAGAGACATATGGGCCTTCTCCGTGTCGATGAACGCAAACTTCATCGACTGTTCGGCGGGAAAACAGTTCACCGGACTGTTTTCTTATCCGCCTCAACTCGAGCGAAGAAGGCCGTCGCGTTGCGCAGGGAAAACGATTCACTGAATCGTTTTCCCTGCTTCAATTTAATAGATCACGTTCCTGTCGCAGAAGTTCGTTTTCTTTACGGAGCTGAGCAAGCTCCTGGCTTATGTCTTCATGCGGACCGGAGAGCAAATCTTTCTCAGCAAAATTACACCGCCAACGCTCAAGTGTTGATTTGCCAATGCCAAGGTCCTCGGAAAGCGGGGAAATGCTGCGACAACTCGTGGTTAAAATACGAACGGCTTCCCGCTTGGACTCTTCTGTAAATTCTCGCTGCTTCAATTCTAAATCTCCTGTCAGTCCTGTCTAACAGAAGCCCTCCACTTTTGAAGGGGAAGTCCACTGTTGCACGCATGGCGATTGTGGAAAGCGAAGGTGTCTATTTGCGGAAGGACGCGCGCACGCCAGAAGCGGTTGCTGCCGCTTTCACAAAAATCGATGATGTGATGAACTTTATCGAAACCGATGCCGGTTTGGCGCATGTGGATCGCATCATTGCAACGTCGAGGGCGCACGATGTCCTCGAATGACAATTCAAAAGATTCGTCTGAAAGCTGAATCTCGTTCAGCCTACCGAGAGTTTTAACACATGCAAACACGCTTGGGTGATATGGACATTCATGGCCATATCAATAATGTCGTCTACATGCAGTATTGCCGATGCTGCTTTGAATCGTTCGCTCATAGCTGCGGGCGCTCTGGAGTTGAACGGCTCCACGCCCGTCGGTATCGTTGCACGCAGTGCGACGAATTAGTTCTCGGATATTTCCTACCCTGAAAACATCGCCATCGGGGGTCGCGTTGAGCATATCGGCAATACCAGCTTGCTATGGGGATTTGGAATCTTCAAGGACGGGGGAAGACCTGACTGCAACAATCAGTGAGTATGTGCATGTCTACGTTGATCGTCATACGCGCCGACCTGTTCCGCTTACATCGAAACATAGAGCGTTGGCTGAACGGATTTATATTTCAGCACCAGTAGAGGGTCTCTGATGAGAGAAGCTGTAATCGTTTCAACTGCGCGTACACCGATTGATAAGGCTTTTCGCGGAGAGTTTAATGATACGTCCGCGCCAGCGTTGGTAGGGCATGCGATTGCCGCGGCGGTCGAGCATGCGGGTATTAATGGTGCGGAAGTGGAGGATATTATTATGGGTGCTGCGCTTCAGCAAGGCACAACTCATATGAATATTGCCCGAACATCATTGGTACGCGCCGGTCTTCCAGCGTCGTTTCCCGGCCAGTCGATGGATCGCCAATGCGTTTCGGGGCTGATGGCTATCGCAACAGCTGCCAAGCAGATTACCTGCGATGGTATGGCCATCGCCATAGGTGGTGGCGTCGAGCAGATTTCACTGGTGCAGAACGAGCACATGAACGTATATCGCTGGCGCGATACATGGTTAAGCGAGCATCTAACTTCGCGCAACGTCTGCTGCACGCCAAGATCACAGCTGAGATTTGCCAGCTTTTCGACAAATGCTTCAGCGCTCTTTTCAGCCGAAATAGTACCAAGTTCAGGGAAAGCACCCGCTGCAATTTTTGCTTAAACATAACGGGATTCTGTCAGGTAAAAATGCCATGCATGTCCAATTACAAGGACGTTGGACAAACGGCGTAGCGCACAAAAATGACCACCAATCGGGTAGTCCGCAAAATTGGGTGTCAATCAACTGACACTTTATCCGGCGTTACTGCAGATTGCATTGTAAAGCGTGATTATCCGAGATCATCCTATGAATGAAGATATAAAATACGCTCTCTCGCTCGGGCGTGAAAGCAGCCGAGCGAGTTCAGAGACGTAGCAATGAAAAGCCTTCGTTTAATAATCTCAACTAAAACTGCGGTCAAAGGTCTGCTGGTTTGGGTTGTATGTACTTGAGTGGCAAGAAGCCCAAAACAACGACAATGATGCCTCCAATTCCAGTATCGATCAGCCGCTGCATTCCATAATCTATATCGCGCGTTCCGGGAACAATGATGTCAACAAGTATCAAAATTAATGGTGTGAGAAAAATTGCCTGCAAAACGTAAGAGCGTTGCATCGCCCAAGGCAATATTCCGGCGAGCAGAGACATCAGGATAATCAAAGCCAAGCCCTTCGGGGTGAGCGCAAGCGCCAGAGCGCCGATCAGCACACCTACCAAAGTACCAATAATTCTCTGAACTGCGCGATCTCTGATAGAGCCAAAATCAGGCTTCATTACGAGACCGACCGTCAGTGGCACCCAAAACCAGTGTGCTTCGTGATTGAACCAATGAATCGAGTATGCTGCACCAAGGCAAACAGCGAAGGCGAAAGCGGTAGGCAAAGAAGTTGTGTTGGATGCATGTGATGCAGTGCTGGGCGCCGTTTTCGTTGGCTCATCCTGTGCATGCCAGCCCCGGATCAGGACTTCAACGCCGAGTACCAAGGCGTAAAATAAAGCGCCCACCAGATAGAGAAGTGCAGGTTCCCAAAAGGGAGAAATTGCAGGAACACCAAGGGCAATTGAAGCGAGAAGCAGGGTTTGCAACGTACCAATGGATAGCGCTCTACTCTTAGTACTTAACAAAACAGATGCAAATCCAACAACCATCATCAAGACAACCACCGCACCCCACGGCAAGGATCCAAGGTAGCCCAACAGATAGCCGAGTGCGCCCAAAGGTGCGGAAATGAGTATCTTTGCAAATATGGAGCGATAGCTGCCTGAACTCTCCCCCGTGATCATCATCAGGCACCCCATGGCAATCCACATGCCAGTCATGATGTCACCAAGAATTAAGCCCAGTGTAAAGGGTGCGCCAATACAAACAAAAGATCGTATTGCTCTGCTCCACTGCCATTTAGCAGGATTCAATCTTAGTAATGCGAATGTCGGATCGCTGCTGCTGGCCACCTGATCTTTACCCTTTTCTTTAAATATTTAGTTTTTGAGAACGTCATAATTATAATTATTCGGGCCGAATTCAAGCATATTTCCGATAGATTAATCACAAGCTTAATCAATTATTTCTATGCCCCACGGGCGGTCGATAAACCGCCTTTGATAACCTCTAAATTTATCTATGTGAGGGGCGCGAAGAAGTGTTGTTGCATATACCTTGCGCCGGTGGGTATGGGGAGTTCTTTGGCAGCGAGTGTGGCTCTATACTTTGACTGGAATATTCAAAATTTTTCCGATGAGCGCCTGTTATACCAGCCTATGATTATTCTGTTTTATGACTATCTTTTGCTGCCATCACTTCAATCCATTCGTCGATGAATCTTTTTCGCTGTGCGGCGTCCTGCGTTGCAAGCAGCGCTGGACTGATGCGCACAAGGCGACCAACGCCGCTTTCGATCAGCGATGAAGGGCCATCAATCCCTGAAGGCAGAGCGCCATCTCGCGAAAAGAAGAATGCTTTTTCTCGGGCGACCCGCCTGCCGCGCTCGGATAGAAGATAATCGATAAAACGCGCTGCAAGTTCAGGATGTTTCGCTTTCTGAGGGATGAGTGCAGCACGGCTCAATACAAGCGTGTAATCGCGTGGCAATACGATTTTCAGCTTTGGATTGCGTAGGCTCGCGGCATATGCGTAAGACCCTATGATATTGTAACCTATATATATTTTTCGATCTTCGATGTCGGATAAGATCGAATTGTTGCAACAGCGAAGTTGCGTATCAACCCGGCTCATGCTCTCCAGCAGCCGCCCATAAGCCGTGGAGTTTTGCTCAGCGTCGAGGAAGGCGAGAAGATAGCCAACTCCCGATTGCCGTAAATCATATGTTGCAACATGTCCTCTATAATATTCCTGCTTACGCCGCAGAAGGTCGGCAAGCTCGCCACGTGTGTGCGGAACGTCCTGCGGCAAGACGTAATCGCTGTGATACACGATGACAGATGGTTCGAAGGTGAAACCATAAACCTCATCACGCCAATTGTTGGTGTGGTTTTCCATTGCTCGTGTTTGCGCAGAAATATGTGGCTGCGCACATCCGTCATTGGCAAGCTTCACCATCTGATCCACAGAGGAGGATATCAGCAGATCACCAAAATTCTGACCTTCACGACATGCTTCATCTGCTTCTAGATAGAGATCATTGGTCACGAAGTCTGTGTAGTCGACTGCAATATGTGGCTCTTCTTCCTGAAAATCGCGTATCAATGGCTTTAAGGCCGAGGTGTCAGCCGCACCCTTGATCACAAGCCGACCTGTTTCTTTGCCGAATGCCGGAAAATGGGTCGTTGTACCCTCATCTGATTGAGCGTGTGCTGTAGTGATCGCTATGGTTATGAGCAGGGCAGTTAGAAAATAGGTTTTCAAGCTGGGTTCTCCGATGCGCTTGGCAGGTCGAGTATCACCGTAAAGCCCGCAGAGCCTTTTTCCCGGAATCGGATCAGGCCGTTGTGTGCAAGCGCAACTTCAGCGGCTATAGCGAAACCAAGTCCCGATGCAGAAGCCGCCTTGGACGAAGCAGCATTAAAACGGCGCGACATCTGATCCCATTTCTCTGGCGGAATGCCGGGGCCATCGTCTTCGACTTCCACGCAAATGCGCTTGCCAAACTTCATGACGCGCACATCAAGACGCGAAATGGCGCCATGGCGCAGTGCATTGCTGATGATATTGGCAATGGCTTCCCGTAAGCTGACCGGGTCGCCCTTAACAATTAAATCCGGTCGCCCTGCCTCAAAAGAAATGACCATGTCCGGGTCAACGGTTAGCGGGATCGTGTGGTTGAATGCCACGCGCGCCACTTCAACAAGGTTCACCTTCTCAAGTTTGATGATGCCGGAACGATGGATAACCATGGCGTGGCTAAGCAATTGATTGGTCAATCGAGCCAATTCACTGGTGCGTGTTTTAATCCGTTGAGTGCGCTCGCGATCACTCTGGCTCATTCTATCTTCGTCGAGCATATCGACTTGCGCGGAAAGAGCCGTTAACGGCGTGCGTATCTGGTGGGCAGCATCTGCAATAAACTGTTGAAGGCGTACAACACGCTGGTCCAGCCGTGTCATGAAATGATTGATTGCACCCACAAAAGGCTGCAATTCTTGCGGTGCCGGCGTCTGCATTGGAGTCAAATCTTCCGGGTTACGCAGGCGAAGTGCATGGGCGAGGTTGGTTACAGGTTTCAGTGCATAACGCACCGCCAGAAAGGTCCCGCCCAGCCCAAGCAAAATCATAATGCCAACAATAAACATCGCCCTTTGCGTTATCTCACCCGCAAGCGCTCGGCGCGCTTCAGTCGTCTGGGCCAAAACCACATAGACCCATCCACTTTGCGCTTGATCGGCAAGTGCGCGCGCGACCGTGATGACGCGAACTTCCGCACCGCGATAGTGTTCAGTCTCCAATTTCGGATTGCGGCGCGCAGCAATGAGATCGTCCTTAATATTGAGATCAGGATAACCGCTGACCAAGGCTCCATCCGGTCCGACAATGCGATAGAAAATACGGTCTCTTTCTGCAAAGCCAAGAAGTTCAAACGCCGAAGACGGCAAGTTGACGATCAGCTTGCCATCAGTCTGGGTAATGCCGTCAGCGATCTGAAGGGCTGCGCCCCGCAATAACTGATCATAGGTCTTATTGGCGGCTGTCCGACCATAATACCAGGCAGCGGTGATCAGGATGCTCGCGCCAATGAGCAAAACCACGCCAACACGAACGATAAGGCGTGAAAAAAGCGATGGTTCACGCGTTCTCATCGATCACCAGCTGATAGCCAATACCGCGCTGCGTAACAATCGAAACGCCGGATCCTTCGATTTTTTTGCGTATTCTGGAGATGTAAAGTTCGACCGCATTGTGATTGACGCCCTCGTCGAAGCCAAACAGAGCATCCATCAGTTCATCCTTGCTGAACAGTCGGCCCGGGCGGGTCGCAAAAACTTCCAGTATCGCAATTTCGCGTCGTTTCAGCTGAACCTCACGATTGCCTATGTGTACGTTACGGCTTTGCCGATCAAGCTGCAGATTGCCACAAGAAATGATGTTGGTTGTTTCGCCACTGTTGCGGCGTAACAAAACACGCACCCGTGCTTCGAGCTCGCGAAAATCAAAAGGCTTAACCAGATAGTCGTCTGCGCCAAGATCGAGCGCGCTGACCCGGTCTTCGATCTCGGAGCGTGCTGTTAGTATCAGAACCGGAACGATTTTTTTCGCCGCGCGGATGCGACGCAATATCTCAAAGCCATCAAGCCCAGGCAGCATGACGTCAAGAATGATCAGATCATAATCGGTAAAGTCGAGAATTTCAGCTGCGGCTAGCCCGTCTGTTTCCCAATCAACCGAGTGTCCCACTCGCTCCAGCCGTTGATTGATTGCCTCCCCGACATCCCGGGTGTCTTCAACCAATAGGATGCGCATGATTTATAGATGACATGAAAAATTACCGATAGCAATAAAATCCTGCCCGGTTTTGACAGGTTGCTGACAGTTTCGGCAGTCAATCTATGTATTGAGGTGATCCGCTCGTGGGAGCGAATGGGTTTCCTATGTTGTTGGGAGGATGTCGATTTTATAAAAACTTTAGTCTGCTTCGAGAGAAGCGGAAGCGCTATCGTTTTTTCAGTAAAATCGAAGCGAAAACTGCTTTTTTATAAATATAAAGCGTTTCAAATCGTGCGATGTCTCTCCCCTCGAAATTGAGAACTAATTTTGGGAGGACTATGAACGTGAAAAAATCTTTCTCTTATGCGTTGATAATGTGCGCTGCGACATTGGCTTTTGCTATGCCAGCGCTGGCTGCGAGCGATGACCTCGTTGAGGCGGCTCGCAAAGAAGGTTCAGTCACCATTTATTCGGCCACCGATCAGGCGCAAGCGCAGGCAGCGCTTGATGCGTTTGCAAAAAAGTATCCGGATATCCGCGTTGATTATAACGATATTGGTACAAACGGCGTTTATAATCGTGTGATTTCGGAAGCTGCTGCAAAGCAAGTGGGTGGCGACGTGTTCTGGACCTCGGCAATGGATCAGGGCGTAAAACTTGCTGTCGATGGCTATCTGGAAGCATTTAAATCAGCGGAAAGTCCCTCACTGCCGAGCTGGGCAGTTTATAAAGATATCGTTTATGCGACATCGATCGAGCCGATTGGCATGATCTATAACAAGACAGCGCTGCCGGAAGACAAAGTTCCGCAAACGCGCGAAGACCTGATTAACTTCATTTCCAGCGGTGACTATAACGGTCGTATCGCGACTTTTGATCCCGAGAAATCCGGCGTTGGTTTTCTCATTCAGACCAACGATATGAACAATACCGACACCTTTTGGGATATGACCAAAGCGCTTGGCAAGGCTAAGGGAAAGTCCTACTCCTCGACTGGCTCGATGCGTGAGACTGTGGTTTCGGGTGAGAATGTCCTTGCTTACAATCTGATCGGTTCGTATGCGCTGGATTGGGTAAAGAGTGCGCCAAATCTCGGTGTGGCCTTCGGCAAGGATTATACGCCAGCCTTCTCACGCGTTACCGGTGTTCTGAAAGATGCGCCGCATCCGAACGCTGGAAAGCTCTTTGTCGATTTCCTGCTCTCGCAGGAAGGCCAGACAGCCCTTGCTTCCAAGGGAATGCCTGCGCTGCGTAAGGATGCGACAGAAGGTTATAATATCGATACGCTCAATGAGATGGTTGGTGGCAACCTCAAGCCGATCGCGCTTGATGAAACCCTTCTGCAATTCATGGACCCTATGAAGCGAATGAAATTTCTCAATGCATGGCGCGCAGCGCTGAAGGGTTGATCATTATCCAAGCCCTGTCGGTTTAAACCGGCTCATCCCGGAGCCGGGCCAGTGCATCGCGTCTTTCCCCCGTGAAGACACGGATGCCTGCCCGGTTCACGGAGCACCATTGCCGTCAGGCAGTTCCATTTTGAAAATCGCTTGTTTCCCGGAGGTTGCAATCCATGCCGGCGGATATCTATACCCAAAAGCTGACCCGCGAAGTGCCTCGCCAGGTGCGTCTGAAGACACCGCGCGCACCCGGTGAAGCGCTGTTGTTCAGGCGGCTTGTGATCGGGTTGCTGACACTGTGTGTCCTCACACCGATTTGTCTGATCATTTATCAGAGCTTTCTCGATGGGCCGTTTTTCAGTGCGAATGCTCAATTAGGGCTCAGTGCCTATGAATATATCCTCGTTGATCCGATGTTTTATGACTCCTTGTGGAACACGATCATCATGGCTGTGGGCATGGTGCTGATCGCCGTTCCTCTTGGCGCAGCACTTTCTTTTTTGCTCACGCGTACCGATGTCCGGTTTCGCAAGGTGCTTGAAGTCATCGTGCTGGTTCCGATGTTTATTTCCGCACTGGTTCTGGCGTTTGGATATACGGTCGCTATCGGGCCATCTGGATTTGTGTCAATTCTTGCGCGTGATATTTTCGGTTTCGTACCCTGGAATATCTATTCGCTGAGCGGCATTGTACTGGTTACCGGCCTTGCGCATGTTCCGCATGTTTACCTGTATGTATCGGCAGCAATGCGCAACCTGCCTTCTGATCTGGAAGAAGCTGCACGTATCACCGGAGCACCCGTCTGGCGCGTGTGCTGGGATGTTACGGTTCCGATGGTTTTGCCTGCACTCATCTTCGCAACAGCCCTTAACCTGCTGATCGGCTTTGAGATGTTTGGTGTTCCTCTGGTTCTGGGCGATCCAAGCGGCATTAATGTTCTGACCACCTATATCTATAAGCTTACCACGCTTTTTGGTGTGCCAACCTATCAGCTGATGGCCGTTGTGGTTGTGTTGCTGGTGCTCCTCACCTTGCCGTTGGTGTGGTATCAGCGTCGGCTGTTGCGCCATAGCCGTCGATATGCAGCCCTTGGCGGCAAAGGTTCGCGCACCACTGTTATGCGCCTTGGTAAGGCAGGGCAGATCATTGCGCTTTCTATTATCGGCTTCTGGCTCTTCCTGTCAGTTATCTTGCCAATTGGCGGTATCATATTGCGCGCTTTCGTTGATGCCTGGGGGCAGGGCGTCAATCCTTTCGCCCATCTCACCGTCAAGCATTTCAATGCCCTTGTTGAAGTTCCAAGCCTTTATCGAGGCGTTCTCAATACGGTCATCCTTGCAGTCGTGGGCGGCGCTGCGGCGGTCGCCATTTACCTCGTGGTCGGTCTTGCAGGCCATCGTAATCGTGATGTGTCCAATACGGTGCTTGACTATATGGTTTTGCTGCCGCGTTCGATGCCAAGCCTGATCATTGGTCTCGCCTTCTTCTGGCTCTTCCTGTTCATTCCGTTTCTCGTGCCACTTCGAACGACATTGATAAGCCTGTTCATTGCTTATCTGATTGTTGGTCTTTCCTATGGGCTTCGGCTTCTGCAAGGCACACTCATTCAAGTTAGCCCGGAACTGGAAGAAGCAGCGCGCACAACAGGTGCAACCATTGGCCAAACATGGCGCGATATCGTCATTCCGATCGTGCGCCCTGGTCTTGTTGGTGCATGGGCACTGATCATGATTGTTTTTCTGCGCGACTACGCAACCGGCATTTATCTCATGAGCGCTGGAACCGAAGTTATCGGTTCTCTGATGGTTTCGATGATCCAGTCCGGCGCAATGGACACGATCGCAGCACTCGCTTTTGTCAGTATCGTTCTTACCGGCGCAGGCCTTGGTCTCGCCCTTCGTCTGGGAGCAAAAATCCATGACTGAACTCGTTGTACGTGATGTTCACAAATATCTTGGCGGCCTTCATATTCTTCAAGGCGCATCGTTTACGGCTGAACGCGGTTCAATTGTCTCGCTGCTTGGTGCATCGGGCAGCGGAAAGACGACCTTGTTGCGCTGCATCGCCGGCCTTGAGCAGCCTGAAGAAGGTTTGATCAGCATTGGCGGCAAGCCGATGTTGGATGGTCGTAAGGGGCTCACTGTTGCGCCGGAAAACCGTAATATTGGCCTTGTGTTTCAATCCTATGCGCTTTGGCCTCATCGCACGGTGATGGAGAACGTTGCCTATGGCCTGAAATTGCGCGGCGTCAATAAGGTTGAAGCAGGCAAGCGTGTGCAAGCAACGCTGGAAAAGATTGGCCTTGGTCACCTTGCAGAGCGTTATCCGGATCAGCTTTCCGGCGGTCAGCAGCAACGCGTCGCCATTTGCCGTGCGCTGGTTTATGAACCGCGTGTGCTTCTCATGGATGAGCCACTTTCTAATCTTGATGCGAAGTTGCGCGAGGAAGCACGGTACTGGATCCGCAAACTGATCCTGGATCTCGAGATCTGCGGAGTACTTGTCACCCATGACCAATCGGAAGCGCTTGCTGCTTCTGACAACATCCTGCTGCTGCGCAATGGCGCTATCGTTCAGGAAGGAACGCCACAAGACATCTACACCAAGCCGAAAACTTTCTACGCAGCCGATTTTCTGGGCGCAAATAATATAGCCAATGGCGAGATCCGTCGAACAGGTGAAGCGGCCAGTATTCATGGAACCAACTGGCATTTGGTTGGGGTTATCGTTGGCAAAAGCGAGGAAAAGGATGACAAAGCCGTGATCCGGGTCGAACAGATTGCAGTGCACGATGCACCCGGTCAACAACGCAGGGAAATGCATCTTGATGCCTGCTTGTATCTTGGTGATCGCTGGGAATACCGTTTGCGCGCCGGAGATTTCTCCGCAAAAGCTTTTGGTCCCAAGGCGCTGCCAGAAGGTCCGGTCTGGGTCGATATCCCACGTGAGAGTGTCTGGCTTTTCTCTCGTAGTGGGTAAACAGGCGGATTAGAGTGCGCTTGGATCGGCTTCAATCTGATCGGCACTCTAATCAATTGCTTAAACGCGCATCTTACTCGAAAGCCGGTTCACAGTTTTCAGAATGCGCTTTAGCGGTCTGCCCCGGACCTTGGCCTTTGCCCTGATCCAGCCGAACACCTCTTCAAGGCGCTGCGGGCGCGAGCTCTCCACAGAGGCTTCGAGATTATAGGCCCGGTCGGCGGCGAGGGTAATGCGTTGGCCTTTTGCCTTCGGTGATGGTCGTTATACCTGCTATGATCGCTTGAATAAAACGGATACTCTAGTGAGCCCCCCGTTTTGTCTATTCGCTAAGGTTCATTGACGGAATGCCGGTTACCGTTATCGTCACCATGGCCCGGAAGAATGATCGACACCGATGCGCCGCCGCCAGATCTATTTTGCAGGTCCAGCTTTCCGCCATGAGCGATCACGATCGCCTGAACCACTGAAAGCCCCAGCCCTGTTCCGCCAGTGGCTCGCGATCGCGATATTTCCCCGCGCCAAAATGGTTTCACTTCAACGCCACACATATCCTTTGGAAAGCCGGGACCACGATCCAGGATTCGAATTGCGACAAAACCATCATCCAGCTTGTCTATTTCGCATCGCAGGCTCGCGCCCGTTTCTGCATATCTGCAAGCATTCTCAAGAAGCGCCAAGATTGCTTGTCGGATACGCTGAGAATCTCCCGATACAACAACCGGCTGCAGCGCCGTTTCAACCGCAATATGACTTGTATCAAACATTGGCTTTGCAGAATGCAGAACACCTTCAATCAGTCCGGAAAGTTCTATCCGCTCGGTGTGGATGACAAGTTTCTGGCCGATTGCAAGGGATAATGTTCGAAGGTCTTCGACAATTCGCGACAATCCTTCAGCCTGCAAAAGAAGATTTTCCAAAGCCTTCTTTTCCATCGGAAAAACGCCATCAACCATGCCCTGCATTGTGCCACGTAAAATCGTGAGCGGCGTGCGCAACTCGTGTGCAACGGCCATGTTATTGAATTGCAGTCTGTTTTCCATATCCTGAAGGCTTGTTGCAAGTGCATTGAAGCTATCAATAAGGCTCGACACTTCTATGGTGCTCTTATGAGAACCCGTCATTCGGACCGAAAAATCGCCCGACTTCAAAGCTTCAGCAACCACTGTTAACTGTTCAAGTGGCTGCGCAATTCTTCTCGCCAAATAGATCCCTATCGCACTGCAGATCAGTGCTGAAAGCAGGCCGGATACCAGAACTGAAACGTAAAGATGCCAATCTAAAGGTTCGGAAAGCCCATTGAGTGATTCAAATAGCTCTTTGAGGCCCGCTGTGTCAGGCAATACACCCGCATTCAAGTCCCGGTAGGCATTCGCCGCACCGCTTGGCAGTGTCTGTAACAGACTTTCCTCAAGATAGGACGAATACCAATTAACACCTACGTAAGCCAATCCGACACTGAGCAGCAGCATCGCAGCAATAATGACGGCTGTCTGTGTAGCGAGTGAAAGAGCAGGAAGCTTCATTTTGGATCACAAAAGCGGTAACCGATGCCCCGCACCGCCGAAAAAAAGCCAGTCTGGCCCAGCTCTTCAAGCTTCCGCCTCAGATTTGAAATATGGGTGTCGACCGTCCGCTCAAGCGCTTCACTTTCCGGCAAGCAGGCGTCCAGAATATCGGCTCGTTCAAAAGCATGCGTCGGCCTGCGGATCATGTAAGCGAGAATACGAAACTCGCTCAGGGTGAGCTGTAAGGGGACACGCCTTTCATCTGTGTGTACAAAAGCCGAATATGCCTTGAAGTCGACTTCGAAATTGCCGAAACGGCGCACCGTCTCTGATAAGGCTGCGTTGGTTCTACGAAGCACCGCTTTAACGCGTGCAACAACCTCCTGCGGATTGAACGGTTTCACAATATAATCATCCGCTCCCAAGCGCAGCCCACTGAGCCGATCCAGATCCTCTGCCAGTGCAGTTATCATAATAACGGGTGTGTTTTCAGCCTGACGTAAACGGCCAAGCACGGTAAAGCCATCCATTTTGGGGAGCCGCACATCGAGTAAAACGAGATCTGGCGAGAGAAGTGTATGATGTTGCAATGCTGTTTCACCATCAGCTGCGCGAACCGTCCGATATCCCTCCCGTTCCAGATAAGCACATAGAATTTGCGCGATTTCCGGCTCATCCTCGACGACCAGAATGAGGCTGTTTTCCACCTTGGGCTCCGAACTTCTATTATAGTCTATGTTTCAGGACGCGTTATGCCGGAGAAAAGATCAACAAGCAATTTCCAAACAACAGATATGCAGACCTGCTGTTGTGCTTTGACAGGAGACAGATGTGTCCTCCATCATTTCTTGACAATCGGGGTACAAGTCGTGGCCATGTTAATTTTGCAAGGCTATCGAAATGCACAATCTTGTTTCCAGCGGCAGCGATATTTCTTATCGGGCGGATGTTGCCCAGCACAGATGGCTGTCCGCTTACACGACGCGTGCTATCGGCTTTCTCCTGGCATCCAGTCTCATTTTTATTATGTTTCCTGCGTTTGATTTGGCAGTTACACGCTTTTTTGCAACTGGCCACACCTTTCCGCTGTCGGAAAATTCAATCCTGCTGGCAATACGCAACGCCAACCGCCGCGCGATGATCTACCTGCTCGTTCTGATGTGTGTGCTCATATTTCTTTACGCTCTTAAGCCGCGAAAGTTTAAGCTCTTTCCTCCCCACAAGGCTTTTTTCGTCATTTTGACGTTTCTTATGGGGCCATTTCTTACAGTGCAGATTCTCAAAAATTTCATGGGACGTGCGCGGCCACGCAGCTTGGTTGAATTTGGCGGCTCGTTTGAGTTTACGCCTGTTTGGCAATATGCGGCTCAATGCGGTCGTAATTGTTCATTCCCTTCAGGGGAAGCGGCTACCGCTGCTGCAACACTTGCAATAATCGTATTGATACCGGCAAAATGGCGCGCGACAAGCGTGGCTATTCTCACACCCATTCTATTATTTGCATCGTTTAATCGTGTCATGTTTGGAGCCCATTTTCTTTCAGACGTTATCATCGCGTGGGGGCTCATGTGCTGCCTGATGGTTTGGCTTTGGAAGCGAATTGCAAACAATGCCCACAACATCGATTATCTAATTGAGAATTTCGGACGAAGAGCGCTGAAATGACCACACAAGTCTGGTCATCAACCTGTGGACCCGCACCTCATGGGCGAAAGCGCGTGTTTTGAGCTATCAACATCTTCAAGGGGATGTTTCAAACAACTCCTACAGCACGATTCCCCGAACCGCGCTTATGGTTTTGCATATAGTGGCCGTGATCCTGCCTGATCCAGGCTTCCTCTTTGGCCATGAGAAGGCCATTTATAACGAACGTAGAAAGGTCGTTCCATGAACTTCATCCTTATCGAGAAATATGTTGACGGCATCTGCGTGGAACAATTCAAACTACCCGCTGCCCCCTTGAAATTCCTGTCCCGACTATTGCCAAACCGCGCACTGCGTGAACTCCAGCATCGCGGGCTCGACATCATAGCACTGCTCAATGACACAGACCAAAATGCCGCTGTGCAATGGATGGAGGTTGGAGAGGGTAAAACCGTCAAACGCATCCGCATCTCACGTGTGACGTCCAGTCATACCATGGGTGATGGGAGCATAATCCGACCTGAGCGGGGTGAGGATGTCGGTCAGGCTTTGGGACACATCGAAAAGCTTAAAGCGCCGTCTGATTGAATGAGATCGGCGCTCTAAATATCTGTTTTAACGCATTATGCCCCGCAAAACCGCTTCGCACTTTTGCTGGCAATGCGCTTAAGAACCAAATGGCGAACCATGTCGATTAATGGTTGTGCCGAGGAGGCGTCTTCGAGAGCTGGCGGAATTTTTCCGCATCGCGGATTGTTGCGCCATCGGCGAGTTGGGTGACGGTCTGCCGATAGATCATCTGCCATGGCGTGGCATCCGCCGGTGTTTTTGGAATGCCGTCTGCTTTTCGGCGTGCAATCTCGGCATCATCCACCAACATATCGCACCGGCCTTCATTGAAGTCGATGCGAATGATATCGCCATTGCGCACCCAAGCCAGACCGCCGCCCGCAGCACTTTCCGGTGAAGCGTTGAGAATGGACGGACTGTCCGCTGTTCCCGATTGGCGACCGTCCCCGATCGTTGGCAGGCTCGTAATGCCACGTTTTAACAAGTGATCCGGTGGCTGCATATTAACGACTTCGGCAGAACCCGGCCAGCCGAGTGGACCTGCGCCCCGGATGACCAGAATGCAGCGCTCATCAATATTGAGCGCAGGATCATTGATGCGCTGATGATAATCCTCTGATCCGTCAAAAACGATGGCACGACCGTCGAAAACACCCTCGCGGCCCGGTTCAGACAAATAACGTTCGCGAAATTCCGGTGAGACAACGCTCATTTTCATGATGGCAAAATCAAACAGATTACCCTTCATGACAAGGAAGCCCGCACGCTCCTTGAGCGGCTGTGCATAAGGGTAAATCACATCGCGATCGGAAGCTTGTCGACCTTCGAGATTTTCGGCAATCGTCTTTCCGGTAACACTTGCACAGGACCCGTCAAGCTTTCCCGCCGAGAGCAGTTCCCACATGATTGCCGGAACACCGCCCGCCCGGTGGAATTTCTCACCCAGATATTCACCCGCTGGCTGGATATTGGCAAGCAGCGGGATGTCAAACCCCTCATCCTGCCAGTCTTCTGGCCTCAGTTCCACACCGGCATGTTTTGCCATCGCCATCAGATGTGGCTGCGCATTGGTTGAGCCGCCAATCGCCGAATTGACCTTGATCGCATTGATGAATGATGCGCGCGTCAGAATACTGGATGGACGGATGTCTTCCAGCACCAGTTCGACCGCGCGGCGGCCTGTGCGGTACGCCATCTGGCCGCGCTCACGATAGGCCGCCGGAATGGCAGCGCAACCTGTAAGCGACATGCCAAGCGCCTCTGCCATAGCATTCATCGTCGATGCCGTTCCCATCGTATTGCAGTGGCCGACGGACGGCGCAGAACTCAGCGCTGCTTCAAGAAATTCTTCTTTGGTAATTTCACCCGCTGCATATTTGCGGCGCGACTGCCATATCACCGTGCCGGAGCCTACGAGCTTGCCCTCATGCCAGCCATCAAGCATAGGTCCGCCCGAAAACACGATTGCTGGAATATCGACAGTCGAAGCGGCCATCAAAGCGGATGGGGTGGTCTTGTCGCAACCCGTTGTCAGCACAACGCCATCAAGCGGATATCCATAGAGGATTTCAACCAGCGTCATATAGGCCAGATTTCGATCCAGCGCTGCCGTCGGGCGCTTGCAGTTTTCAAACAGCGGATGACTTGGAAACTCAATGACAATGCCGCCCGCGTCCCGGATGCCGTCCCGGATACGCTTTGCAAGATCAAGATGATGTCGATTGCAGGGATTGAGATCGCTGCCAGACTGGGCAATACCAATAATTGGCTTGCCCGAACGCAATTCTTCAGGCGTGGTGCCATAATTCATGAAGCGCTCAAGATAGAGCGCTGTCAGATCCAGATGATCGGGATTATCGAACCAATCCTGAGAGCGTAGCCGACGCGGCGTGTTTCGATCATCATTCATTGGTCTTCCTCCCGCTCACGATTGTTGAGCCTCTCCAAATACATCAACAAGCCTGAGTGGTCCTTTTCCCCATGGCCGGATTCTACAAATGCGCGGAATTCATCACGAACTCCCTCGGTCAGCGGCAACTCAAGGGACAGAGTTTCAGCCATTGCTGCGACTGCATCCAGATCTTTCAATTGTAACCGTGAAGGTCCACCCGGCTCAAAACTGCGCTCTACCATGCGTTTGCCATGCAGTTCCAGAATGCGGCTTTCCGCAAAGCCACCGCGAATGGCATCGCGAAACTTGCCGCGATCCGCACCACCGGCTTCCACCAGCATCATGGCTTCAGCAACGGCACCGATGGTGATTGCAACAATCTGCTGGTTGGCAAGCTTGCATATCTGCCCCGCACCCGAAGGCCCGACATGCGTAACACGGCCAAGAGCTGCAAACACATCCGCCAGTTCTTCAACAAGTGCCCCATCACCACCAGCCATGAGTGCAAGGGTTCCTGCCTCTGCTCCGACAGTACCGCCGGAAACAGGGCAATCAATATGCCGGATACCCATTGCATTCAAATGCTGCGCATGTTCCCGCGCAATCGGTGGAGCGATAGACGAAGTATCAATGACAACGGCACCCGCCTTAAGCGCGGCTGCAACGCCCCCATCAAACAGCACCGCGCCGACCGCTTTGCCATCGGAGAGCATTGTAAAAACCAGATCGGCGTCTTTGACCGTTTCAACAGCGCTTGTGGCGACAGTCGCACCCTTTTGGGCCAAGGGCTCGGCCTTTGTGTTGTCGCGATTCCATACAGAAACGCTATAACCAGCACCAAGCAGGCGTCGAACCATTGGCGCGCCCATAAGGCCTGTGCCAAGGAAAGCAATCTTGCGCGTCAAAGCGAACCTCCAAGCTCATCCTCAATATGAGCATGAATAATCTGGTCAAATGAGGTTTCTGCCTCAAAGCCCAACGCACGCGCGCGCTTGGCTTCAAAACCCGGCGCCCATCCCGCACACATCTTTATGATCATCTCATCCGGCTCGCGACGAATAAGCGCGACCGCTTTTTCACCGGCGATACGGCGTAATGCTTCGATCTGTTCTCCGACGGTGACGGAAAGACCCGGCATAAACAAATTGCGGCGCGCTCCAACGCGCTGAAGATCCATCGTCGCCCCATGAATGAGAAAGCCAACGGCAGAGCGCGGCGAGGCATGCCAATGACGAACGTCGTCGGATACAGGCAACACGGCTTCCTGCCCGATCAAGGGCTCACGCAAGATATTCGAGAAGAAGCCTGATGCGGCTGCATTGGGCTTGCCCGGACGAATGCAAATCGTCGGCAAGCGGATACCAATGCCATCGAAAAAGCCGCGCCGCGTATAATCCGACAACAGCAACTCGCAGATTGCCTTCTGCGTGCCATAACTGGTTAGTGGCGTCAGGTGGAACTCATCGGGAATAGGAAACGGCAGCGGCGCGCCGACAACTGCAATCGAAGACGTGAAAACAATGCGCGGAAAATAACCGTCTTCCATGTGCGCGTGGCGAACGGCATCAAACAGAAGGCGCGTGCCATCGAGATTGATCCGGTATCCCTTATCAAAATCAAGCTCTGCTTCACCCGAAACAATGGCCGCCAGATGAAAAATGACATCTGGGCGTGTTTCGATCAGCTTCTCAGCGGTGCCGGGTACAGAAAAATCGCCACTTTCAAGCCTGACCTTGCCTGTAAAACCTGCAGGCGATTCCGGCTTTACGGCATCGACCAGCGTCAGCGTTTCGATTGACTTGCCATCAAGGCCACCATCTTTAACCAATCGCTGCGACAGCTTGCGGCCGACCATACCTGCCGCGCCTATAATCATAATATGCATTGTCTTCTCCTCCACGACAGATCTTATTCGATTCTGTGTGCTCCAACACCACAAGCCCGAAAAAGTATTTGTAAGGTTGTCTGATAACCTTATATCATGCGCTTGAAAACCAAAATAATGAATTTGCCCTCTGCATCATCGAACAAGGCAGGCAGGCGGCTGGAGGAATCATGCAACTGGAAATCAGACCAACGAGCGCCGCTGACATCGCATCAGATCATGTGCAGGCGCTGGTCGCTCAATTGGGAGCAGACCTTGTTCTGTGCGGCGACGATATGGATCGCTATTGCCGGGATTGGCACGACGATGTGATTAGCAGTGCTCTTGCGGTGCTGCGTCCGCGCTCCACACAAGATGTGTCCGCATGCGTAAAAGCGGTGAGCGCGCGTGGACTTTCCATTGTCCCGCAAGGCGGCAATACCGGTCTTGTGCTTGGCGCAATACCCGATTCCCCAGCAACGCAGGTTGTTCTAAGCCTTGAGCGCATGACAACCGTGCGCAGCATTGATGCCGATGATTTTTCGGCAGTCGTCGAGGCTGGCTGCATTCTGTCGGAATTCAAGGACAGGGTTGAAGCGGCTGGAATGTTCTTTCCACTTGCGCTGGGCGCACAGGGGTCTTGTCGCATTGGCGGCAATGTGTCCACCAATGCAGGCGGCATTAATGTGCTGCGCTATGGCATGACGCGTGAACTCGTCCTCGGTCTGGAAGTTGTGCTACCGGATGGCTCCATCTTCGATGGCCTTTCAACGCTGCGCAAAGATAACCGCGGTATAGACCTGAAGCAGCTGTTCATTGGCGCTGAGGGCACTTTGGGCATCATTACAACCGTTGCCGTCAAGCTTATGCCGCATCCTGAACAGGTCACGACCGCGCTGCTCGGACTGAATTCTCTTGATGATGCGATCGCGCTCTATCGCCGCGCACGATATGATTGTTGCGACTTGATGTCGGCATTCGAGTTCATGCCACCTCTTGCCTTCACTCTGGCACGCGAAGCAATGCCGGATTTGGCCATGCCGATGGATGGAAATTACCCGGCCTATGTGCTGATGGAAATTTCCGGCTCCGGCCTGATCGATATTGAAGACCTCATGCAGCGCTTTCTTGAAAACGTCATGCAGGATGGTCTTGTTGTGGACGGGGTTATTGCAACTTCGCATGACCAATCCCGTAAACTGTGGCTGTTCCGCGAAGGAATGAATGAAGGTCAGGCCAAGCGTGGGCCACATCTGCGGACAGACGTTTCTGTGCCATTGTCGCGCCTCGCAGATTTTGTCCGTGACGCAGAAGCTGCCGTTTATGCTTCTCTTCCAGAGTGCATTTGCGTATCTTACGGTCATGTTGGCGATGGCAATGTTCACCTCAATGTTCTGCCGCCCATGATGCTTGATCGCAAAGAGATTGATGCCTGCATTTATGCAGCCAAAAACATCATCAATGATGTGCTCGAACGTTACGAAGGCTCAATCAGCGCAGAACATGGGATTGGCCGTCTGAAGCGTCCAGATTTTGAAAAACGCCTGCCTGATATTCGCAGGCAGTTGCTGAGCAAGATCAAGACTGCAATTGATCCGGCTCACGTGATGAATCCGGGCTGCCAATTGAGCTTTCCTGTGAACTCTCAAGCAAGCGCCTGAAGAATATACACAGGCGCGCTGCATGCGGGCGGACTTTGCGCACATAATATGTGTGGAACCTTTGCCTGCATGCGTTGCTGCGAAGCGCGGAGCGACGGTCAATCTCTATCGATGTTTTTTGCGGGCCCGCTGATAACGCCGACAACCGTTTAAAGTTAAGCTTTAACAGACGATCACTGAACACGTAATTTCAGTTCTGGACAGGGAAACAAACTCCAACTAAAACAGTTGGCACAGTTGTCAGACATCCTGACAATAAGGCAGCGTCGGTTTTGGAGGCCGCTGTCTTATAAGATGAGCATAGCCTTGTTCCATGTGGAGGAGAAGGCCAGCAAGCGACCTGTTTGTCGCTAAATGTTGAGTCGTATGTTTCCCTGTGCATGAGACAGGAAACAAATAATTGTAGCTTCCATTGGAGGGAGGCTATCGGGAGGAGGGTCGCTTGAATTCAAAGCATTCGCTGAGTGCACTCAGAATTTTGCCTGCCAATGTGCAAAATGCTATTTTGTTCGACCGCGTCCCTGCGCCGAATACAAAAGGCATGATGTCATGATCAAGAAGCTAACTGATCTGTTTTTCCGATTTCTGGCGCTGCTTATGATTTTGGCGCTGGCAAGCATGGCACTGATGGTTTTCATCAATGTTGTCCTTCGCTATGGCATGAATTCAGGCATTGCCATTTCCGATGAAATGTCCCGATACTTTTTTGTCTGGCTGACCTTTATTGGTGCCGTCGTTGCACACCGTGAAAACCTGCATATGGGTGTGGAAACGGTGGTTTCACGCTTTGGGCGAACCGGCAGAATTGTTCTCATGGGCTTTTCCAACCTGATCATTCTGGGCGTTTCGGCGGTCCTGTTTTGGGGAACCTGGCAGCAACTACCAATCAACGCCTCCATGGTCGCGCCTGTGAGCGGTCTTTCCATGGGCTGGGTTTACGGCATCGGATTGTTCACGGGCGCCGGCATTTTCCTGATTTCGCTTGAAAGATTGTTCCGCATTGTAACGGGCCGCATCACCGAAGACGAAATTTCTGCCTTCGCGGGTGAACATACTAGCATTGAAAAACTCTCGGAGCGTGCCTGATGACTCTTCTCGTATTCATTGGATCGCTCGTCGGCGCCATGGCCATCGGCGTACCGGTCGCTTTTGCACTTATGCTCTGTGGTGTCGCGCTGATGTGGCACATGGACATGTTCAATACGCAGATCATTGCGCAGAACATGATTGCAGGTGCTGATACATTCACACTGCTGGCGATCCCTTTCTTCATTCTCGCTGGTGAGTTGATGAACTCAGGCGGCCTGTCCCGTCGGATCATTGATTTTGCAATTGCCTGCGTTGGTCATATTCGCGGTGGATTGGGCATCGTCGCCATTTTCGCGGCCATCATCATGGCGTCGATTTCCGGCTCTGCGGCTGCCGACACTGCAGCACTTGCTGCCATTCTCATTCCGATGATGGCCAAGGCGGGTTATAATGTTCCTCGCTCTGCCGGCCTTATTGCTGCAGGCGGCATTATTGCGCCGGTCATTCCACCTTCAATGGCCTTCATTGTCTTCGGTGTCGCCGCCAATGTCTCCATCACCAAACTTTTCATGGCAGGCATCTTCCCCGGCATCTTGATGGGAATCTGTCTCATCATCACCTGGCTGTTGGTTGTCCGGAAGGACAAAGTCGAAACTCTTCCTCGCGTTTCAGGCAAAGAGCGCCTGAAAGCCAGTGGTCGCGCTGCATGGGCACTTGGCATGCCTGTCATCATTCTGGGTGGCATCCGGGCCGGAATTGTAACGCCCACTGAGGCGGCGGTCGTTGCGGCCATGTACGCCCTCTTTGTGGGCATGTTCATTTACCGCGAACTCAAGATTACCGATCTTGGTCACGTGTTTCTTCGAGCCGCGAAAACAACGTCTGTTGTTATGTTCCTTGTCTGCGCGGCTCTCGTGTCTGCATGGCTTATTACAGCAGCGAATATTCCGGCTGAGATCAGCAATTATATCGAACCACTGATCGACCGTCCGACCTTGTTGCTCTTCGTGATCATGCTTCTGGTTCTGGTTGTGGGTACAGCACTTGATCTGACACCCACGATTCTGATCTTAACGCCGGTTCTGATGCCGATTATCCAAAAAGCAGGTATTGACCCTGTTTATTTCGGCGTTCTCTTTATCATGAACACATCTATCGGCCTTCTCACACCACCGGTTGGTGTTGTGCTGAACGTCGTCTCCGGCGTTGGCCGTGTGCCGCTCGGTCGTGTCATAACAGGCGTTTTTCCGTTCTTGATTGCCGAGATTTGCGTATTGCTCCTTCTGGTTCTGTTCCCAAGTCTCGTTCTTGTTCCTGCCAGCTGGCTCTATTGAGCCACTGGTTTCTTCTACTTTCTATAACTCTGGGATGATACTTATGAGAAAATTCCTAATCGCAACAACCGTACTGGTTTCTGCCGTTGCAACGTTTGCCATTGCACCAGCGCAGGCTGAATTCAAGAGCCGGAACATCCGCGTTTCCAACGGTATCAATGCTGATCACCCGGTTGGCGACGGCATCAAGGCAATGCAGGCATGTCTTGATGAAAAATCGGATGGAAAGCTGAAGCTGACCGCATTCTGGGGTGGCGCTTTAGGCGGTGATCTTCAGGCAACGCAGGCTCTGCGTTCTGGCGTTCAGGAAGCCGTTGTCACGTCCTCTTCGCCTCTGGTTGGCATTGTTCCAGCACTCGGCGTCTTCGATCTTCCGTTCCTGTTCGCCAACGCTGAAGAAGCCTATACCGTCATGGATGGTGAATTCGGCGATCTTCTGAATGAAAAGCTCGATGCAGCAGGTCTGGTTAATCTGGGTTATTGGGAGAACGGCTTCCGCAACCTGTCCAACTCCAAGCGCCCAGTCAACAAATGGGAAGATCTTGAAGGTATGAAAGTTCGCGTTATGCAGAACAATATCTTCCTCGATACATTCAAAAATTTTGGCGCCAATGCCACTCCAATGGCCTTTGGTGAAGTTTTCTCCGCGCTGGAAACAAAGGCGATTGATGCACAGGAAAATCCCTATGTGACAATCGACACCTCTAAATTTTATGAAGTGCAGGAATATGTTTCCGAAACAAAACACGCTTACACACCATTTCTTTTCTTGTTCTCCAAGCCCATCTTCAACACCTATTCTCCTGAAGAACAGGCTGCTCTGAAGGAATGTGCCAGCGTTGGTCGCGATGTCGAACGCAGCGTGATTGCCGAACTGAACAAGAAGTCGCTGGCAAAAATCGAAGCGGCTGGCGTTAAATTCAACACGATCACGCCCGAAGAACATGCCCGCATCCTCGAAAAGTCTCAGGTGATCTACGAAAAGCATAAGGCTGACATCGGCCCGGATATCGTTGACCGCGTTCAGAGCATCCTCGCTGATCTGCGCAAGTAAATCTAAGCACCAATGCAAAAAGAAAGCCCGCGGTGTTCATTCACCGCGGGCTTTTTTCATTGAGAAGTTTTTGAAAGATAACGAATACGCTTTCAAGCTTCCCGCTTTACCCGTTGTTCACGGAAGAAGATGAACAACCCTGATCCCACGATGAGCACTGCGCCGATCATCATGCTTGTTCTCGGAACATCTCCAAAGAACATCCAGCCAAACAGCACAGCCCACAACAAAAGCGTATATTGCAACGGAGCGACTGTTGCCGCATCGGATATTTTCAATGCGCGATTAACGAGCATATGCGCAGCCATCGCAACGATTCCCAAAAGCAACATGAGTGCAAGATCGGTAGACGTTTCCATCGGCCGCCAGTCAAACGGCGCAAAAATGAAGCCCGCGATCAGTGCACCCATTAATTGAAAGAAAACCAGCGTCTTGTCCGGTGTGGCGCGTAGGCTGCGGCCTGAGACCATCATGAAAGCAAAGGCAATCGTACCGAGAATTGAAATAATTGCGGGCGCGGTAAACATGGCACTGGAAGGATTAAGCGCGATAATCACCCCCACGAAACCGATACCAATGGCTGTCCAGCGACGCCAGCCAACTTTTTCGCCAAGCAGAAAAGGCGAAGCCGCCGCCACATAGATCGGTGCGGCCAACCAATATGTCATAACATCAGCCAGCGGCAGATACATGACCGCATAGTAGAACGCAAAGACCTCCAAGGTCGAAAAGAAAACACGTGCTGCTTGCAGCAAAGGTTTTTCTGCTCTCACAATGGGTTGAAGCCCAGCCCGCCAAAGAAAGGGCGCCAAAATTATAAGCGCCGCAACGCTGCGAATGAGAATAACCTGACCAACGCTGTAACTGGCGACAAGCCATTTACCCATTGCATCGTTTAATGAAAACATCAGCATGCCGATAAGCATAATAGCCGGTCCGGCGATTGCTGGCATGGCGCTACCGCCGTGGTGTGGTTGCGTGGTGGCAGACATGGAGCCTCCGATCATGACTGTAAGTTAAATTGCTCGACCTTATATCGAGGCTGTATCTGAAACCCGGCGGCTTACCGTGAATGCTTTGTCCAGCTCCGGGTTTAATGCCATACCAAGACCCGGGCCGGGCGGCACCGTAATCATGCCGTTCTTCACCTCTGGCAAAGCCGTGACAAGATCGCGATACCAGGTCCGATAAAAGGCACGGACACTCTCCTGCACCAGTGCGTTCGGCGCATTGAGCGAAAGATGGGTCGAAGCACACAACACCACCGGACCAGTACAGTCATGGGGGGCAACAGGCAGATGCCACGCTTCAGCCATGGACGCAATTTTCCGCGCTTCCGACAATCCGCCGCACCAGGAAATATCCAGCATGACAATGCCCGCAACGCCGGTTTCAAGATAATCGCGAAAGCCCCATCGCGAGGCCAGCGTTTCAGATGCGGAAATGGGCGCAGGAGAAACGTCTGCATATCGCTTGAGACTGGAGAGACTATCCATCTTGATGGGGTCTTCATGCCAGAAAGTGCCATAAGGCGTCAGCGCTTTTGCGATCTGCATCGCGGGCAAAAGCTGCCACATGGAGTGGAATTCCACCATAATATCGATGCGATCGCCAACGGCCTTGCGAATTTTTTCAAAAGGCTCAAGCGCTGCTTTCATATCCGACGATGCGATATATTGACCGCGCGTTTTTTCCGCAGCAGCATCAAAAGGCCAGATTTTCATAGCCGTGATGCCCTCTTCAAGAAGAGAGTGGGCCAATTCATCTGCCCTGTGCAGAAAGCCATTCAGATCATCATAATCACGACCGGTTGAAAGGCCATAATTGCCCGTGGTCTGACCCGTCGCTTTCTTGATATATTCCGTGCCTGCACAGGTGTTGTATGTTCGGATTTCGCGGCGGGTGAACCCACCCAAAAGCTGCGCGATTGGCTGGTTTGTCGCTTTGCCGAAGATATCCCATAAGGCGATATCAAAGGCCGAGTTGCCGCGCACTTCCGCTCCAGATGAGCGAAAGCCGACATAGCCCACAAGGTCAGATGCCAGACGGTCTATTTCCAGTGGATCACGGCCAATAACCCGTGGTGCAACATATTCATGGATGTAAGCTTCAACAGTTTCCGCACCGAAAAATGTTTCGCCAAGTCCGGTGATCCCCTCATCCGTATGAACAAGAACCCACAGCAGATTGGCGCGCTCTGCCACACGCACAGTTTCCAGTGCGGTAATCTTCATCAGTTCCTCCTCTTGCTCCCAAGGTCCTCCTTACATGGCCTTGCTATCCGGCTCAAGCCGACTGATCAAACTATTCATTTAATTGGCATTTTGAGCATCAGACTTTGAAAGCGCAACTGAACTTTCATGGACCGGGTGCGATGCTCCTGCAATCTCGAAAGCCTTAAGCATATTTTCATGCGGAAAAACGGAAAAAACCGCATATCGATTTTTTAAAACGCCGTTTTGGGGTTCTCCCGCTGTTCAACTTTGTGTCTGTTATCGATAGCATTTAAGCAAGAATATGCGTACCAAAGACCATTCATGCGTCTGAATATCTGGGAGAAACTTATGACATTTCCGCTATTCAACCTGTCGGGAAAACTGGCGCTGATAACGGGTTCAAGTCAGGGCATTGGCTTCGCGCTCGCACAAGGTCTGGCGGAACATGGCGCGGAGGTCGTCATCAACGGCCGCAATCAGACCAAAGTCGAGACTGCGGTGAAGATCCTACAAGATGCAGGTCATAAAGCGCATATCTCCACCTTCGATGTGACTAATCGTGAAGCCGTCAAAGCAGGCGTCGATGCTATCGAGCGCGACATCGGCGCAATTGAGATTCTGGTCAACAATGCGGGAATGCAGCATCGTGCACCGCTTGAGGATTTCCCGGAAGACAAATGGCTGCAACTGCTGGAAACCAATGTTTCAAGTGTCTTCTATGTCGGCAAGGCTGTTGGGCGTCATATGATCGGTCGCAAACGCGGCAAGATCATCAATATCGCGTCCGTGCAAAGCGAACTCGCCCGCCCGTCAATCGCGCCCTATACCGCAACCAAAGGTGCCGTGCGCAACCTGACACGCGGCATGGCAACCGACTGGGCCAAGCACGGGCTCCAGATCAATGCAATTGCACCGGGCTACTTCAAAACACCACTCAATCAGGCGTTGGTCGATAATCTTGACTTCACCGGCTGGCTGGAAAAGCGGACACCGGCAGGCCGCTGGGGGAATGTCGAAGAACTGGTCGGCGCTGCGGTCTATCTTAGCGGCAGCGCCTCTTCCTTCGTCAATGGCCAGGTGCTTCATGTTGATGGCGGCATGACCGCAAGCGTTTGATGCCTACGGCGTAGACTCATAAACTGATGCACCAGATGCGGACAGCGATGAGTTTGACAGCAGCCAGGAAATTGGCCGGGTTTTTGTCGTAACGTGTTGCAATGCCGCGATAG
>NZ_JBDJNE010000026.1:0-23470 GCF_039674265.1 Brucella sp. TWI559
TATCGCGGCATTGCAACACGTTACGACAAAAACCCGGCCAATTTCCTGGCTGCTGTCAAACTCATCGCTGTCCGCATCTGGTGCATCAGTTTATGAGTCTACGCCGTAGGCTATTTCATATGAATCAGCATGTTTCGTGCTGGTTCTTTTTTTGAAGCAAATTTACCTTTGTTTAGAAAATTATTATAAACTGTAACGTTACAGTATCCAATCAACGGCTACCCTTGTGCCCCTGGATACTGCTATTGGCCTGCTATCTCCACAAATCCGCAGGAATTTTACGTAATATCTGCCAGTTCCGAGGGGCGTGCCTAAATAAGCGCTTGCATCCGGTGATAACTTGATTAGTCTACCTGTAACGTTTCAGATTTGGGAGGAAATGAAATGTTCAGCTTAAAGTCGGCCGTTGTGGCTTTGTCCGTTGGTACAGTTTTGACAACTCTGCCGGCGGTCGTGGGCGCGCGGGCTGCAGACCTTGAAGTGACCCATTGGTGGACATCCGGTGGCGAAGCCGCGGCGGTCAGGGTTCTGGCTGAAAAATTCGACGCACTTGGCGGTGATAAATGGGTGGATGGTGCAATTGCTGGCAGCGGGTCCACCGCCCGCCCAATCATCATCAGTCGTATTCTGGGCGGCAATCCGATGGGGGCAACGCAGCTTAATCACGGTCGGCAGGCTGAAGAGCTCGTTGAAGCCGGGCTCATGACGGATATGACCGAACTGGCGGAAAAGGAAGGTTGGGCTGACTTTATTCGTCCCAAAAGCTTGCTTGATTCCTGCACATTCAAGGGCCGACTTTACTGTGTGCCGCTTAACATTCATTCATGGGAGTGGATGTGGCTTAATCCGCAGGCTTTCCGCGATGTGGGCATTAAGCCGCCGGAGAATTGGAATGATCTGGTTGCTGCCGCGCCAAAGCTCAAAGAGAACAACATAGTCCCGCTCGCAGCCGGAGATGGCTGGCAGGTCAATGGTATTCTAACGGTTCTCATGGTTTCTATTGGAGGTAAAGAGCTTTATCTGAAAGTAAACCGGGACAAAGATGCTGAGGCTGCACGCGGACCGGAGATGAAGAAGGTCTTTGAGGCGTTTGCACAGGCGCGCGATCTTGCCGATCCTGGCTATGTCGGGCGGTCCTGGAATGAGGCAACGGGCATGGTCATGTACGGCCGTGCCGGTGCTCAGATCATGGGTGACTGGGCGCAGGGAGAGTTTAGCACCGCGGGTAAAGTTTCGGGTAAGGATTATGATTGCCTGCCAGGGTTGGGTGAAAAACCCTATCTGGATACGGGTGGAGATGCAGTTTATTTCCCGAAGAATAAAGATCCAGAAGTCACCAAAGCCCAGCTGAAGCTTGCCAGTATGCTGGTGGCAAAAGATACGCAGGTGGCATTCAATCTCGCAAAAGGCTCATTGCCTATTCGGGGTGACGTTGATCTTAATACGGCCTCAAGCTGTATGCGTGCCGGCATCGACATCCTTAATAAGTCAGACAATATCGTACCATCGATCGATCAGTTGCGCGCACCTGATACGCACGGACAGATGGAAAGTCTTGCGGCGGAGTTTTTCGCCAATCCTGACATGACGGTTGATGAGTTGCAGGAGCGTTTTGCGGAGATCATTGAACAAGCATTTTAGCGCATCAGCTTATCTGAAGCCAATATGTCTGAGAAGGCTTCGAAGCTGAAACTGGTGTGGTCTGGGAGGGCTATGCTTCATTATCGGCGATGACAGCGAGGACAGTCATGGCAGTGACGAATGGAGGCGGTTATCGAAAACCGTCACGCTTATTTCGAAATCTGAATGCAAAGGTCGCAGCGCTTCCGATGATTGCCACAGTGTTGGTGGTTTTTATCGGCTGCACGGCTTGGACCATTCTCTATTCTTTTACATCCTCGAGGTCGCTTCCGGTATTAAACTTCGTCGGTGTTGATCAGTATGTGCGGTTGTTCGGCGCTTCGCGCTGGCACATCTCGGTGCGTAACATCGCCATTTATGGCGTGTTGTGTATGGGGTTTTCGTTGTTTGGCGGGTTTGTTCTCGCGGCGTTGATGGATCAGAAAATCCGTTTTGAAAACACGTTTCGCACAATTTTTCTGTACCCCTATGCTCTCTCATTCATCGTGACGGGTCTTGTGTGGCAGTGGATTTTCAACCCTCAACTGGGGCTTGAACAGGTCGTTCGGGATATGGGGTTTGATAATTTCCAGATGGCGATTTTGTCGAGCCGCACATATGTCATCTATGCCATTGTAATTGCTGGTCTTTGGCAAATGACCGGGCTTGTGATGGTGCTGATGCTTGCCGGTCTGCGCAATGTTGATGACGAAATTTGGAAGGCCGCACGTGTTGATGGCATTCCAAAATGGAAAACCTATCTTTTTATCATTTTGCCGATGATGCGGCCCGTGCTGGTCACAACTGTCGTGATGATCGCTACTGGTATCGTCAAACTTTACGACCTTGTTGTCGCCATGACGAATGGTGGTCCGGGCATAGCCTCTGAAGTGCCGGCAAAATATGTCTACGATTTCATGTTCGGCTGGGCCAATCTTGGGCAGGGCCTCGCTGCCTCTACGGTCATGCTGACCACAGTGCTGGTTATCCTTGTTCCCTGGGCAATGCTCGAATTCGGACGGAGGAAAACGCGATGAGCGAAGCTGTTGTGAACCGCAAGATGGAAAGCGAGGGCGGGCATCACAGGCAAGGTGTTTTTGTGCCTGCGGTGCAAGGCAGAGAGCCATGGGGGCGCAAGCCGAAGCAACGCTTCGCACCTGCGACCATCATGCTCTACAGCATCTTGTTTGTTGCCGCAGTTTATTATCTGTTGCCGCTTTATGTAATGGTGGTCACATCGCTCAAAGGCATGCCCGAAATCCGGCTTGGCAATATTTTTGCCCGGCCCGTCGATATCACTTTTGAGCCATGGGTAAAGGCATGGAGCCAGGCCTGTACGGGGCTTTATTGCGAAGGTATCAGTACAGGTTTCTGGAATTCTTTGAAGATTACAATTCCAAGCGTTATCGTCTCAATCGCCATTGCTTCTGTGAATGGCTATGCGCTTGCAAACTGGAAGTTTAAAGGTTCGGAAGTCTTCTTCACAATACTGCTTTTCGGGGCGTTTATCCCTTACCAGGTTATGCTTTACCCGCTGGTTATCATAACGCGCGAACTCGGAATTTTTGGCACTCTGACAGGTGTCGTTTTTATCCATACCATCTTTGGCATGCCTATTTTAACGCTCCTGTTCCGTAATTATTTTACGGGGCTTCCGCCTGAGCTCTTTAAGGCTGCGCGCGTGGACGGCGCAGGGTTCTGGCGCATCTTCTTCCAGATCATGTTGCCAATGTCATTACCGATTTTCGTGGTTGCAATTATTCTGCAGGTCACGGGGATCTGGAATGACTTCCTGTTTGGCGTGGTGTTTGCAGGAACGCAAAATTTTCCGATGACAGTGCAGCTCAACAATATCGTCAATTCGGTGCAGGGCGTGAAGGAATACAATGTCAATATGGCTGCAACCATTCTCACCGGTGCTGTGCCGCTGCTCGTTTACTTCGTGTCGGGGCGCTATTTCGTTCGCGGCATCGCCGCAGGTGCCGTGAAAGGATGAACATCATGCAATCAAGTGTTTCTGTCCAGGATCTGTCTCTTGGTTTCGGCTCAGTCGATGTGCTTAAAAACCTTAATCTGGAAATCAATGAAGGCGAATTTCTCGTTCTTCTTGGGCCATCCGGATGTGGCAAGTCCACACTTTTGAACTGCGTTGCCGGGCTGCTCGATATTTCGGAAGGCAGTATATATATCAAAGGACAGAACGTGACCTGGAAGGAGCCAAAGGACCGGGGTATCGGCATGGTTTTCCAGTCTTATGCGCTCTATCCGCAGATGACCGTTGAGAAAAACCTGTCATTTGGTCTGCGGGTTGCGGGGCTGCCAAAAACTGAGATCGACAAGCGCGTTAAACACGCTGCTGCAATTTTACAGATTGAGCCCTTGCTGCAGCGCAAGCCGTCTGCGCTTTCCGGCGGGCAGCGCCAGCGCGTTGCCATCGGCCGTGCTCTCGTGCGTGATGTTGATGTCTTTTTGTTTGATGAGCCGCTTTCAAACCTTGATGCCAAACTGCGTTCCGAGCTTCGGGTCGAAATCAAGCGATTGCACCATAAGCTTGGCAACACGATGATCTATGTAACGCATGACCAGATTGAAGCCTTGACGCTGGCTGACCGTATCGCTGTGATGAAAGGCGGTGTGATTCAGCAATTGGCTGATCCGCTGACCATTTATAATCGTCCGTGCAACCGCTTCGTTGCTGGTTTTCTCGGATCGCCGTCAATGAATTTTTTCTCTGGTGAGATCAAGGTTCAGGACGGTCTTCCCTATTTCCATATCGGTGACGCGGCCATTCTTCTTGATGGTTATGATGGCTCTGTCGAGCATGGGCGCAAGGCGACACTTGGCATCAGACCTGAACATATTTGTTTGGATCAACAAGATGGCTTGGAAGCAACTGTTGATCTGGACGAACCCATGGGGGCTGACAGCTTGGTCTGGCTTCGCTTCGCCGGGCACCCCATCTCAGCGCGTGTTGAAGCGAGCAAACGTTATCGGGCAGGCGATAAGGTCAGGATCGGATTCAAGCCTGACACGCTTTCGTTGTTCGACGCCCAGACAGAGGAAAGGCTTTAGATGATCAGCAATATGCTCTCCTCCTAATTCCCCGCGCAATTCCAGTTGTTTCAGCAACGTGATTGAAGAGCCATTTCAATCACGCGGGATTGTTATTGCCTTTTAAAAGGCAAGCCTATCAGCAATTAAACAAAGGTTTAAAATTATGAATGGGTATTCCTATCAGCTTTATAGTTCGCGGAAGTTTCAGCCATTGGAGCGAACTTTAAAAATGCTGCGTGATCTCGGCTATCGTCAGGTTGAGGGTTATGGCGGCATTTATAATGATCCAGCTCAACTCAGGGCGGAACTGGATAGTCTCGGACTTTCCATGCCGACGGGACATTTCGGGATCGACATGCTTGAAAACGAAGTCGATCGTGTGCTGGAAATTGCCAGGGTCATCGATATGAAGGCTATTTTCTGTCCTTATCTTGATGCTGAACGCCGACCCGATACACCTGCCGGATGGCAGGCGTTTGGTGAGCAACTTGCTGCAGCAGGCGAGCCATATCGAAAGGCGGGATATGCCTTTGGCTGGCACAATCACGATTTTGAATTCCGTCCCTTGTCAGATGGTTCTGTCCCACAGGAGCACATTCTCAACGCATCACCAGACCTTGTCTGGGAGGCGGACATTGCCTGGATTATCAAAAGTGGCGCTGACCCGTTTGAATGGATCAAGCGTTATGGAGATCGGATGATTGCTGTCCATGTTAAGGACATTGCCGAAACTGGCGAGAAGGCGGATGAAGACGGCTGGGAAGATGTGGGGCATGGGATTGTCGATTGGCCGCGGCTCATCGCGGCGTTGCGCAAAACACCTGCCCGCTATTTCGTCATGGAGCATGACAATCCGTCTGATGACACGCGTTTTGCAAGCCGTTCTATCGATACAGTTCGCGATTTATAAGTGGAGAATGTAATGATTAGGACACTGGGTGTTGGCATCATTGGATGTGGAAATATCTCAGCCGCTTACTTGCGACTGGCTCCCTTGTTTCGCAACATCGAAATCAGAGCTTGTGCAGATATCAATCCGCAGGCTGCAGAAGCGCGGGCCGCTGAGTTCGGGATTATTGCGCAGTCGATTGATGCGCTGCTGCAGAACGACGACATTGATATTGTGGTCAATCTAACGGTTCCAGATGCGCATTATACCGTTTCAAAACAGATTCTGGCGGCAGGAAAGCATGTCTATTCTGAAAAGCCCCTTGTGCTTTCAGTTGAGCAGGGGCTCGAATTGAAAGCACTTGCGGACGGGCGATGCCTGAAAGTGGGATGCGCACCGGACACTTTTCTCGGTGGTGCGCATCAGCTGGCACGGCGTGAAATCGACAGCGGAAATGTTGGGCGGATTACCTCGGGAACCTGCCATGTGATGAGCCATGGCATGGAGCATTGGCATCCAAACCCCGATTTTTTCTTCAGGGCAGGAGGTGGTCCAATCCTTGATCTGGGACCTTATTATATTGCCAATCTCATCAATCTTCTAGGCCCCGTTCAGCGGGTTGCCGCGCTGACATCTGCAGCAACGAGTACTCGTGTCATTCGCTCCGAACCAAGAAAAGGCGAGATCATCCCGGTTGAAACGCCAACCACTATTCAGGCATTGCTGGAGTTTGAACAGGGGGCCACAGTTACGTTGATGGCAAGCTGGGATGTTTGGGCACATCGTCACGCCAATATGGAACTCTATGGCACGGAAGGTTCGCTCTATCTGCCGGACCCGAACTTTTTTGGCGGTGAAGTGCTGCTGGCAAAACCTGAAAGCTCTGCCGTTGCCGTAGAAGCCTGGGACCATCCTTTCGGTGTTGAGAATGAGCAGCATTCCAGTGGAATGATGGCGAATTATCGCACTGCAGGGCTGGCTGATATGGCTGCGGCCATTCTTGGAGGGCGCGAAATGCGATGCTCTCTTGAGCGTGCATTGCACGGTGTGGAGGTTATGCTTTCAATTCTTAAATCGGGTGAGGAGAAGCGCTTTATCGATATCCAAACCACATGCACGCGGCCTCAGGCACTGGGTATTGCCGATGCCGAGGCACTCCTGCGTCCGGTGGATATGCACAGGCGACACGCCGCCAGTTAGAACGGCTTAGTGCGCTGAATGGGGCGCACGGTCTTTCCATGTGTTTAAATTAGATCAGTGCTTTAAGGCCTTTTCTTTGAAGCACACTCTTATTGATACTCTCCATCGTTTCAACAGGACTTTATGCTCTAGCCTACCGTTTGCAGGGATGAAATATCCAGTCCATTGATCCGCCCCAGGATAGCTTTGCCTAATTGCTGACCGGCAAGTTTGAAGCTTTCTTCAGCAACAATCAGTTCGGGGCGGAACCAGTGCAGTATCTCGGTTGACTGTTTAGCCGCAACGTCCACGTCTTTACCAATGGACAAGCCGGCATCTTCTATTCCTGCGACCACAGCCAGCGTTGCGGCGCTGCCAGAACAAATAATGCCATCTGGCCGCGCCGGCAATTTCATTCGTTCTGCGATGTAGCGGCGCAAGTGCTGAAGGGGGCTGTCCAGGTCGACATTTTCCAGCGTTGAACCATTGCACCCAAACTGACGCAAGCCTTCATAAAATCCAGAAACCATATGACTGTAATAGGTGAGTTGCGCTGGGGGTGTCAGGAGAACAAGATTCTTACGCCCAAGCGAGGATAACCGGTCGACCATATCTCGCGCAAAGGCATGATTGTCAAAATCATGATACGGGTGTTCAATTCCGGTATTTGTGCGGCCGTGCGTAGCAAAAGGGAAGTTATGTTCGGTCAGATAATGGACGCGCTGATCATCCGGTTCAGTTCGCGAAAATATAATCCCGTCAGCTGAGCCTGTTTCAACGATATAACGGATCGGCTCAATTGATGCGCCGGAACTGAAATAAGGTGTGAGAATAAGATGATATTGTGTGTCGGCCAGCATATCCGCGACACCATGGATCACTTGACTTGTAAAACCCATGATCTCGTCTTGCGTGTTGAGGACGAGCGCAATGACATTTGTTTTCCCGGTGCGCAGTCGAACACCCGCACGGTTCGGCCGATAGCCGATCTGGCGTGCGATAAGCTGGACACGCTTTCGGGTTTCCGGACCAATTTCCGGTGCATCTTTGAGAGCACGCGAAACTGTAGTCACGCCAAGGCCTGTCATAAAGGCGATTGTCTTGAGAGTGGGCCTCTCATTTTCGATGAAAGCCTTCGCGGGATTCAACGGCTTTGAAGTATCAGAGCCTTGTTTATCATTCATATACTGTTCGTCCAGGCAAGACAGGGAAAGATATTTTGCGAGGAATATTATAGCATTCTCAATGGTTCTGTCGCGAGTTTTTCACTTCTGCTGCGCTATTGTATTGGGTTCGCATAATTGAATGACGGTGAATGGGTATGGTGATCGATTACAAAGGCGCTTACTTTCCCAAAAGTGTCACCCTGTATGCTGTTTCCTTTTACCCGAACTATCCCGGCTCCTATCGTAATGTTCAGGAAATTATGGCTGCACGTGGTGTGAACGTTGATCATGCAACATTGAACCGCTGAGTTGTTCGTTACTCACGGTTCTGTCGCAAATTTTTGACAGCGCAAAAAGGCTAGAAAATCATTTCATGAACCTCCGCTACAGGCTAATATTGGCCAGTGAAGGCGAGGCTGCAGATCTTAATAAGCGGATATAATCGGCCTGCTTGCAGGGCGCATATGTCTACAAAGAGAATTAAAGTCTACGTTCGAGAATTTTGCGACAGAACCTTCGATTATAAGGATTATGCATTATTTTCAGAATGCTTTACCGCGCAGATGGCTGGCCAAAAATCCAAGATTATCTTGTCCCCAATAGGTTTCATCATCGTACACATAGGTTGGAAAACCGAAAACGCCCTTGTCGAGTGCATGTTTCCGGTCTGCTTCCCACTTGGCTCGAACATCGTGATCGTTTTCGCGCCCGACCAGATATCGGCCGTTGAAACCAGCTTCATCCGCGATAGCACTGCGGATCTCAGCCTGGCCAATATCCTTTGCGTCAGACCAGAATGCATGTTGAAGCACGCGGGTCAGTTGCAACCAGTTCTGGCCATCAAGATACGCCGCTATAACGCTATAGGAAGCAGGGGTGGGATCGCTTAAAGCTGGCCGGTCATCAATGAAAAGCGGCTTGCCACGAAACTTGGCCCAACGCTTGAGATCCTGTGTGCCATAAGCGCGGCGCACCTCTGGCCTGTTGCGAGAGAAAATTCCGCCATTTTCCTCTATAACGGTTGCCAGATAAGGCTTGATTTCGACCACATGCCGCTCTGCCAGTTCCTCAAGCGTATCAAGCCCGAGATAAGACCATGGCGATCCAATGGAAAAGAAATAATCAATAGTTTTGGCCACGTTTTGTCCTTTGGTATGAGGTATCGTCGATCTCTTATTTGAACTTTGGCAATCCCGGCGGATTGGTTTGAGATTGTTGCAGAGCTTCTTCGCTCAAATGCCAGCGATCAAGGATGCGTGCATAGTCTCCGTTTGCAATTAGGCCGTTGGTGGCAATGGTCAGAGCATTTGCAAGTCCGCTGCCTTTGCGGGTGGTAATCGCCACATCGGATCGGTCCGGCCAGCCCGCACTCAATGTGCCGACACGCCGGATGTTTTTGTCACGAGAGGCGATAAAAATGAGCTGTGCATGTGGCTGGACGATTACATCCGCACGCCCTGACTGAAGTGCGAGCAGACTGGCCGCTTCATCGTCGTAATATTGCAGGTCCAGTGGTTTAAGCCCGGACTTTTCGTTTTCCTCGCTCCATTTAACAAGAATGCGCTCCTGATTGGTTCCCGCACCCACAATAATACGCAGCCCTGCGGCATCTTTGGGTTCCCTGATGGACGTAATGCCACTATCAGCCTTCACGAAGAAGCCATGAAGCCCTTGCCGATAGGTCGAGAAGTCGAATTTTTCCTTGCGTTCTTCCGTCACGCCGACATTGGATATCACAGCATCATATTTGCCGGACGCCAAGCCCAGCGGCCAATCGATCCATGCGACAGCAACGCTTTCGAGTTCCAGCCCAAGACTTTCGGCAATTGCCGATGCGTAATCTGCATCTGCACCCACAACTGTTTTTGCATCGGTTGCATAGGCTGCAAGCGGCGGGCCACCAGGTGCCACAGCGACGGTCAGTTTGCCCGGCGTGACAAACTTGAAATCTGCGGGAATGGCAGCGATTGCGGTTGCATTCTTTTTTACATGGATGCGTCCAGCCTGCTCAGGTGATAAATCAAAATCACTCGCCGCTGAGGCTGGAAAAAATGAAGCGATCACCAATCCCAATGTAGCCGTTAGCAGAGCGCTCGCTCTCATAAACCATTCTCCATCTCTTTGAAATATTCGCGGGCTGGCACAAGTACCCCGGCATGGGTCAACCCAGGCCCTCAAGAACCGCTTTTTGGCAGTCCGGCTGGGTTGGTCTTTGCCTCATCAACGGCTTCCGAGCTCAGGCTCCAGCGTTCAAGCACCTGATGATATTTGCCATTCCTGATGAGTTCGTTGAGCGAAAGCGTCAACGCGTCGGCAAGACCGCTACCCTTACGGGTCGTGATCGCGACCTCAGCGGTCTGCGGCCAGCCACCACTCACTGTGCCCACCAGCTTGGTTTTACCATGCTGCGATGCGGCATAGGCCTGTACGGCATTGACGCTGAAAACCGCATCGGCACGACCGGATTCAAGCGCAAGGGCTTTGACAGCATCGTCGTCGTAATACTGCACTTCGATGGGCTGGAGGCCAGCGGCCACGTTCTGCTTGTCCCACTGAAGAAGGATGTTTTCCTGATTGGTACCGGGATCGGTAATGATCTTCAATCCGGCGATATCCCTGGGCTCTTTGAGGGATGCAATCGGGCTGTCCGCCTTGACATAGAAGCCAAGCTCATCCTTGCGATAGGTCGAGAAGTCGAACTTCTCCTTGCGTTCTTCGGTCACGGTCACATTTGAAATGACAGCATCCAGTTTTCCGGATTGCAGTGAAAGCGGCCAGTCAGCCCATGCGATTGGCACCAGTACCAACTCGCGTCCCAGAGTGTCGGAAACAAGCTGGATAAGATCTGGATCAAATGCAACCACGGTTTTTGCATCGGTCGCATAGGTGCTGATCGGCGGAACCCATGGGTTGATACCGACGACGAGCTTGCCGTCCTGTACGAACTTGAAATCCTTAGGGACGGCATTGATGACAGCATCGCTCTTTTCTGTGCGCAGACGGTTCGGCTGCTCCGGGCTCAAATCCAGTTCTGCAGAAAAGGCTGGTGCGCTGAGCAGTGTTGCTGCTGCGAGAATACCCCCTACAATTGCATTTTTATAATTGCCTGATTTGGCTGTTTTCATTGTCTGGCTCCTGATGACTTGAATTTTGGACGAACAGCGCCTGTCGATCGCTCGCTCAAAAGCGATCAAGGTATTGAGAACTTGTGGTTTGCTCTAAAAGGGTATTCTTGCTTCAGAGGACTTTTGCGAGAAACTCCCGGGTTCGTGGATGGCTTGCCGCATTGAAAAGCTGTTCCGGCCTGCCGGTTTCCAGAATGCGACCTTCCTCCATGAAGACAACTGTGTCGGCAACTTCGCGCGCAAAGCCGATCTCGTGGGTCACGATCACCAGCGTTGTGCCCGAGCGTGCCAGTTCCTTGATGACATCGAGGACTTCACCAACCAGTTCGGGATCAAGGGCAGAGGTTGGCTCATCAAAGAGAATAACTTTCGGATTAAGTGCGAGGGTGCGGGCAATGGCGACACGCTGTTGCTGCCCCCCGGAAAGCTGACGCGGATAAGCATTAATCTTTTCGCTGAGGCCAACGCGGGCCAGCAGGCGTTGCGCAATGAGGGTGGCAGCTTCGCGGCTCATGCCACGCACAATCATTGGTGCTTCAATGATGTTTTCCAGCACGGTCAGATGCGGAAAGAGATTGAAGTTCTGGAAGACCATTCCAACATCGACGCGCTTCTTCAGAATATCCTTTTCTTTCAGCTCATAGAGTGTGTTGCCATTCTGGCGATAACCAAGCAGCTCGTCGTCAATCGCAATGAAACCATCATCAACGCGCTCCAGATGATTGATCGAGCGGAGCAATGTGGATTTACCTGAACCCGACGGACCAAGAATAGCAGTTACGCTACCGGGCTTGATATGCAGGCTGATATTATCGAGAACGCGATTGTCGCCAAAGCTTTTAGAGACGCCATGAATATCAACCGCTCCGCGCCGTGCACTTTTGAATCCGTTTTCGGCCAGCGGCTGAATAAGTTGTGCATCCTGCTCGTTCAAAATAACATTCTGGGCTTTGGCCGGTATCGCGGTTTGCGCCGGAATAAAGCGCCCGAAAAGACGTGTCAGCATAGCCGGTGGCGGGTTACGCAACGCGCCGCGTGAAAAATGCCGTTCAATATAATATTGCGCAATCGACAAAACTGTCATGATGATGAGATACCAGACGGTCGCGACCATCAGCAGCGGAATGACTTCAAGGTTACGGCGATAAATCACCTGCACCGTGTAGAAGAGTTCGGGCAGCGCGAGCACGTAAACCATCGACGTGCCTTTTGCGAGACCGATGATCTCATTGAAACCGGTCGGAAGAATCGTACGCATGGCTTGCGGAAGCACAATGCGGAATGCCTGTCTGCGGCGCGGCAAACCCAGAGCTGCTGCTGCTTCAAGCTGCCCCTGATCGACCGAAAGAATACCGCCACGAATGATCTCGGAAGAAAAAGCTGCCTGATTGAGACTCAACCCCAGAAGCGCTGCAGCAAATGGGCTTAATATCTGAACGGTGGGATATTCAGCAAATGTAATATCAGTATAGGGAACACCAAGCCTGACCGTTTCATACAGATAACCGAGATTGTTCAGAACTAGCAGCAGGACAATCAGTGGAATAGAGCGCAGCAACCATATATAAGCCCAGGATAGACCAGATAGCAGAGGCGAGCGGGAAACGCGTGCCAGTGCAAGAGCCGTTCCCAGCGTAAAGCCAAGCACTGTCGCAAGTACTGTCAGCCATAGCGTTCGCATCAGCCCAACAAGAACCGGCTCTGAGAGGAACCATTCTGCAAAGACTGGCCAACCCCACTTTGGATTGGTCAAAACCGATTGCAGCACGGCAATGATAAGGCCAGCCGCGAAGATTGTACCAATGACGCGGGCAGGATAGCGCGCCGGAACGATGCGATAGTGTTTGAAGTCGCCAGCACTGACGTGGGCATCTGTCCCTCGGTCGGTCCCCGCAAAATCTGTAGCAATAGACATAATCAACGCTGCTCCGAATTGCCATTTAACTGATGACTCAATCCAGACGCGTCTGTCATGGAAGTCACTCTATCCAAGTGTCGGAGAAGAAGGGCGGAGTTTCAAAACAAATAAGTCTATTTAAACGCACCGTAGCGGATGTTTTTTCCATAACATCCACTGCGCAGCCACGCACTTGCTCAGCCAAAAGCAGCTTGCTTCAGCGTGTTTTCGGAAAGCAGGAAATTAACTTCACGGATGTTTTCAATGTTTTTCTCGAAAGGAAGTATACCGTAAATTTCCGGATCGGCGGTCACATCAAAAAGCGCTGTATATCCATTGCGCAGGTAAAGCTCTTTTGCTTCCGGCTGTCTGAAGCCGGTTGTCAGATAAACGCGCTTGTAACCCTGCCGATGCGCCTGCGCTTCCAGTTCTTGAAGCACTTTTTTTGCCAGTCCCTGGCGACGCAGATCGCTATGGGTCCAGATACGCTTAAACTCTGCTGTTACGTCATCATAGCGCATGAATGCGCCGCCACCAATTGTCTGG
Source organism: Brucella sp. TWI559 (assembly GCF_039674265.1). NCBI lineage: Bacteria > Pseudomonadati > Pseudomonadota > Alphaproteobacteria > Hyphomicrobiales > Brucellaceae > Brucella > Brucella sp. TWI559. The sequence continues at coordinate 13,477 of NZ_JBDJNE010000026.1, forward strand.
CCGTCACGAAGCAACAGCAGAAAATTACCATATGGCGGTGCAAAGACTTCCGGCGGATATTTATTCATTTCCGCGGCAGCACCTGCTTCACTGAAATAGGTGCCGTAGCGCGTATCATACTCAAACGTCAGTGCTTCAATGAGTGGTACTGCACGACTATCTGACGTTGATGTATAGAGAAACTCATCTGCCATGATGGAACATCCATAGTAAGGAAATCTGCAGTTTCAGATCAGAGAGGCTTCGGTCAGCCGAACCCAGAACAGAGAAGCTGGCAGCAGGATTTCATCGTTGAAGTTGTAATTGGGGCTGTGCAGACCTGCACTGTCGCCATTGCCGACAAAAAAATATGTCCCCGGCTTTTGCTCAAGCATAAAGGCAAAATCCTCGCTCGCTGTGCGTGGACGAAACGCCTCAATAACGGTGCCGTTGGAGAAGGTGCTCAGAGCGAGCTGTCGCGCAAACTCCGTTTCAGCTTTTGCATTAATCAATGCAGGAAAACCCCATTGATAATTCACATCCGCAACCGCGCCAAAGCTTTCCGCCTGCGATCGTGCGACTGCTTCGATGCGTCGTCGCAACTCTTCACGCACGCTTTGCGAGAACGAGCGAATGGTAATGCCAAGATCAACATGTTCGGGAATGACATTGAGTGCGTCACCACCATGAATGGAGGCCACGGTTATCACTCCCATATCAAGCGGGTCCAGATTGCGTGCGACCACTGTTTGCAGTGCCAGAACAATCGATGAGGCAACCACAACCGGGTCAATTGATTTGTGGGGTTCCGCGCCATGGCCACCGCGACCGTTGACTCGAATTCTTGCACGATCGACCGATGCCATTGCAGGACCGCTTACAAAGCCAAATTTTCCGGCAGGCATGCCCGGCCAGTTATGAAGGCCATAAATGGCATTGCATGGAAAGCGATCAAACAGACCGTCCTCGATCATGCGGCGGGCACCCGCACCAATTTCTTCGGCCGGCTGGAAAATCACATTCAATGTGCCGGAAAAGCGACCGGACTCTGCAAGATATCGCGCTGCAGCGAGCAGAATACTCGTATGTCCATCATGGCCGCATGCATGCATGACCCCGGAAACAGTGCTTGCATAATCGAGACCTGTTGCTTCAGAAATTGGCAAGGCATCCATATCGGCGCGGATGCCAATGGCCTTGGAGGAATTACCGCGCTTCAATGTGCCGACCACACCTCGACCGCCAATACCGGTCGTAACATCATAGCCCCACTGGCGCAGGTAATCTGCAACCAGAGTGGATGTGCGCTTTTCCTTGAAGGCCAGTTCCGGGTGCGCATGAATGTCGTGACGCAAAGCGATAAATTCGCCGATAAACGAGGCAAGCCCTGCTTCGATTTCGAGCTTTCTGTTCACGTCTGCCGACTGCTGAATATTCATGCGGCGCCTTTTTGGGGGCTTGTGCTATCACTGTTTTCAGCAGGCTTTGAATAGCGGCTGCCAGGATGTTCAAGTCCCAGATTTCCTCGCAGCGTATCATGGCGGAGCGTGCCTTCGTGATATCCGCGTTCTTGTAGAACCGGCAGCACATGCTGAATGAAATCATCAAGCCCTTCGGCAATCACCGGGAAACCGAGAATGAAGCCATCAGCGGCTTTCTGTTTTTTCCAAAGGATGATCTCGTCTGCAATTTTCCCTGCCGTGCCGATAAAAGGGGTACGCGGTGTTGCAACATTCAGAGCGACTTCGCGTAAGGTCAGCTTGTTTTCGGCGGCGTCACGCTTTATGCGATCCGTTGTCGAACGGAAGCTGTTTTTGCCAACATCACCAAGATCAGGAAAAGGCGCATCAAGATCATAAGCGGTGAAGTCATGGTGATCAAAGAAGCGTCCGAGATACGAAAGCGCTTCGTTGACACTGACCAGATTGCGGATTGCCTGATATTTTTCCTCAGCTTCTGCATCAGTACGGCCAACTATAGGGCCGATACCGGGGAAAATTCCGACATCATCCTGTGCACGTCCATGTGCAACGGCGCTGGCTTTGATCTGCGCATAAAATGTCTGGCTGTCTTTGATCGTGCCCGGATTGGTAAAGACCGCATCAGCATGCTTTCCAGCAAGTCCAACACCTGCTTCAGACGCTCCCGCCTGAAAAATAACAGGCTGTCCTTGTGGCGAACGCTGGATATTCAGAGGACCTTCTACCGAGAAGAAGCGGCCCTTGTGGTCAAGGCGGTGAAAGCCTTCGGGCTTATAAAACTGTCCAGTCTCGCGGTCCCGGACAAAAGCATCGTCATCCCATGAATCCCAAAGCGCTTTGGTTACGTCGAGATATTCATCGGCAATTTCATAGCGCAATGCATGGTCAGGATGCGGCTTGCCATAATTGCGGCCCGATCCTTCCAGCGGTGAGGTTACGACATTCCAGCCGGCGCGGCCGCCTGAAATAAGATCAAGCGATGCGAATTGGCGCGCCACAGTAAACGGATCACTGTAAGACGTCGAAACAGTGCCTGCGAGGCCAAGGCGTTTGGTATTCGCTGCAAGCGCAGAGAGGATCGTCAAAGGCTCGAAGCGATTGAGAAAATGCGGTATTGAGATTTCGTTGATGTAGAGCCCATCTGCAATGAAGGCAAAGCTAATGCCTGCCTCCTCAGCCTTGCGTGCGGTATCAATGAAAAACTGGAGATTTACGCTGGCATCCGCAGGTCCGGATGGATGTTTCCAGGCATTCATATGTCCGCCTGCACCCTGCAGCATCACGCCGAATTTAATCTGCTTGGAACCCACTTCAAACTCTCCTTTTAACAAGAGCATTTCCAGATATGAACGAAACTTTCAAAGCACTTTATCTGTTCGTTTTTGCGCACATAGTTTCTCAAAGCCGTCTCAGACTTATAGGCGTGCGCTTGTGTGCTCTCGGGCCTCAGGCAGCAATGGCCAGCTGCACTTCGGCAAGGGCTTTAATGGCAGCTATTCTTTGTTCTTGAGACACCGCGGGGAATTCGAGCACAAACTCGTTCACCCCATGTTGTGCGTGCAGTACATCAAGCTTCTGCTTCACCTGTTCAGGCGAGCCCGCAAGAATGCTTGGCTGCTTTTCTTCGATATGATAATCGCTTTCGCCTGCCTGACGCGCAAACTCCACCGCAGCTTCAGGCGTTCCTACTGAAACGGACGTTCCGGAAGCCAGATGGATCTTGAAAATCCGGATCTTCGCCAGAGCGGCATCAACCTGATCTTTGCTTTGCGCAACAACTGCGCCCAGCGCCAGAACTGGCACTTTTCCGGTCGCATTGCGATATGCATCGAAGGTCTTTTGCAGGTTTGCCGTGTCACCGTTGAGATGCCCTGCATAGACAAAATCCCAACCGGAACGGGCAGCGAGAAGCGCGCTATCGGGGCTCGCACCGAGTAAAAATTTCTCCGCAGGCGTGAGTGGTTTAGGCGTTGCAGCAAGTCCTTCAAAAGGACCAGAGATAATCTTGTCGCCCCCCAGAAAAGCACTGAGCTGTTCAAGCTTGTCGTTAAAATCGAGCCGACTTGCACGATCAATTTCCTGCTGCAAAGCTTTGGTCGACAATGGAAGGCCCCCGGGAGCCTTGCCGACACCCAAATCAATCCGTCCTGGCGCGAGAGCGGACAGAAGATTGAAGTTCTCAGCAACTTTATAAGGGCTGTAGTGTTGAAGCATAACCCCGCCGGAGCCAATTCTGATGTGCTTCGTCAATGCCAGAATATAGGCAGCCAACACCTCTGGCGAAGGTCCAGCAAGCTCGTCGGCGTGATGATGTTCAGCGACCCAGAAACGCTTGTAACCGGCACGTTCCGCAGCCTGGACATAGGCCACGGTATTGGCCAGAGCAGTTTCTGCATTCCCTGTTGGGGCAACAGGGCTTTTGTCGAGAATACTTAACGCATATGACATCTGAGCAACCGCTTTCATTAAGAAGCTGGAACAATCTGAATCTTTATCGGCAAAACTGCTCCATAGCTCCGCCAAGAACGGTGCTTATGTTAGGAACGGCCAATAATAATTTCCCGGTTTCCCACCAAAATTGCAAAGCTCAGGCGACCTAATTCGTCGGTGATTTGGTAATTTTATTTCTTCGTGACGGATTTTATTAAAACCTGAATCGCAGGAACCAGGCTTCCCATGAATATGTTACACGATAATGAGATCCAGAAATAAGGTCGTATAGTCCCTATAAAAACTTTGCGGCAGAACCTTTCTTTTGAAGATTTCGCCGTGGCTTTGGTTGATGAAATTGAAAACCCTGTTCACATTCGGATAACTTTGTCACAGCCGATGACTTTCAGATAGGTGAAATCGGTCTGCCACATCTCATTCGCGGTTACCCCATCCCCGATCATGATTTTTTGACCAGGTGGTTTTCCAGCGTGGCATCGGTCAATGCCTCCTTCAGGTCACGGCCTTCACGATGCAGTGCCTTAACCTCGTCACTGGTCCCGAACGGGTAGTATCACCGGCAAGACATTTCTTGCTCGCTTCAAGGAATTCTTTCGATCAGCTATAATAAAGACTCTCGGCGAGCCCTCCACGGCGATATTGTCTTCACCGCGCACCCTTCAAGTACGATACGGATTTTATCTTCAGCTGAATAGCGGTTACGCGTCGCGCACCGTATATTCTTGATCGTCTTCCTCGCGGAAGACGTTTGCGGAACGGTGTTCTGCCTCATCTTTATCATCGCTTTGCATCGGCAATATTACCGACCCCTCCGCAACGCATAAACTGCTGCATATTCAAACAGGCGCATGATCAGGGCCAGTCGGCATAGGTTGCATTCGCTACCGCAACTTCTTTCTGCAAGCGTGAAGCCACGCGAAACCGGCTCGGGGCCTGGTTCATCCCCTTGTGGAAAAAACGGCTGAAATTATTGGCATCTGTAAAGCCACATGCATAAGCTATTGCTGAAATAGATTCATCCGTGCGTTCCAGCCGCATAACAGCCTCACGCAGCAACCGCTGATGCACAAGCTGCAACGGTGTTCGCCCCAGCTTTCGCTGGCAAATACCGTATAAGCGATCATATCCTATCTCCAGAAGCTTGGCATAATCAGCGATCGAGAGATGATGTCGAAAATGTAATTCAACCAGCCTGCGAAAAGCCCGCAACTGCTCCACCTCACTCACACTGTTATGTTTTGCCTGGCTGTTATATTTTGAATGTATGTCGTCCGGCCTCTCGCGCCACAGAGCAATCAGCATCAAGCGTATCCAGGCAACGATTGCGATCTGCGAACCGGCAAGCCCTGCATTCACCTCCCTCTCTATATTGCGCGCAAGCATCATATATGTCTCAGCCATATGATCCTGAGACGGATGAAAAACTCCATTTTCTTCAAAAAGCTCTCGCAGCATGATCGATTCTGCACTGCGGCCAACCAATTCATCGGCAATGGTTTGCGGGATGGTGAAGATATAGCCCATTGATCCGGGGCCAAAAAACACAAGACTGCGGTGTGTGTTTTGAAACAACCAGACCATTGGAGCGGCATATGTCAGTCTATCCTGCTCCGCGTTCTCAAAATGCAGCTCTCCCGATGAGAGTAAAATAAGACATGTCTGCAACGCATCATCATTTGCAGCCAGACGGCGCGATATTCCACGCAATGTCGGATCAATTTTCTCAGCCTTAATCATCGGGCTGCGCTGATCAATTATAGATGCCTGGTGCATGTCTTTAGCCGCTATGTCCATCACACCCAAACAGCCGGAAATTGATATATTTTTACAAGATTATGATATTCCTTATCAAAGGTAAATCATGATTATACTGTTGATGTGCGTGCACCTAAGCGGGAAACCATATCAGACTGGGAGGGTCTGGTTGCACGAAACGCGTGAGGAGGATGGATGACCTACAATGCGCGACAGCGTCCGCCTTGCATGAGCTTTCTGCAAGGTGAGATCGGTATGTTTGATCGTATAGATCCCGTCTTGGGAACGGTCGCCTATTCGGCACCTGATTGCACAGCAGCCGATGCAGTCTGTGCCGCAAACTCTGCTGCGCGCGCCTTTTCTGACTGGTCGAAAACTGCCCCTCAAGAACGCCGCCATATCCTGATGGCCACTGCAAAACTGATTGGCCAATATCAAGATCGAATAACATCACTCATGATGGCCGAAATCGGCGCAACGCATGAATGGATTGCGATCAATATTCGATTGGCCCAAGAGCATTTTGAAGAAGCGGCCGCCCTGACCACACAGTCTGCGGGCCGCGTCACTCAAGACATGAAGGCGTTTTCTTTTCGCGAACCGGTCGGTGTTTGCTTAGCGATTGCACCATGGAATGCGCCGCTTGTGCTTGCCTCGCGCGCTGTCGCAACCGCACTGGCACTTGGCAATTCTGTCGTGTTGAAAGCCTCTGAACTTTCGCCGGGCACGCATCTGCTGATCGGTGAAATTCTAACCAAAGCCGGCCTGCCGGAAGGTGTGTTGAATATTGTCACCCACCGATCTGATAATGCATCGCAGATCATGGAGACGCTCATCTCTCTGGAAGCTGTGCGCCGTATCAATTTTACCGGATCAACCCGTGTCGGACGTTTGATTGCAGAAATGTCAGCGCGTCACTTGAAGCGCTGCTTGCTGGAATTAGGTGGCAAAGCACCCTTCATCGTATTGGATGATGCAAACTTGGAACTGGCGGCCGAAGCCGCAGCTTTTGGCGCTTTCATGAATCAGGGCCAAGTGTGCATGTCCACTGACCGGATCATCGTGCTGGATGCTGTAGCGGATCGCTTTGTTGAGATGCTTGTTGAAAAATCCAGAAAATTGCGCGCCGGAGATCCGCGAAGCGGCAAATGGGCGCTTGGTCCGCTCGTGAGCGAGCAGGTCGCAAGACGGCTTTCAGAGCTGATAGTGGATGCAGAGAAAAAAGGGGCCGATATTGTCTGCGGCGGTCAGGCGAATGGTGTTTTCATGGACGCAACCGTGATCGACCATGTTGTGCCGGGAATGGCCGTCTATGCAGAAGAATGCTTTGGGCCGATTGCAACAATTTGCCGGGCATCATCAGAAAAAGAGGCCATTTTTATCGCCAATGATACTGAATATGGTCTTTCAGGCGCAGTTTTTGGCCGCGACATTCAGCGTGCCATGCAGGCTGCTCGCCAGATCGATGTCGGCATTTGCCACATCAATACAACCACGCTTCATGACCGTGCCGACATGCCCTTTGGCGGCGTAAAAGCGAGTGGTTACGGACGTTTTGGTGGCCTTGCGGCCATTGATGAATTTACCGAAACTCGTTGGATTACTGTCAATTCCCGCGCTGAACGCACACTTTGGGAACCTCATTCCTGAGCTAAACAATCAATCTGGCTACACCATATTGGCTGCCCAGTCCTGACAAGAAGGATGATAAACATGATGTTATTTGGTAAAAAGATCGTCGTGACCGGTGTCGCGAGCGGAATAGGACAACGCACGGCAGAGCTTGCTCTCCACCTCGGCGCCGAAGTGATCGGCATTGACAGAGCCAAACCAGAACAGCGTTTTGGTGAGTTTTTAGCCGGCGATCTTGGCACGTTCGATGGTGTTAAAGCCATTATCGATGCAATACCGGATGGTTTTGACGCATTGTGCAATATCGCGGGCGTATCCGGGCAGACAGGTGCCGCACATACTTTGGCAGTTAACTTTTTCGGTCTGCGCGCCCTCTCAGAAGGTCTCGCTCCGAAAATGCGTGAAGGTGGCTCCATTGTAAATGTCGCCTCAATCGCTGGGTATGGCTGGCGCTCAAATGTCAGCCGCGCCAAGGGCATTGCGCACAGTCAAGGCTTTCCCGATCCTGCGAAGATCGTCGCTGAATATGAAATTCCGAACGATGCCGGTTATCCGGTTTCAAAGGAAGCGCTGCTCGTTTGGAACCAGCTTGCTGCACATGATCCGCAATTCCGCTCACGCGGAATCCGTGTCAATGCCGTATCTCCGGGGCCAGTCACCACGCCAATTCTTACCCAATTCCGCGACACGTTGGGAGATTCGAGGGTCAATGCCGATATAGACCGGGTTGGTCGCGCCGGGACTGCCGGTGATATTGCGCCGGTTATTCTGTTTCTTTGTTCAGATGCCGCACGTTGGGTAACAGGTGCCAATATTCCTACGGATGGTGGACTTGAAGCATCTGTAAATACCGAATTCTTTGGGCTTTGAAGGAGGCAAAACCAATGAAAATAGACCTTTTGATCAATGGTGCCGCGGTAAAGGCAACAGGAAATCGTAGTTTTGAACGCCGTGATCCGGTGACAAACGAAGTCGCAACAACCGCGGCAGCCGCCTCGGTTGAGGATGCATTGGCAGCGGTTGCGGCTGCGGCTGAAGCATTTCCTGCATGGTCGCAAACTCTGGTGGGTGAACGGCGCAAACTGCTCAACCGTGCCGCTGATATTATGGACGCGAAAGCACCTGAATTCATCGCCGCCGCAATCGCAGAAACCGGCGCAACCGCCCCCTGGATCGGCTTCAATGTCACACTTGCAGCCAATATCCTGCGCGAAGCGGCATCGATCGTCACCCAGATCGGTGGTGAAGTGATCCCGTCCAACAAGCCCGGCACCCTTGCAATGGCAGTCAATCGTCCCAAAGGCGTGTGCCTCGGCATCGCCCCATGGAATGCGCCGGTTATTCTTGGTACGCGTGCCGTTGCCATGGCGGTTGCCTGTGGGAATACTGTTGTTCTGAAATCATCAGAACTCTGCCCTGCCACCCATCATCTGATCGGCAGCTGCTTTGCTGAGGCTGGTTTTCCGACAGGTGTTGTGAATGTGATCTCCAATGCGCCGGAAGATGCGGCTGTGCTCGTTGAGGCCTTGATCCGCGCACCGGCTGTGCGCCACGTTAATTTCACCGGCTCCACAAAAGTTGGTCGTATCATCGGCCGTCTTGCGGGTGAAGAACTAAAGCCCGCCCTGCTTGAACTGGGTGGCAAGGCACCATTTGTTGTCCTTGCTGACGCAGATATCGATGCAGCAGTCAATGCGGCTGTTTTTGGTTGTTTCATGAACCAGGGCCAGATTTGCATGTCAACGGAACGCTTGATCGTCGATGCCAGCATTGCCGATGAATTTGCAAGCCGTTTGGCCGCGCGCGCGGCTCAGCTGCCTGCGGGCAATCCACGCGAACATGTGGTTCTGGGTGGCCTGTGCACTCCGGGCGCTGGCGAAAAAATGGATGAGCTGATTGCTGATGCCGTTTCAAAGGGTGGCAAACTGCTGGCAGGAGGCACCCGTAATGGTGCCATCGTGAGCGCAACATTGATTGACCATGTTACGCCAGAAATGCGAATTTATTCTGAAGAGAGCTTTGGCCCTGTTAAGCCGATCATCCGTGTTAATGGTGATGCAGAAGCCATTTCTGTGGCAAATGACTCAGAATATGGTCTCTCTTCCGCGGTCTTTTCGCATGATCTGCAAAGAGCCATGGCGGTGGCCAATCAAATTGATACGGGCATTTGCCATATTAACGGCCCAACCGTTGGTGATGAAGCACAAATGCCATTTGGTGGTGTCAAAAATTCCGGCTACGGCCGCTTTGGTGGCAAGGCTGGCATCGCAGAATTTACTGATCTGCGCTGGTTGACGGTTGAAGATCCGAAACAGCATTATCCATTTTAAGCATAAAGCGGCAGTTTCATCTGCCGCATGAAAAAATGCCGGGAGCCATGCGGTTCCCGGAGTCTGTCTCTAAATTTCAGCAGGCTTCATATGTGCGAATGTCTGGATATACTTGTGTTGTCAATTCCGTAAAGATCTGAAAGGGCGACTGGCTGTCATTGGCGCAGTCGCATGGTCGACAACGATACCGCGTTCGGCTAGGCCGTGCACTTATAAATAGTCTAGCTATTTGAATGGATTAGTGATTCAAATGTCTCGGATTTGGAGGTCTTTGATGTCACGTCGCCGCTATGAACTTACAGAACGCGAATGGTCGATTATTGCGCCGCTGTTGCCATGCAAACCGCGTGGTGTACCCCGCGTCGA